>DIMS01000075.1:39599-64006 GCA_002425685.1 Synergistaceae bacterium UBA5560 | reverse complement strand
GTCTCCGCGGTGAAGCGGAACGCCGCAAAATCGGGAGAGGCGCGGGATCTCGCTGCGGAAACGGAGGCGACCATCGCCCGCATTCTCGAAGCCCTGCGCACCATCGGTCTCGTCGCCCAGGACATGGCCGCGGTCTCCCAGGAGCAGGCCGCCTCCAGCGAAGAAATCGCCGGAGCGATACAGAACGTGGCGGAACGGGTGAACAACGCCTCCTCCATCGCCGCAACCGTGCGCTCCCGCGTTCTCGACGTGGCCGCCGCGACGGAAGAGGTCGCCTCCGGGGCGGAGACGCTCGCCCGCGTGTCCGAAGCATTGCAGGAAAAGGCGGCTTTTTTCCGGATGGAGGACCACGCCGCCCTCGTTTCCGGGGAAAACGGAGGGGCGTGAGGACACGCGGCAGCGAAAGACCGCCGGGGAGCGGCTCGTTCCCCGGCGGTGATCTATGGCTGGCCTGTCGAAGCAGGTCCGGAGCGAGAGAAACGCCCCGCCTCCCTTCGTTGTTTCGGCGGACACCCCGCCGAAACGGGATCTAACGGAGACGGAGCGTTGAAAAGGAAACACGTTTTTACGAACGGAACCGGAAAAAAACCTTCGGAAAAGAACGGAGAGGAAAGTTCGGGTGCTGTGTACCGTCATTGTGCGTCATTCGGAGATTGACAAAAGGGCCGATCCCTTGGTATACACAACGTGATTCCCCCGGAAGCGACACCCCCAAGGCGATGGAGGCCTCCCCATGAACGGCGACGATGTTCTCTTCACAAAACCACTTCGGGAACAGGTATACGACTACTTGAAACGCAAGATGAACGAACGGGAGATCGTTCCCGGCGCCTCCATCAATCTCCGGAAGATGAGCAGCCAGCTCGGCATCAGCAAGACCCCCCTGCGGGACGCCCTGCTTCAGCTTGAGGGAGAAGGCTTCGTGACCATCCTCCCCCGCAGGGGCATCGTGGTGAACGAACTCTCCCAGAGGGACATCAAGGACTTTTACGAAATCATCGGCGCCCTCGAGTCCAGCACGGTCCGCATTGTGGCCTCGCTGATCACTCCGGGGGTTCTCTCGGAACTGGCCTCCATCAACGACGCCATGGACACGGCGTGGCGCCGGGGCAACGCCGAGCAGTACAACGACCTGAACACCGAGTTCCACTGTACCCTTCCCCGTCTTTCGGGGAACCGCCATCTGCTGCGCCTGCTCTCCAACTACCGGAGGCGCCTCTACGACTTCATGCCCCGCCGGGACGAACTCATCCACGAGTGGGAAGTGCGCTCCATGGCGGAGCACCGGGAATTCGTCGGCCTCCTCGAAGAAGGAAAATGCGAGGAGGCCGCCTCACTGCTGCAGAACGTGCACTGGTCCTTCGCGCTTCAGGACCGGTTCATCCGAGTCTACTATTTTGAGGAGGAAGAGACGAAGTCCTCGTCGGCGTAGCGCGGAGCGGGATAGTCGTAGAACCCCTTTCCGTTCTTCATGCCCAGACGCCCCGCCTCCACGTAGCTCCGGAGCAGTTGTCCATTGCTGACGAGCCGTTTGTTGCCCGTGCGCTCCGCCCAGTATTCCGTGATGGTCAAAGCCGTGTCGAGGCCCACGAAATCGAGAATCCCCAGGGGACCGATGGGGGTTTTCATCACGCCCATCCAGGCCCGGTCCACGTCGTCCACCGAGGCGACGCCATCCGCAACGAGCCCCAGCGCGGCATCGTTGAGCGCACAGAGCATGGTGTTGAAGACATACCCCACCTGTTCCTTCTTGAGCACGATGGGCACCTGTCCGATCCGCAGGGCGAACTGCCGGAGAACCTCCGCCACCTCCGGCGCCGTTCCCGGGTGGGGCATGATGTCCACCACGTTGGCAACCCACACGTAAATGTGAAAGTGCATGGCACAGAAGCGGTCGGGACGCCCCGTCCCCTCGGCGATCATGGAGGGCAGCAGCGTGGAGGAATTCGTGGCGAAGAGCGTCCGCTCCGGGCATAGTCCGTCGAACATGCCGAACACCCTCGCCTTCAGCTCCGGCCGTTCCGGAATGGACTCGCTCACCAGGTCCGCCTCCGCTGCGGCAGCCGCGGCGTCCGTAGTGAACTCGATGCCCTCTATGGCCTTCCGGACCGTCTCCGCCTCCCGCAAGCCCAGACCCATGAGGGACGCGGCATACTCGCCGCTCATTCTCCCCCGAGCCTCGTCGAGTTTCGCCCGGTCCACGTCGTAGAGCGTCACGCGCAGGCCGCAGAGCGCGCACTGCAGGGCGATCTGACTTCCCATGGTGCCCGCGCCGACCACCAGAACCGAACGAATGTCCTCCGCAGATTCGATTTTCTTCATAGCTGCACCCTCCTTTTTTCTTTGCCTCATCTTGATCCGGATTCATTCATTTCAACACATCTTCTTCTCTTCGTGCTTTGACGCACAAGCAAGCGCGCGCCTCTGGAGAATGAACTTATTTCTCTTAAAAACGCGCTTATCCCTCTAAAAGAAAGAAAATCTTTGCTTTTTTTCATCTAAAACCCCAAACCGAAAGAATCCCAGCGATTGTACATCCTCCAATTGAAAACGACAAGGTTGTCTTGGAACACATCGATTTGTATCCAAAATGACGAATTCTTCGAAATAAGAAGCCCCGGAGAGGAGCCTTCTCCGGGGCTTCTGTGTCGTTTCGTCCACTGTGGTGTTCTTTCGTGGCGCCTTCACGGCGAAGGCGACTTCTTCCGAAAGGAACAAGGCGTCCTTCGGCTTCCGGGCCCGCCGGAAAATCCGGTCCGGTTTTTCGAAAAATCTCTCCGCGTCGGCGAGCGAGGCGCCGACAAGGCGCGCCCCTCGTGCTCAGACGATGGAACCTCCCCCCCGGTACTTCGCTTTCACCGTCGCCGGAGGAAGATAGCGCTCCTCCATGTCCCGGATGCGCTCCGCCCGGACGATCCCGGCGAACTCTCCGAAGGAGAAGAGCCGGTCCGCGTAGCGATCGGACACGCCCTGGGAGCGCACTTCCCGCATGACGTCGTACATGCCCTTCGCCGCGGCGAAGAGGCAGGAGAGGGCCGGAACGATGAGCTTGAACCCCATCTTCTCCGCCTCGTCGTAGCCCACCAGGGGTGTGCGCCCTCCTTCGATGAGGTTGAGCATGAGCGGAACGGAAATCTCCCGGACGGCGCGCTCCATCTGCTCCCGCGTCTCCAGAGCCTCGAAAAAGATCACGTCCGCTCCGGCCTCCACGGCCCGCCGCGCCCGGTCGAGGGCATCGTCGAAGCCGTTGACGGCGATGGCGTCGGTGCGGAAGAGAATCACGAAATCCGGGTCCAGGGCATTGCGGGTGTCCAGGGCGCCCCGGAGTTTTCCCATCATCTCCTCCGTGTCGATGACCAGTTTTCCTCCCATGTGGCCACACCGCTTGGGGGAGAGCTGGTCTTCGAGAAACAGCCCCGCCGCCCCGGCGACGATGTATTCCTCCACGGTCCGGCAGACGTTGACGGCATTGCCGAACCCCGTGTCCGCGTCGCCGATGACGGGAATGTCCACGGCGCGGGCAACGCTGCGGACCTGCCGAGCCATCTCCGTCATGTCCAGAAGCCCCACATCGGGCTGTCCGAGCACCGACGCGGCGGTGCCGTACCCGGAGTGGAACACCACCTCGAAACCGACCATCTCGCAGATGCGGGCACTGAGACCGTCGTACACTCCAGGAGCGACGACGCTCCCCGGAACCTCCAGTCGCCTCCGCAGCACCGTGCTCTTCCGCTCCCGGCACCCACGTTTCTCCGCCGACTCCACACACTTCTCCATCCGGTCTTCCATCTCCTCCGAACACTCCGTCTCGACGGCGGGCACTCCTTTGAGCACTCCCTCACGGAATACCTCCGGGCACTCGCCGCGCTCCGCGTCGCCTTTCGTCGTTCTCCCCGTCTACTTCATGACCGACGGCAGCCAGGTGCTCATCCCCGGGAAAGCCACCGTGAGGAACAACATGATCACCATGAGCAGGATGAAAGGGGTCACACCCCGGATGACTTCGCTCATGGAGATGTCCTCCCGCAGGCCGTTGATGACGTAGAGATTCATGCCCACCGGAGGTGTGATGAGCGCCATGGTCATGTTCACCGTGAGGATGATGGCATACCAGATAGGGTCGATGGAAAGGGCGTGCAGGATGGGTGTCACCAGGGGCATGGTGAGAAGCACGATGGACACCGTCTCCAGAATGGTTCCCAGAACGAGCATGAGCAGGTTCATGGCGAGAATGAACATGAGCGGCGAGAACTTGCTCGCGATGATGAACTCCGTGAGTTTCTGGGGAATCATGAGCAGGGTCATGACCTTGCCGAAGAGAATGGCTCCGGCGATGATGAGGGCGATCATGCAGCAGGTTCCCACGGACTTGAGGCAGATCTTCGGAATATCCCGCAGGGAGAGCGTCCGGTAGATGAGGAGCGTCACCACGAGGCTGTAGGCGAGCCCCACCGCCGCTGCCTCCGTGGGTGTGAAGGCCCCGGAGTAGATGCCGCCGATGATGAGGAAGGGGAGCAGGATGCCCCACAGGTTCTTCCGGGTGATCCGGAGCCGCTCGCTCCAGGTGGTGCGGGGAAGGGGAACGAAACCGCCCCTCTTGCTTTTGATCACGGCGTAGACGATGAAGATGCCCGCGAGCAGCAGGCCTGGAATGATCCCCGCGATGAAAAGCTTTCCCACCGATTCCTCCGTCACCGCCCCGTAGAGGATGAGGGGAATGCTCGGCGGAATGAGGATGCCCAACGTCCCCCCGGCGGCGAGCAGCCCCAAGGTGAAGCGTTTTTCGTAGCCCCGCTCGGTCATGGCCGGATAGGCCACCATGCCGATGGTGGCCGCCGTGGCCGCCCCGGAGCCGGTGATGGCGGAGAAGAAGGCGCAGGCCAGGATCGTGGCGATGGCGAGTCCCCCGGGGAGATGCCGTACCCAGGCATTCATGACCTCGAAAAGGTCGTCCCCGATGCGGCCATCCAGAAGAATCTGACTCATGAGGACGAAGAGTGGTATGGCGAGCAGCACAAAGCTGTCCAGGGACGAGAAGAGCGTCGTGCCGATGATTTTCAGAGGAAGGTCATAGAGGAGGATGAGCAACACCGACGTGGAGCCCAGGGCAAAGGCCACTGGTAGTCCCAGAAAGAGCACGAGCAACAGCAGGGCGACGACGAAGAGGAAACTGGTCACGACAGCTCTCTCCCTTCCCGGCGTTTCGGGGCGAAGGACCCCGCGGTGTCGATCACGAGCAGCGCGAACTGGAGCGTCAACAGGGCGAATCCCAGGAGCAGCGCCATCTGGGGAATCCACTGGGGAACCCGGAGGGGCGTCGCGGAAAGGCGGTTGAACTTCAGGGAAAGCCGGACCATCTCGTACCCCTGCCAGGTCACGACGGCGCAGAAGCAGGTGCCCACGATGCTCGTGAGGCACTCGAGACGGCGCTGCCATACCTCGGAGAGGTGCTCGACGAAAAGATCGATGCGGACGTGTTTCTTCTTCATGAGTGTGTAGGAAGCCCCTCCGAGCATGGCCCAGGTGAAGAGGTAGATCGCGATCTCCTGGCTCCACATGGTGGGGGCGTGAAAGAAGTAGCGGAGAACCACTTCATAGAAGAGCAGAAGCCCCATGAACAGAATGCCGAGCCCACTGAGATAGCCCAGAAAGAGGTTGAGGCCTTCGAGGAATCGTTTCATGACGTTCTCCTCACTCCACGGAATAAACCCGTTCCCCGGCGAGAGCCCGGGGAACGGGGAGAGAAAAGCAGGTCTGCGCCGAACCGCCCACGGTCGGGCGATCCGGGCGACCGAAAAAACGAACGCAACCCGCCCCGCGCGAGGTTACTCGACGGCCAGGGCCATCTCGATGAGCTTCCTGCCCAGGTCTCCCGTCTTGTTCGCAAAATCCGTGCGCACCGACTCGGTGGCCTTGACGAAGAGTTCCCGCTCCTCCGGGGTGAACGTCGTGACCTCCACGCCGGCGTCGCGGATCGTCTTCTCCGCCTCGAGTTCCGAATCTGCGATGGCATCCCGGATCCACGCCGCCGCCTCGTCCCCCGCCTTGAGCAGCACGTCCCGCTGTTCGTCCGAAAGGGCGCTCCACCACTTCAGGTTCGCCTGCACCACGAACTGCGCCGTGGTGTAGTTCGCCATGGTCATGTACTTCTGCACCTCGAAGATCTTGCGGGAGACCGCCGCGGGCATCCCCGTGGTGGCGCCGTCCACGGTGCCCCGCTGGAGCGCCATGTACATCTCGGAGGAGCTGATGACCACCGGAGTGCCGCCCAGGGCCGTGACGGTGTCCGCCGTGCCGCTGCTGAAGGTGCGGATCTTCAGCCCCTTGAAATCGTCGGGGACGCGCAGGGTGCGCTTGCTGTTGAAGAACTGCACGAGGCCGTAATCTACCCAGAAGACCACCTTGGCGCCCATTTTCTGGAATTCCTCGTCCAGAAGGGTTCCGGCTCCGGCATCAAGGAACTTCTTGGGTGAGGAGAGGTCGGAGAAAACGAAGGGCATCTCGAAGACATCCGCGGCGGGAATCATGCCGGACCACTTGTTCACCGGCACGAGGGCCACCTCGACGAGCCCCTCCTGAACCGCCTCCACAACCTCCGTGTCTTTGAAAAGCTGGGCGGAGTCGAAGACGTTCGCCTTCATCTCGCCCTTGGAGAGTTCCGTGACCTTTTCCGCGAAGAAGACGAGCCCCTTCGACACATGGTGCGAGGCCGGAAACTGGTTCGACAGACGGAATTCCGTCGCCGCAAAGGCACCCCCCGCAAAGAACACACACATCGATATCGCCGCAACAACGCCCCATGCCCTTCTTCCACCGATCTTCACCACTGCTCACTCCTCTCTGGTCGGCCCGCCCGAAGGACCCCCGGGGATTCCCCCTTCTCCGGACGAACGTGTCATCTCCGGCACTTGCCGGCACTGCGCGGACACGGTGGTCCGCACATTACGCGAGAGTCTACCCGGATTCATCATGCCTGTCAATTGAAACCCCGTTGCCGAAGACACATAGTTTTGTCCGATTTACACGATTCGCCTTCACAATATCGCAATGACCGAATGACACGTCGCATAAAACGATGCCCCGAGCAAAACGCCGGTGCCCGGCATCAGAGCCATTCCTCTTCGCAGAGCTGCGGATAGGCGACGAACGCTGCGGGGTCGATCTTCCGCCGCATTCCCCTCTCTGACGCGGCGGAAAGGAATCCGCTCACCCACCAATGGATGTCATGCCGTGCAACGTTCCTCCGGAGACGTTTCATGCGCCGCTCCTGCTCCGCCGGGGACATGGTCGCCGCAGCTTCGATGCTCCTGGCCATTCCCTCCATATCGTGGGGGTTGACCAGCAATGCTCCCTTGTAGAGCTGGGCTGCCGCTCCGGCGAACTCGCTGAGAATGAGGACACCGTCGTTTTCCGTTTTCACCGCACAGTATTCCTTGCAGACGAGGTTCATGCCGTCCTTCAGCGGCGTGATGAGCGCCGCACAGGCGGCGCGGTAGAGGGCGATCAGCCGCTCCCTGGAGACGGATCGAACCATGAGCACCACGGGGACCCAGTTTCCCGAGGTAAACCGCCCGTTGACATGTCCGACGATGCGCTCGATCTCCTCCCGGAGCGGCGCGTACCCCTCCACGTCCTCCCGGCTGGGCACGACAAGCTGAAGGAGCGTGACCTTTTCGCGCAGATGGGGAAAGCGCTCCAAGGCCCTCTCGAAAGCGTGGAGGCGCTGAGGGATTCCCTTTGTGTAGTCCAGCCGGTCAACCCCGAGAAAGAGGCGGCGTCCCGCGTAGCTCTCCCGGATCTCCCGCTCCATCTCCCGCACAGCGGCCTCGCCCGAAAGCTTCTCGAACCCTGCCGCATCGATTCCGATGGGAAAGACGCCGATGCGGGTGTTGCGTTTCTCCCTCGTCACGCTGTGCATCACACCGGTTTTCGAGATGGTGAAGCGCGGGAAAAGATCCACCAGACATCCCAGGAAGTTGCGCCGGTCCCGCTGGGTCTGGAACCCCAGGAAGTCGAAGTCGAGGAGATGGCGCAGCAACTGTCGCCGCCAGGGAAGCTTGAGAAAGATGTCCGAGGCGGGAAAGGGAATGTGCAGGAAGAAGGCGGTCCGCAGGGCGACGCGTTGCTGCCGGAGTTGATGGGCCACGCTCATGAGATGGTAGTCGTGCACCCAGAGGAGGTCACCTTTTTCGGTTCGGCGTGCGATTTCCCGGGCAAAACGACGGTTAGCCTCCACATAGCCTTTGTAGTAGCTCTCGTCAAAACGACAGCGGCCCTGAAGATCGTGAAAGAGGGGCCAGATCGTGGCGTTGGCGAACCCGTCGTAGTAGCACTGCCGCAGCTCTTCCGAGAGCGTCACGGGGACGAGGTCGAACCCCTGCTCCTCCGAGACGGCGTGCAGGGCCTCCTCCACCCGGGCGGCGGAGAGCCCCGAGGTGTCCCCGGGCCAGCCGATCCACGTGCCGCCTCTTTCGCCGAGGACGGGATGCATAGCCGTGACAAGCCCACCCGAACTCGGGGTGATGCGCACCTCCGCCGCCTCCCTGTGAAGGACCACAGGAAGACGATTCGCCGCCACCACGATTCCAGCCTTTCTCTTCCGTGCGTCTCTTTCGCTCATCCGCGTTCACCCCGCATCGACACCACTCCTTGTCCTGGAGACTCTCTTGCGCAACGTCTCCAAGACACTTGGGTTCTTTCTGTCCCCCGGAAAAGCTCCACTCTCCTCCGCGGCGGTATGCCAGCGGCGGAGAAAGGCGAGCACCTCTTCCGGCGGGAAAAGCCGAAATTTCGCCGCCGTGCACCTGGGAGCGACACTCACGAGAAGAGAGAGCCCCCGTTCCCCGAGGGCGCGAAAGGCGTCCTCGTCGGTCTCGTCGTCTCCGGCACAGGCAACGGGCACACCGGGCGGCACTTCCTCCAGGAGAGCGCACACGGCCCGTCCCTTGTGGATGTCCGCACGGCGCACCTCCAATCCCTCCGCGAAGGGACGGATGCGCCACCCTTCACCGGACAGTCGATCCTCCCAGAGGCGGCGAAGCGTCTCGAGAAGCGCCCCCCCGCCGGAAATGCCCCGGACGTGAACCGCCAGAGAAAACTGTTTGCGCTCGATCCGTTCCGAGGGGAGATGATCCGCCGCCAGTGCGCCCGCCCTGTCCAGAAATGCCTTTTCCTCCGACAGAAGAGGGGCGGTCCATTGCGTTCCGTCGGGCAGGAGACGCTCTCCTCCATGCTCGCCCCAGACTTCCAGGGGCGGGACCGTGCGGAGCAGGGCGCGCACCTCCCGGGCGGGCCGCCCCGAGACGAGAACGACCCTCGTCTTTCCTCCGTCGATCCGCTGCAGAAGCTCCCGGACTCCCTCGTAGGGAATCGCCCGGGCAGGGTCCGGCACGAAGGGAGCCAATGTACCGTCGTAGTCGAGCAGAAGCGCCGCCGCAGGCGCTTCTGCGAGGTGCCTCCAGAATCGTTCCGGAATGGCCGCAAAGGAGGCGGGGATCATGGAACAAAAACCTCCAGCCGCTCCCGATCCCCCTGAAGTTGGGCCACCAGAATGGCCAACACGTTCCGGAGCTGCCGCGTGATGAGAAAGTTCTCCCGTACGTAGGCCCGGGCGTTCTCTCCCATCCGCTCCGCCCGCGCCCTGTGCTGGAGCAGATAGCGCAGGCGGAGCGCCGCGCCCTCCGCTGTGCGGACCCGAAATCCGTTGAACCGGTCGATGATCTGCAGGCGAATGCCCCCCGTATCCCCGCCGATGACGGGTTTTTCCTTCCAGAGTGCCTCGGAGACGGTGAGGCCGAACCCCTCCTTCGTCGATTTTTGCAGCACCACGTCGGCACCCCGCTGCAGCGCGTTGATGGTTCGATGGGCGTCCGCGGGAAGAACCAGCACGTGAATGTCCGGATCTCCCGACGCGGCGTCGAGTACATCCCGGAGGACGACGCTGCCCTCGGGATCGTCCGTGGCCTCGCCGCCGGCGAGGACGAGCTGAAGGTCCTGGCTGCGCCGGCAGAGGCGATAGGCCTCGATAACGCCGAGGGGATCCTTGAACCGGTCGAAGCGGGATACTTGGACAGCGAGGGGACGATCCGGATCGATGCCGAACTCTCCCAGCGTGCGTGTCACTTCTCCCGGTTCGAGGTCGCAATTCTTGTCGCTCAGGGGATCGATGCTCGGCGGCACCAGGTATTCCGGATGCGGCATTGGCTGGGCAAACTCCGGCAGGGAGAAGATGCTTCCGTCGTAAGGCAGAATCCAGTTCCGCAGGTAGGCCCAGACGCGACGGTTCGGGCGGCTCGCATCGATGTGGCAGCGCCAGAGCCACTTCCCTTTCCGCTCCGGGCACAGAGCACAGAGCGGTACCGGCTGAGGATCATGGACGAAGACGAAATCCGCCTCGGAGACGATCGGGGCCAGACGGCGGGCGTTCTCACGGTTCGTCTCCTCGAAGACCTCCGTCATCTCCTTCGACAGCCCCTTCTCCGAACCCTGCACCGCATTGTGCATCGTCTTCGTCACGGTGAAGAATGCGTCCTCTCCCGTGATGACCTCCCATTTCGTGTCGATGCCGAGCTCGTTCATCAGGGGGACCAGGCGATGCAGAATCTCCGCCACGCCACCGCCGAGACGGGTGGAGTTCACGTGCACCACGCTCTTTCCCGCCAAAAGCCGGCCGAGATGGCGAATGTGGGACAAGACGGAGGGATAGACCACTCCTTCAAAAGCCTCGAGAAGTTTCGTCATGCTCCGTCCCCTCCTCTCGAAACGACCCCCTCGGCTCCTTCCGGAGACGTCCCTCGGACGTGTCCGGCGGCACCTCCGGAAGTTCCCGAAGCACCCCCACCGGAATCCGATCCAGGAGCCTCTCCCTTCCCGACCCCTTCCTCGAAGGCGAGGAGCAGATATTCCCTCAGCTCCTCCAGGGAGAGCAGATAGGGGTCCACCCGGCGGAGGCGTTTCCGAAGGTCCTCCGTGGCGGAACCGAACCCCTCCAGCCAGGCGGTCACATCGTCGCAGTGCAGAGGTGTCCTTCGGGCGGCGTCGATGAAGTGATAAAACAGGCTGCTTCGGTCCATTCCGCGAAGCGCTTCGGGGAACTCCTCGGGGCAGGCGACCGTGCGGTGGGGCGGAAAGACGAGGAGCTGCGCCCTCGTGAAGAAGAAAGGCGCGTCGCCCCTGCTCCATGCGGTGGATTCCTCCGTGTCGAGACGATCGTCCAGCAGGTCCAGAAGCGCCCCCCGGAGCTCCTCCAGATCGGCGAAATCCGCGGGATTGACCGCGCTCATCCGCTCCGCCAGCGTCACGTCGTGAAGCGAACCCGCCACCCATCCGGCGAAATCGTTGTCGAACTCCGATTCACCGATCTGTGGTCGCATGAGGCGCCCCCAGAAATGATAATGGAGACACCCCTCGGGAACAGCACGTATCCCCTCCCGAAGTTCTCCCAGCGTCTTGGCCCTTATGCCCGTGCAGATGGTCACGAGCTCGCAACTCCGCACCTCGAAGGACATGACGGCCTGTGCGCTCATGCGGATCACCTTCCTTTCCGGCGTCCGGCTCTTCTCCTTCCGTTCCTCCTCGCCTCCGAAAGAAACGGTCGTCAGGGAAGTCTTCAACGGCCTTTCTTTTCCGCTCCACCTCTCCTCCCTGGCGAAGAAGACGATGTGAAAGAACAGGAAAGACCCGGCTGCAGCCCCGGGAACGCGGAGAGAAGTATCCGTGACCGGAAAAACGTCCGGGTCCGAACGCGCTTCCTCCGGCAGGGCGGGACAAAACATTCTTCTCGATCGTGACGGGAAAAGGGTTTACGGAAGCGGTCCGAGAACACGTCGTTTTCGTGTGCGGCGGATCACCGTTGTCGAAAAATGGAAGAAGAGCGGCCGCTCTCCGTGAAGAAGTGCCGCAACGCGTTTCCGGGATGTCGTACCCGAATGCGCGAACCGAGAAGAACAGTGTCGCCGAGGAGAAACTTCGGAGAAAAAGTCGAATGCCTTTGTTTTTACCAGTATAACAGAAAGGAAGGGATGCCTCGTTCTTTTGGGAACGATTCGAGGAAGGGCACAAACCACACTGAACACCAGTCGCCACCACAGTCGTCGGTCAGGAACGTCGCCGCCGGAATAGGTCCATCCCGGCGGCGGAAGCGGTAGTGATACTACGCACACACAGTTTCCACGCGACGGAACCACGGGAAATCCTTTTCGACAGAGAAAGGAGAACCCCTGTCACTTCCGACGGAACGGTCAGAGCTTCGCCAGGGCCTCCTCCAGGTCGTTTCTGAGGTCGCTCACGTTCTCGATGCCCACGGAATAGCGGATCAGCCCCTCGGGAATACCCAGGGCGGCGCGCTCTTCCACGGTGCACTCCACGTGGCTCGTCGTGGCGGGCGGCCCCGCGATGGTCTCCACCGCGCCGAGGTTCGCCGCGAGGTGGACATAGCGGAGGTTTGGCAGGAGACGCTTCACCGCATCGAAGCCACCCCGGACGAGGAAGCTCAGCATGCCCGAAAAACCCCGCATCTGGCGACAGGCCACATCGTGTCCGGGATGTTCCGGCAATCCGGGGTAGAAGACCTTCTCCACCTTGGGGTGCCCCTGGAGAAATTTCGCCAGGGCAAGAGCGCTCTCATTCTGCCTGGACACCCGGAGTTCAAGGGTCTTCATGCCCCGGAGCAGCAGGTAGGCCGACATGGGATGCAGGGTCGCTCCGGTGATCTCCCGGTAGTGATAGATGCGGTGAACCAGATCCGCCCTGCCGCAGACCACGCCACCGAGCGCGTCCGCATGACCTCCCAGATACTTGGTGGCGCTGTGCACCACCAGGTCGGCCCCGAGGGCGAGGGGGTTCTGATTGATCGGCGTGGCGAAGGTGTTGTCCACGGCCACGACGGCACCGGCCTTCTTCGCCGCCCCGGCGAGGCGGGCGATGTCCACCACCTTCATGGTGGGGTTCGTGGGGGTCTCCAGGTAGAGTAGGTCGCAGCCCCGGGTGATCTCCGCCTCGATGGCGCCGAAGTCCGTGGTGTCGCAGAGCACCGCCTCCATGCCCACCCGAGGGAAGAACTCCAGGAAGACCTTGCTCGTTCCGCCGTAGGTGTCCTTCAGGGAAACTACCCGAGCACCCGAGGAGAGCAGGCCGAAGAGCAGTCCCGAGATGGCGCCCATGCCGGTGGAAAAACTCGTGGCGGCCTCGGCGCCTTCGAGCAGGCGGATCTTCTCCTCGAAGGCGGCCACCGTGGGGTTGGTGTTCCGGCCGTAGATGTGCCCGGCCCTCTTTCCCAGGGCGACGTCAAGCCACTCCTCCACATCTCCGTACCCGAAGGCAACGCTGTGCACCACGGGAACCTGCGTGGCACTGCCCCCCTTCAGCGGCGTCTCGCCTCCCCACACAGCGAGCGTTCCCCTGCCCTGTTCCCGGTCGTCCTTTCCATACTGTTCTTCCATACTGCCGCCTCCCTCCAGATTTCTCCGGCGCACCGCGATCAGGCGCGCACCCTTCTCCGACGGGGGCCCTCATTCGTGCATGAAACAGGCTCCGCCGGCTGTTGTCGTACCGGATTTCCCCCGGACAGGCAAATCCCGCCAAAGGCGGCCGCTCCCGGGAGCAGCACAGTTCCTGTGCCCCTTTTCGAGAAAGCGTGAGGCGGAAGAGCGTCTCTTCTCCTCGACGCATCCGCCTCACGTCACGTCGCATCGTGCAGCGCCGGGATGAGTACGCGAATCCGTGCGCCGCCTTGTTGTGTTGCGTCCTCCATTCGCACGACTCCCTCGAGCTGTCGTGTCAGGGTGTCGATAATACGCATCCCCAGGGAGCGGGTTCTTCGCTGTTCCAGATCCGGGGGCAGTCCGACCCCGTTGTCCGCCACCTCCAGCAGGACGTGGTCGGTCTTGCGCCACAGACCGATACGAATCTCCCGCTCCTCCACCGGTCGCGAACACGATTCGGGGAAGGCATGCTTGAGACAGTTCGTCACGAGCTCGTTCAGGATCAATCCCAGGGGAATAGCCTGCTCCAGCGTCAGGGAGACCGACT
The DNA here is from genome assembly GCA_002425685.1 of Synergistaceae bacterium UBA5560. Taxonomy (GTDB): domain Bacteria; phylum Synergistota; class Synergistia; order Synergistales; family Aminiphilaceae; genus Aminiphilus. The sequence goes on along the minus strand of DIMS01000075.1, from coordinate 49,978 downwards.
CAACCTCGATCCACGGCGCGGGACTCCCCGGGCGATCCTCCATCCGGTAGGCGGCGATGAGCTGGGAGACGAGGCTGGAAACGTAATGGTGAAAATCCAGACGGGAAAAATCTCCCTCCCGATAGAGCTGTTCCTGGATGAGTGCCATGGCGCGGATTCGGGACTGGCTCTCCAGGAGCACGTCCCGGAGATGCTGCTCCGTCACTTCCGCGAGCTGAAGAGAGAGGAGAGAGATGATGACCTGGAGATTGTTCTTCACCCGGTGATGCACTTCCCGGAGAAGTATCTGATTCTGTTCGAGGGAGCGACGGAGCTTTTCCTCCGTTGCCTTCTGTGCGGTGATGTCCATCACCGCACCGACGATACCTGCCACATTTCCCTTCGCGTCGGGAAAGGTGGCCTTGGTGAGAATCACATCCCGCATGGATCCCTCGGAACCGGGGAGGTGCAATTCGTAGCGCTGCACTCCGGGGCGGAGAAAAAGCGCCTCGTCGTGCTGGCGGAGAATCCCGTTCTGTTCTCCCGGCATGGATATGACGGTCTTGCCGATCATCTCTTCCCGGGACACTCCCGTAGCCCGCTCGAAAGCCCTGTTGCAGCCCAGATACACCCCTCCGGCGTCCTTGTAGAAGACGGGAAGAGGCATGGCCTCCAGAAGCACGTTGAGAAAACGCCCCTGCTCGATGAGGGCCGTCTCGACCCGCTGACGGGCGGCGCGGCTCCGCCATTCCCGGAGTGCCCAGTCGACGATGCGCGGCATGAGAACGAAGGATTCGGGGGATTTGGTCACATAGTCGAAGGCCCCCGCCTGGAACACGTCCCGCACGAGCCGCTCGTCTCCGTGGCTTGTGAGGATCACCACGGGAACACGTCCCGCCGCGTCCTGGATGATGTCCTTTCCCACTCCGTCGGGAAGACGGTAGTCGGCGAGAATGAGATCGGGAATCCGCTCCGCAAGGTATTCCCTCGCCTGGGCAAGGCTTTCCGCGACGGCACAGCGGAACGCCCCCTCCCCCCGCTCAAGGGAGCGCAGAAGCAGTTCCACGTGGTCCGGATCGTCATCCACGAGAAGAATCAGAGGCCTCTCCATGTCGTTCCCTTTCGCCGCTTCTGCCGGCCCTCCGGGGCGGTGCCTTCGCGCTCCCCGGCGAACCGCCGCGCATGCCCCGTCCAACCTCGGTCTCGGGCCTCTTGTTCCAGGAAAGCCAGTAGAAGCCGAAATCCTTCATGAGCGCGGCGAATTCGTCAAACCTCAGAGGCTTCACGACGTAGCTGTTGGCGTGGTATTCATAGGCTCTGGCCATGTCCCGCTCCGCCTCGGAGGTGGTGAGGATCACCACGGGAATGTCCCGTAATTCGGAATGCTCCTTCACCTGTCGCAACACCTGGAGCCCGTCCACCCTGGGAAGGCGCAGATCCAGGAGAATCACGAAGGGAACGGGAGATTCGGACGGTTCGGCATATCTTCCGCGGCGGAACAGATAATCCAGTGCGGTCTCGCCGTCCTCAAGCCACGTCACGTGGTTCGCCACTTCGTGTTCCTCCAGGCTGCGGAGGATCATCTCCGCATGGGCGGGATTGTCCTCCACGAGGAGGATCGTCAGCGGAGCCTCGCTCACACGTCATCACCTCCGATACGCGGTGCGGAGGGAAAGCGCAGACAGAAGACGGAGCCTTTGCCCTTCCCCTCCGATTCAACCCAGATCTGCCCTCCGTGGACCTCGACGATGCGCTGAGCCAGGGCGAGGCCGATGCCGGTTCCCTCGCTTCTCGGATCCAGTTTGTTGAAGAGCCCGAAAATCGTCTCCCGATACCGAGGTTCGATACCTATTCCGTTGTCGGCAACATAATACACTATTCCATCCTCCCGACGCATCACGCCGATCTCGATACGGGGGTTTTCCTGTTCTCCCATATATTTTGCCGCATTCTCCAGAAGGTTCTGAAACACCTCCACCAGCCTGGGTCCATCTCCGTAGACATCTCCCAGCCCGGGCAGCACCGCCACGACCACATCGCGTTCCGCGAGACGCCCCGAAACGGCCTCCAGAGCACGGTGAACCAGTTCCTCCACGGAATGCAATGCCGAGGGATTGACAACGCGCCCCACCCGGGACAGTTCCAGAAGGTCGTCCAGGAGCAGGGCCATGCGGTCCGCGGCCTCACCGATGCGCTCCATGTCCTTTCGCACCAGGTCCGGTTTCGCCGCGGCAAGGTCCTGCTCCAGAAGACCGAGAAAGCCCTTGACGGTAATGAGAGGGCTCTTGAGATCGTGCGACACCGTGTAGGTAAAGCGCTCCAGTTCCTCGTTCTTCCGCTCCAGTTCCGCGATGAGCCGTTCCCGCTCCTCCCGGCCCCGTTCCTGCTCGGTGACATCCGTGAAGATCGTCGCGAAGTGGCCGTGACGGGGCGAGAAGGCGGAGACCTCGAACCAGCGGCCGAGTGCCCTGGCGTAGTTCCGGAACTGGAGTGTTTCCCCCGAGAGCGCCACGCGTCCGTAGGCTTCGATCCAGTGCGGTTCCGTCCCGGGAAGGACATCCAGCACGGTCCGCCCCTGAATATCCTCCACCCGCAGCCCCGTGAGGCGCTCGAAGGCGGGNNGATCTCGTGCAGGGCAAAACCGTCGAGCATCCTCTCGAAGAGCAGTCGATACCGGTCACGGGATTCGCGGAGGGCCTCCTCCATTTCCCTGCGGATCGTGACATCTCTCGCCGCAGCGTAGATCCTTCTGCCTGCGGGAAAAGATCGCCATTCTATCCAGCGGTAGCTGCCATCCTTGCAACGATAGCGGTTGATGAAATTGAGAACCTCTTTTTGGTTCCCCAGCGTGGAGATCACGTCCAGCGTAGCCTGCACATCCTCGGGATGAACGAACTCGATGAAGAAACGCCCCATAAGGTCATCCAGGCTGTACCCCAGCGTGTGCTCCCATTCCGCATTCAGCCGGAGAAAACGCCCCTCCGTGTCGGCGATGCAGAGCAGATCGAGGGCGCTCAGGAAGAACTGTTCCGCCTCCTCGGTCTTCTCCTTTACGGCTTCGAGTGCTTTCCAGCGTTCCGTCACATCCATGAAGGTGGTATAGACCTCGAACGGTTCCGTCACTCCCGGCCGTGTCCTCGGGTGGGCGCTGACATCGATCCAGCGGAACGCCTCCTCCTGCGGATTGAAGACCCCCATGAGAACGTTCCGCACCGCCCTGCCCGTGCGAAGCGCCACCATGGCCGGGTGTTCCTCCCCGGGAAAAGGAAGACCGTCCTTCCGGACCGCACTCCAGCGGGAATCCATGGAGGTGCGTCCCTGCAACTGGGCGAGGGAGAGACCGAGGATTCTCTGGGACGCGGCATTCGCCGCCACGATCTCTCCCGATGCATTCTGGTAGACCACCCCCTGATCCAGCGTGTCGAAGAGATCCCTGTACCGCTCCTCGCTCTCCCGAAGCGCCTCCGAAACCTCCATGGCCTCGATTCTGGCAAGGGAAAGGTCCACCAGCGTGGCCACCAGATCCATGTAGTAGCGGAGCATGGCGTCCAGGCGTTCCGAGGAAAAACGCGGAACGGCCTCTATCGTTTCGAGGTACTCCTTTTCCGGAAATCCGTATGCGGCGGCCTGTCTCCGAAAAAAATCCATGTCCGGTTCCTCTTCGGCGAGCAGGAATTTCCCCAGAAAGAGCGTCCCCAGGTGCATCTCCCTTACGACAAGGGGAACCGCCACATTCCAGAGGCCGTTTTCGCATTTGTATTTCCGTTTCACCCGCCCATCGGGAAGCGAGGCTTCCGCGAGAAACTTTTCCGCGGCGGCATCGCTGCGCCTGCACCGTCGATGCGTCTCCGGATTGCCATGATGATAACGGAGACACGCATCCGGTCCTCCGGACGCCACCAGGATTTCCCGATCCCCGTCGAGGATCGTCACGGAGATCCCCCCGGCGTCATAGAGGGAATCGATCATTCGCTGCAGCCGTACGACATCTACCAGATCCGCGAGTCGGAACCGCTCCATGGGACAACCTCTCCATTCCATCGCTTTCCGCTCCCGGGACGGCTCCGGGAACCCCGCCCGCCTCCCGCCTCTTCCACACACCGGCACACTTGCGTTCCCGGCCTTTGCACACCGCTTGCAGAACACACCACTTCTCCTGGACGTCGAGAATGTGGGGGCATTTTCGAAAACATCCTGCCTCGGTAAAATCTTAGCGCATTTCAGAAATTTGGCGAGCAGTCTCCGTTGTGTGAATTTTTCAAGGGAGAACATTTCGGAGAGGGATGTACGTCACGTTGCGCAACAAGGCCGTTCCGGTGTTCGGAGCTGTGTACGTCACGTTGCGCAAAAAGGTTTCCATGGTGTTCGGAGTTCGGCGACCGCGAAAAAATCGCCGAGGGGGTGGTGTGCCACTCCGAAACAGCAAAACCATCCGGAAGACGGAGCGGTGTCCGGCGCAGTGCACGTCGAGAAGACGGACACGTCACCTCTCCATCCCTTCCGCAGGGGAGTCTGGGAATCCCGGGGAAATCGTCTCCGCGTTCAGGCATAACGCACAAAAAAGCCCCCACTCCGAAAAGGAATGAGGGCGGTACATCGGAAGAACTGGCGCGCCCGTGGCGATTCGAACGCCAGACCNNNCGGAGGCCAACGCTCTATCCAGCTGAGCTACGGGCGCGCGCAGGGATTATCTTATGCCGCAACCCCGGAAGCTGTCAAGCCGCAGGAGAGCCCCATCTCGAAAATCCGCAAAACGACACGGCCGCCCACATCGCCCTCCGGCGCCCCAGCCGGGGCGCACGGAAGGAGCATCGGGCGCAAAGCCGCTCCCTCCGCCGCCTTCTGGAGGCAACTCACCACCGTCTCGAAAGCACCAGCGGCAGAACCAGCAGCAGCGCGAACGGCGAAAATCCCGCGTCGCATCCGCCGCCCCCTCCACCGCCGGAAGGAGGCTGCGTCGGAGTCGGAGAAACGCTTCCGCCTTTTTCAAAGGCTCCCATGTCCACAGCGCTCCCCTGGGGACGGGAAACACCGCGCTGGTCCGTGGCGGGAGCGCCGACGAGGGTTCCCGCGTCGAGAGCGGCGCTCCCGTCTCTCAGGGCATGGGTTCTCGCCGGTCCGCCGTTGCCGGCGAGAGGGCCCAGCATCGGATCGCCCGCAAGGTTTCCCGTGCCGGTCTGGTCGGTGATGGAAAACGTGACGGTGAACGACGCGGTGTTTTCGTTCAGAATCTGGCCGACGGTGCTTCCCGCGCCCCAGAAGATGCAGTTCGTCGCCACCGGAGCACTTCCGACCCTGTTGTGCAGACCCTTGCCGCCGGAGACCGAGATGTTCCCGGAAAACGTGCAGTTCATCAGTGTCGGGTTGCTCCAGTTGCTGTTGCACATTCCTCCGCCCTCGGTGGAACCGTTTCCGGAGAACGTGCAGTTCGTCACGGCGGGACTGCTGGCGGCCCAGTTATACATGCCCCCGCCGAACGTCTGGGCGTTGTTGCCGAAGAAGGTGCAGGCCGTCACGGCAAGTCCGGTTCCGGAGTGCTGGCCGTACAGTCCTCCGCCGTTCTCTCCGGCGCTGTTCTGCGAGAAGGTGCACCCCGTGAAGGACTTCGGCTTGCCGCCTCCCTCGGTGTACACACCGCCTCCGTCATGTTGTGCGCTGTTCGCCCAGAAGAGACTGTTCACCACCTCGGGGCCGCCGTCGTGGATGTGCATGCCTCCCCCGTAGCCGGAGGCGCTGTTCTGGGAGAACGTGCAGTCCGTTATCCTCGGAGCACCGCTGAGGTAGGCGCACATGCCTCCGCCCCAATTCGCGCTGTTTCCGGAAAAGGTGCAGTTCATCACCGAGGGACTGCTCTGGTCCCACCAGATGAACATGCCGCCGCCGTGATATTCCGCGGTGTTCTCAAGGAAGAGGCAGTTTCTCACCGTTGGACTGCCGTTGTAGATGAGCATGCCGCCGCCGCTCTTCTGTTCGTGCGAGCCTCCGTCCGCATAGCCTCCCAGAACAGTGAACCCGTCGAGAACGGCCGTGGCGTTCGTCCCGCTGCCTACAACGACATGGTAGCTGTTGTCCGTGTTCGTTCCGGGAGCACCGATGTTTCCCGACAGAACGGTTTCATGGGCCGACCAGTCGCGCTGCCCCCGGGAGGTCTCCGTTCCGGCGAAACCGCCGTAGAGAGCGACGCCGTTCTTGAGGACGAAGGAGATCGTCCGATCGATCCCGTTCGTGGGAGTGTAGGATCCCGCGGCCACCCAGATTTCGTCGCCGTCCATCGCAACGCTCAACGCGCTCTGAAGATCAATGAAGGCATCGGCCCAGGAGGTTCCGTCGTTCGCGCCCCCCGCGTTCACGTCGACGCAGTGGACCGCCCCTTCGGACATCGTCCCGGAGAAAAGCAGCAGGAAAAGCAGAACACCGACGCGCAGACAACCGCGACATATCGCAAGGAATCCGTTTCGCATGGGATCAACTCCTTTGGCCCGGCAGCATTTCGGAAAAACCCCGCCCACCGCGTCGGTTCGACCTTCCGGGAGAGTGCGCACAAAAAACCGGAGCACTCGGGACAACGCCCTCCGGCGCATATTCTAACCGATAGCGGAGTAACGCGAAGGGGTTGTTTTTCCCACCCCTCGTCAAGAAGTTTGTGGTTGCAAGAGGGAAGAGATGCCTCGACTGCCCTGGATTGTGCGTCCGTTCTGCAAAAAGGTTGTCGTGGCGTTCGGCGGCCGCCTGCGGGAATTCTCCGTGCGTTTCCAGGAGATCCTTTGTGCATCCGGTCAACAGGTCCGTGTCGAGGCAGCAGCGTTCCTGCCTCCGTTGTAGAGGCGGCGGGCAACGGCGAGGCGCAGCACATGCACGAGGCGAGCCGGTTTTTCATTCTCCCGGCGCGGTGACGACGGAAAGCCCCTACAAACGCGAACGCTCCTCCCCGCTCCGTCGGATCGGGAGTTGGGTATCTTGTGCCCTCAAGGAACAACGTCATCGGAATATACCTGATCCCGTGCTCCGTCCTGGTCTCTCCGCTCCGCAGAAAACCCATCCGTCGGTAGACCACCTCGGCATAGGACGAAGAATTGACGGTAAGTTGCGACAGCGTCGGCACAGCGAGCTTCGCTCTCTCGACAGCGCGAGCCATAAGTTCCCTGGCAACACCCCGTTGCCGAAGGCTGACGAACAGCAGTGAAATGTGATCGGGAAGAATAAACTCCAGCATCCCCACAAGCTCCCCCGCTTGTCTGGCCACGAGAACAAAACCGCCGGAGCGTCTCCGGCCCTCCATCGCGTCGGGGTTCGCGAAACGGAAGAACTCGTCCCGCCCCTCCTGTTCGTACTCGGGCGCCACAAATTCGTCGAACATCCGCGCCACCAGTGTGCAGACCGCCTCTTCCTCACCTTGCTCCATTTCCCGGTAGATGATCGGTTCTTCTTCCGGCACGCGTGCCACTCCTCTCCCACCAAGGCGTATCGGCATTGCCCGTGCGGCCGTCTGACGATCAGGTTCGTCAAAGGGCGTTCGGGCAAGCCGACCTGTTTTTCGGAGAACGGGAGGAATACGTCTTCGCGACAGAGAGAAAATCCCCTACAATGAGTTTCAGCCGTGGCCGGGCCAGGTATGCCGTGCCCCGCCCCTTCGGTGGAAAGTCTACACCATCCTCCATCGGACGAGGCGACACTGCGGCATGTGGCCATAAGGCGAACCGACCATCCGAGACAAAAAAATCGAGAGGACGTGGAATTCCATGCCGGACCGGGCGCGGACATTCGAAAAGACAGCGGTCATCGGAAAAAAGCCGCAGGCGCACGACGAGGAGCACATGCTCTCCCCCGTTCCGATGTCCGAGCGACGCCCCGCCTGGAAACAGGTTCTCGTGTGGGTGGGGTTCGGCTGCGTGGTGACCGGCCTCTTCGTGGGGGGCGTGCTGGCCGGATTCGGTGGCCAGCACGGTGTCCCTCCCGCGCTGGCGGCATGGGCCATCGCCCTGGGAATGGGATCGCTCTTCGTCCTGACCTCGCTCCTGGGCATCATGGCCCAGAAGACGGGAATGAGCCTCGCCCTCGTCAGCAGGTATTCCTACGGCGCAAAGGGCGTCAACATCCCCATGGCCGTCATGGCGCTGCTGACACTGGGATGGTTCGCGAGCATCACCGGCATGGTGGGGCAGATCTGGGGCGCCTTCATCGGCAACCCCACACACATCGTGGTCTTCACCCCATCGGCGCTGGGATACGGCGGCATCCCGCCGATCACCCTGGAGATTTTCCTGGCCTGCGTCCTCTCGGGCCTCGCGTTCACCATGACCGCCTACTACGGCATCAAGGCCATCGAGGCCGTCGCGATACCCGTGGCGCCGGTCATTCTGGTCATCGCCGTGCTTGTCGGCGCGGGCATGCTCGACGAGGGAGGGGGCGGTATCACCTTCTGGGCAAAGGCGAACGCCCTCGGCGGGTTGGGACTGGGAAGCGCCGTCACCGTCGTGGTGGGAAGCTGGATCGCCGGAGCCGTCATGGGAGTCGATCTGTTTCGGTTCAACAGGAACATTGCAGCGGTCTTCGCCGGGGCGGCGGCCTGCTTCATCTTCACCAACCCCCTTCTGAACGTAGTGGGCTACATCGGCGCCGTGTCGGTGGGCCAGTTCAACTACGTGGAATGGATGCTGAACAAAAACCCTCTCTTCGCCGTCGTCGGCTGCCTCGCCTGGACGACGTCCCTTTGGACCACCAACAACGCCGAACTGTACTGCAACTCCCTCTACACCGGCCCCATCCTCGCCTCCCGCGGCAAGTCCGCGGACCGAAAAAGACTCGTGCTCCTGGCGGGAATTCTGGGGACGTTTCTGGGATCGCTCGGGTTCTACCAGATCTTCTTCGCCGACTTCATCACCGTCCTCGGCGCGGCGGCCCCACCGCTGGCGGGACCTCTCATCGCCGACTTCTACGTCGTTCGGAAGCGGCACTACGCGGCGGAACACCTGGACGACGGGCCGCACTACCGCCTGGCGGGAATCGTCTCTTTCCTGACGGGCGCCGCGCTGGGGCTTTTTTTCCAGTACGTGAGCCCCCCTCCCGGGGATCTTCCCTCGGGGCTGCTCGCCCTGTGCATCACAATTCCACTCTACCTTCTCCTCCATCGTCTGACGCCGGGGACTCGCCGCGACGAAAGCCGATCCCGCCCTATCCCTTCTTCCTGAACGTGACGATGGTGACGCCGTAGCCACCCTCTCCGGGACCGCCAAGGCGCTGCTCCTCCACGTAGGGAAGACGCTTGCAGATGTCCTGCACCTCTCTCCGGAGGATGCCCTCGCCCCTGCCGTGAATGATGGACACGGTCCCGTAGCCGTACCGGTAGGCCTGGTCCAGGTAGTGCTCCACCATGGGGATGGCCTCGTCCATGGTCATGCCACGGATCATGAGCGACCCGGACACCCGTTCCGAGGGCGGCGTGACTTTCACATCCACGGAGACCCTGGGGGAACTCCCGCCGGGCTGTTCCTGGGCAAGGCGGAGACGCTTCAGAGGAACACGGATCCGCATGCCTCCGGCGAGCACGAGGGCCTGCCCCCGCTCCAGCTCCTCCACGATGCCCACGACCTTGCTCTCCAGAAGCTGCACCGTCGAACCCACTTCGAGGACCTTCTTCTCCCCCACCACGGACTGCCGCTCCAGGCGCCGCTCCTCCCGGGCGTCGATATGTCCCTTCATGCGATCCAGCTCCTGTTTTTTTTCCTGCATCACCCGCTGTGCCGACGACTCCGCCGCGTGCTCCAGCTCACGCAGAAGGGACCGGGCGCTTTCCTCGGCATCGCTGAGGATCTTCCGGGCCCGCCGGTCTGCCCCGGCGAGAATGGCGTCGCGCTTCTCGTTCACTTCCGCGTACTTCCGCTCGAACTTCTCCCGCAGGGCGGCGATCTCCCGACGATCCGCGGCGATGCGCTCCTGCACCCGTTCAAGATAGGCCTGTTTCTCCTGCAGTTCGCCGATGAGTTCCTCCACCGAGGCCTCGCCTCCGGCGAGCACGTCCCGAGCGCGCTGTACCACCGAGGAGGGCATGCCCAGCCGCTCGGCGATGTAAAGGGCGTTGCTCCGCCCCGGCACCCCCATGAAGAGGCGGAACGTGGGAGAGAGCGTCGCCGCGTCGAACTCGACGCTCGCCGTCTCCACCCTCGGGGTGCTGAGGGCGAACTTCTTGATCGGATTGTGGTGCGTGGTGGCGATGGCGAGACTTCCCCGGTCGAGCAGCTCCTGCAGCAGGGCGATGCCGAGAGCAGCCCCCTCGTGGGGGTCGGTTCCGGCTCCGAGCTCGTCCAGGAGCACGAGGGAATTGGGCCCCGCCTCCTCCAGCATGCCGATCACGGTGGTCATGTGAGCGCTGAAGGTGGAGAGATTCTGCTCGATGCTCTGCT
>DIMS01000075.1:0-39575 GCA_002425685.1 Synergistaceae bacterium UBA5560 | reverse complement strand
GAGATGGGCAAGCCGCACCAGGCGAGGAAGGTGAGCACCCCCACGGTCTTCAGGGCGACGGTCTTGCCTCCCGTGTTCGGCCCGGTGATGACAAGGATTCGGAAGCGCTCGCCTCCATGAATGTTGATGGGCACCGCACCTTCTCCCAGCAGGGGATGTACGGCGTTGCAGAAGTGAAAGTGCCCACGTTTGGAGGACACCACGTCGGGAACATGCCAGCGGTGTTTCCGCATGTACTCCGCCGTGGCGAAGAGCGCATCCGCGTAGCCAAGAGCCTCCTCCGCCTCGATGATGGCCCGCTCGCGGCGCAGCAACTCCTGGGTGAGGCGCGTCAGGATGGCCCGCTCCTCCTTACGTTCCTCGTCGCCGAGAATTCCCGTCCTGTTGTTGTGCGGAATGAGCGCCGTGGGCTCCATGTAGACGCTGTTCCCGGACCCGGAGCGCTCCAGGGCGATGCCGGGAAAACTGTTCACGTACTCGTGGCGGACGAGCAGAACGTACCGCCCCTCCCGAAGTGTGAGCACCCGCTCCTGGAGCATGCTTCCCAGGGAGGGTTCGTTGAGGAGAGAGTGTCCCAGGCGGCGGATGTCCGTGCGGATGTGTTCGAGGCGCTTCCGGATCTCCCCCAGTTTCTGGGACGCCGTGTCGTAGAGCCATCCGTCGTCGGAGAGCACCGCGAGGGAGGTCAGCTCGGGAGAAAAATCCTTCAACCCCCTGCCGAGATCCTCAAGAGCGGGAAAGCGTTCTTTCCGCTCCGCTACCACCCCCCGCACCTCCATGGCGAGGCGGAGGAAGTTCCGCACCAGAACAAGCTCCTCCCCGGTGAGAAAGGCCGAGGCCTTCGCCTCTTCGAGGAGGGGTAGGACGGGCTTGACCCGGTTGTCCCAAGGCAACTCTCCCTCCATGTCCCGCATGCGGCAATAGACGCGCAGCAACTCCTGCCGGGCCTGCAACTGTTGCACCGACGACGCGGGCTGAAGGCCGGAAAAGTGCCGCACGCCCAAGGGGCTGCGGCACTGTCGTGCGAGTTTCTCCAGTATCTTGTCGATTTCCAGGGTTTCGCGAACCCGTTCGTTCACGATCACGGGGATACCTCCAGATCAGGTGACGTCACATCCGCCTCCACAGACGCGGGGAAAAGGTCCACGCCGCTCTCCCCGCTCCGAAGGGAGAGCGGCGACGGCAGCGGCAACTCCCACCCGCGTTTCTCCATGGTCTCCGCCAGAGTGTCCCATGCGACGGAGGCCAGTGAAAGCGCCCGGCTCTCCTCGGCCCACCGGGGCGGCCCTCCCGGAGTGAGAAGTGACATGGCGAGAAAGGCTCCGAGGAGAAGGACTCCCACTTTGACGCCTCCGGCGAGCATACCCCCGAGACGATCCAGCAGGGAGAGGTTGGCGAACTTCAGAACCGCCTTCAGGCCACGCTCCGCCACGGCACTGAAAAGATTCACCGTGACGAAGATGCCGATCATGGCCACCGCCTGGGCGACCCCGGGAGAGACGGCCCAAGCGCCCTCGATCTTCAGTGCCAGCGGAGGGCCGTAGCGCCAGGCCAGAAAGATCCCCCCCACGAACCCGGCGAGGGAGAGCAACTCCCCGGAGAGTCCGCGAAAGGCGCCCCGCAGAACGAACACGGCAGCGAGCAGCAGAAAGAGCAGATCCACCGTCTGGGCGATGTCCATCACAGGTTTTCAATCCCTTCTTCGGGCTCGTCTCCGTCATCTGTTCCGGCGGTACCGGAGGCTCCTCCCGGCGAGGGCGGCGGAACGTGCGGATCCTCGGTGGGCACACCCCCGGCGGCGCCGAAACGGATTTTCCCGGGAATGTCTCCGCCGTCACGCTGCGGGTCGGAGACGCTTTTTTCGGGGAGACTCGTCCTCCCGTCGCTTTCCGGGGCTTTCTTTGCAACACCACCGAGAATCTGCGCGCTGTGGTGCACGGAAAGAGCCAGGCGGAGACAGGTGAGCAGAAGCTTCTCCTCCTGGGAAACACCGAAGGGCATCTTCTCCACAATCCCCTGAACAAGGGAGACCACGGAGGAGCAGGTCTCCTCGTCCAGGCGGGTGTACACTGCGTATTTTTTCTTGCCTACGGAAATCCGAACCGACCGTCCCGGCTGTTCATCCTTCTTTTCCTCGGGCATGGGGGCCTTCTCCTATCCGGTTCTCTGGTCCCTGTCACCTGTTTCCGCTGCTCGCCCCGGGCTCTCCCGCACGAAAACGCTCGAAACGGGCGACCAGTTCGGTCAGCTTCTGCTCCACCTGGGCCCGCTCCTTCTTCAGCTGGATGGTCTCCCTTTCCTGCTGTTCCACCATGCGCTGCTGCTCCTTCCGGAGCCGGATCAGCTCGAGTTCCTTGGTTTGGACGAGCTTTTTCTGTTCCTCCAGGGACGCCATAAGCTCTTCCCGCTCTTTCTCCAGGTTCTGCAGGTGTTCCGCCGCCCGCTCGACCACTTTTTCCAGCTGTTCAAGACGTTGCATCATGGGAAAACCTCCCTCCCATTCCGTTGAAACCCGCGTCGGGGCGGCGAAAGAACGCCGCCCGGCGGCTCGTCCGATGCTATCGAAGCGCGTATCCACCGGCGGCAAGGCCGCTTCGCAGCGCTCCGTGGCTTCCTTCGATCTCCTCGTCGCTGAGGGTGCGCTCCGCGCTCCGGTATGCCACGGAGAAGGCGAGGCTCCGGTACCCCTCGGGAATAACCTCGCCCTCGTAGACATCGAAGAGGCGCACATCCCAGAGGAAATCTCCGGCAAGACGCCGCATTTCAGCCTCCACCACCGCCGCGGGCGTCCCTTTCGGCACAAGAAGCGACACATCCCGGTAGATCGCGGGATAACGCATGGGCTCGGTGAACTGGTAGGACACCTGCCCCACGAGACTCTCCAGGTCGATCTCGAAGGCATAGAGCGGCGCGTCCAGGTCGAGAGCACCCCCGATGAGGGGTTTGAGCGCCAGCAGGTAGCCCGCATCCTTTCCATTGATGCGGATCCGGGCGGTCCGTCCCTTGTGCCCGAAAGGCTCTTCTCCCTGGACGAACTCCGGACGGACGGCACAGGCCTCGCACAGAGCGACCACGTCCGCCTTCACGGAGAAGAAGTCCTCGTCGTCGGCGAAGCGGCGATCCCGTCCGGGAAAGACGATCCCCCCGAGGTAGAAGGGCTCCTCGTGCTCCTCTCCGGAGGAAGCGATATCATCGGTACGGAGGAACACCTTCCCCTGCTCGAACATGCGGATCGGCCCGCGGAAGCCGCCCCGGAGATTCCGCAGCAGCGCCTTGATCAGCCCAGGCAGCAGGGAGGTGCGCATCACCGACTGATCCGCCGCAATGGGGTTCACCACGGCGATGGGGTTTCCCCGACGGTCCCCCTCGGGAAAGCGGAGAATCCGCAGGTCCTCGGGACCGACGAAGCTGTAGGTGATCATCTCCACGAATCCCCGCCCCATGGCGGATTCCCGGAGGCGGCGCAACGCCGTCATGAGGGTCGTCAGGGACGCCGAGGCATACAGGTGAGGCGGAATCCGCGCCGGAACAGTGTCGTACCCCTCCACCCGGGCCACTTCCTCCACGAGATCCTCCTCGATGGAGACGTCGAGCCGCGAGGCGGGAACAGCGAAGGTCCGTGCTGCCTCCTCCCGGCGCTCCCGGACCTCGGAAAAGCCGAAGCGCTCCAGGGTAGCCGACGCTTTGGCCATGTCCGCGGACATGAGATATGTTCGGAGAGTGCTCGCCCGAAGGCTCGCGGTACGATGCGGCTCCCGGGGATCGCCCGCGACGAGGGGAGCCCCGCAGAGCTCGCCTCCGGCGAAATCCCGCATGTAGGCCATGGCCATGGCCAGAGCGGGCAGGGCCTTGGTCCTGTCCACACCCCGGGCGTAGCGGAACGCCGCCTCGGAGTGAAGCCCCATGCGACGCGAGGTTCTGCCGATGCGAACTCTGTCGAAGGAGGCACCCTCCAGGACCACCGTGGCGGTGTCGTCGGAGATCTCCGAATTTGCGCCCCCCATCACGCCCGCCAGGCCGACGGCGACGCCGCCGGAGGTAATGAGCAGGTCCTCTTCTTCGAGCACTCGTTCCTTGCCGTCCAGGGTGGTGATCGTTTCGCCCTTTCTTGCGGCGCGGACGGTGATGTGCCGGGCGGGCAAACGGTCAAGATCGAAGGCGTGGAGCGGCTGTCCCCAGAAGAGCATGGCCAGGTTCGTGGCGTCCACCACGTTGCTGATGGGGCGCATACCACAGAGAGAGACCCGAACCCGGGCACGCACCGGCGAGGGACCGATGCGGACGTTGCGGATGAGACCGAGAGAGTAGGCGGGGCATCCTTCGTCCTCCAGCGTGATCCCCTCGAAGGGAATCGGCCAGGGGCCCTCCGGAAGCGCCGGTGCCTCCGGGGGAAGCAGTTCCGTTCCGGGGAGGATGCCGTAGAGCTCGCGGGCGATGCCCACCAGGCTGAGCAGATCCCCCCGGTTGGGAGTGATGGAAAGATCGAGGATCACGTCGTCCAGGCCGAGCCAGGCGATGCAGTCCTCCCCCTGGGGCGCGTCCTCGGGGAGCGCCAGCAGGCCGAATTCCACCTCCACGTCGGGAATGCCCAGTTCCTCCGCGGAGAGGAGCATTCCCTCGGAGAGAACGCCGTCGAAATCCCGCACGCCGAGCACCGTGCCGTCAGCGAGTACGCCGCCGGGAGGTGCGTAGGGGAAAAGCTTTCCCACGGCGACGTTGGGCGCTGCAGTGGTGCAGGTCTTCTGTCCCCTGCCATAGTCCACGCGAGTCACCTGAAGCCCCTCCCGGGTGGGATGGGGTTCGAGGGAGAGCACCCTGCCGATGAAGATATCCCGGAGCTTCTCCCCGGGGTGCCGGATCTCCTCCACCTCGCACCCAGTCATGGTAAGACGGCGGGCGATCTCGTCCACCCCGGCGGGAAGCCGGATCAGTTCCTTGAGCCAATTCAGCGACACGAGCATCAGCGCATACCTCCCCGGGAAAGGAACGTCACATCTCCGTCGAAGAAGAAGCGAAGATCGCGCACATCGTACTTCAGGAGCGCGATCCGATCCAGCCCCATTCCCCAGGCGAATCCGTTGTACACCGTCGGGTCGATGCCGCCCGCACGCAACACGTTCGGATGGACCATGCCGAGACCGCTGATTTCGAGCCAGCCGCTCCCCTTGCAGATGCGACAGGAAGGATTTTTCCCACCGCAGGCGACGCAGCTCACGTCCATCTCCATGGAGGGTTCGGTGAAGGGGAAGTAGCTCGCCCGGTAGCGGGCCTTCACTTCCGGGCCGAACATGGCCTTGGCAAAGGCTTCGAGGCTCCCCTTGAGGTCCGCGATGGAGACCTCCCGATCCACGAGGAGACCTTCGAGCTGGTGGAACATGGGGGAATGAGTGGGATCGCTGTCCCGTCGAAAGACCTTTCCGGGGCAGATGATGCGGAGCGGTGCCCCCCAGCGGAGCATGGAGCGTACCTGCACGGGTGACGTGTGGGTCCGGAGCAGTCTGTTCCCCTCCACGTAGAACGTGTCCTGCATGTCCCGGGCGGGGTGATAGGAAGGAATGTTCAGGGCCTCGAAATTGTGAAAGTCGTCCTCGATCTCCGGGCCGAGCGCCACGGAATAACCGAGGCCCATAAAGACATCGATGACCTCGTGCATGACCTGCACCACGGGATGGAAACTCCCCCATCCTCTTCCCCGGCAGGGCAGGGTCACGTCAAGCCGCCCCCGCTCCTCTTCCTTCTCCGCCTCCAGCACTTCCAGGCGCATCTTGGCCGCATCGAAGGCCATTTCCATCTCGTCACGAAGTTCGTTCACGGTGCTCCCCACAAGGGGGCGCTCCTCCGGAGAAAGCGTTCCCAGTGTACGCAACAGGCGCGTGATCTCTCCCTTTTTTCCAAGAAAACGGACTCGTTCCTCCTGCAGCGCGGCCAGAGAACCGATCTTGGCGAGAGCTTCGCGGCACTGCTCGCGCAAGTCTTCAACCTGCCCGAGCACATGACTCATGCCTCATCTCCTCCTTCCTCGTACAGGCGGTTCGCCCAGGGTTCCACGTCCTTCTGGCGAGCCGCGATGAGCAACACATCCTCGACCTCAATGATTGTAGCAGCAGATGGGAGAAACTGGCTCCCCTGCCGATTGATCAGCAGAACCACGGCGTTGTAGCGGTTTCTGAAATCCAGTTCGACCAGCGACTTGCCCACCATCTCCGGAAGGGGCGCGAGGGACCCCACCAAGTATTCCGAGCCCGGAAGAGGTGAAAACTGGGTCAACCAGGGGAAGACGAAGAGGTCCGCCACCCGGATGCCCATGTCCCGCTCGGGAAAGATGACGCGATGCGCCCCCACCTTCGCCAGCACCCGGGCATGGAGAGCGTTCTGCGCCCGGGCCACCACCTGAGGAACGCCCATGCCCCGGAGGATCGCCGTGGCGAGCACGCTCGCCTCGAGGTTTTCCCCGATGGAGACCACCGCCACGTCCGCATCCTTGGCACCCACCTTGGCCAAAGCGTCCTCGTCGGTGGCGTCGAGCTGAGCCGAGAGTTCCACAAAGTCCGACACATCCTCCACCAGTGCGCGCACCTTGTCCACCGCCACCACATGCTGCCCCAGGGCCGCGAGGCGCTCGCACAAGGCGAAACCGAAGCGCCCAAGCCCGACCACCAGGACGGTCTTCTTCGCCTGTCCCTTCGCCGCTTCGGGATGCTGTTTCATGGCTTCCTCCTGTTTCTTCCTATCCGATGGGAATGCGGGCGTCCACGTAGGAGATCCGCCCGCCTCCCGACGACTGCACGAGACTGTACATGAAGGTCACGATCCCCACCCGTCCCCAGAACATGAGCAGCACCATCACGAGCTTTCCCGAAACGCTCAGGGACGACGTGACGCCCGTGGACAGCCCTACCGTTCCCAGGGCGGAGACGACCTCGAAGAGAACGCTCCCGAAGGGAAGCACCTCCGTGAAGGCGAGACAGAAGACGCCGCAGAGGATCGTTCCCAGATAGAGCAGCACGAAGGTCAGCGCCCGAAAGACCGTCCGCACGGGCACCTTCCGGGCGAAGGCGTGCACCTCCGTCTCGCCCTGGATATCCCGCAGGCACGCCAGAGCAAGAACCCCCACGGTGGTGGTCTTCACACCGCCCCCCGTGGAGGCCGGCGACGCGCCGACGATCATGAGCAGGATCGTCACCAGAAGTCCGAGGGGTGAGTAGAGCCCGGGCGCCACCGTGTCGAATCCCGCCGTGCGGGGCGTCACCGCCGCAAAGAGCGCGTTCCAGAGCTTCCACCCCGAGGGCAGATGCCCGAAAGCCCCGTTCCATTCCGCCGCCAGCAGGAGGACAAATCCCCCTAGGACACAGGCTCCCGTTGTGACGAGCACCAGTCGCGCCGCGACGGAGAGGGGGCGTCGTTCCCGCCGGACGTTCCGGAGTTCCGAGAGGACGGGAAAGCCGAGCCCCCCGAGGACAAGCAGCATCATGACCACCCCCGGCACGGCGACGGAAGAGGCGTATCCCTCCAGACTCGTGGGAAAAAGGGAGAACCCGGCGTTACAGAAGGCACTCACGCTGTGGAAGATCGCCAGGACGGCGGAGCGTCCCGGAGAATATTCTCCCAAAAAGGCGAAAAAGAGCAACAGTGCCCCCGCCGCCTCGATGGCCAGGGTGAGCCGGAGCACGTCGAGAAGAAGGCGCACCGCCCCCTGAGGCGTGTCGAGTCCCATACCTTCCGCGAAGAGAAGCCGCTGGCGGATGCCGATGCGCTGCCCAGCCACCAGAGGAAGAGCGGTCATGGCGGTCATCACGCCGAGCCCACCGAGCTGGATGAGGAGGAGAACGACCACCTGCGAGAAGGGAGAGAGATCCCGCCCCGTGTCCACCACCACGAGCCCCGTGACGCACACCGCGGAGGTGGCGGTGAAAAGGGCGTCCACGAGAGAAAGTCTCGCGGAGTGCAGGTTCCCCGCCCATACAAGTAGGGTTCCTGCGGCGATGAGCAGCAGGAACCCCAAAACCACGGCCCGCTCGACGCGGACGTTGCTGTATGTCCGGACGCCTATTGGCCGAGCGCCTCCTTCACGGAGGAGACGACATTCGCAAAGGCCTGAAGGTCGTTGACGGCCAGATCGGCGAGCATCTTCCTGTTGATGGAGATGTTGGCCCGTTTCATGCCGTTCATGAGGGCGCTGTAAGTAGTACCGTTCAGCCTGGCCGCGGCGTTGATGCGCATGATCCAGAGCTTGCGGAACTCCCGCTTCTTTGCACGCCGGTCACGGAAGGCATTGGAAAGGGATTTGAGGAACGCTTCCCTGGCGCGGCGGTAGACGTTCTTCTTCCGTCCCCAGTAACCCTTGGTGATACCGAACAGTTTTTTCCTTTTACGATCGCTGTTACTCGATGATTTCGAACGGGGCATACCAATTCACCTCTTTTACGGTTTCCGAAACTACTGCTCCGGGATTGTCTCTACGCGTAGGGAAGAAGACGCTTCAGATTGTCACCCTGGGCCTCGGGAAGAATTCCCGTCCTGCGCAGCGTGCGCGCCCGTTTTCCGTTCTTCGTGCGCATGATGTGGCGACGCCCCGTCTTCTGGAAAGCGACTTTCCCGGAGCCCGTGACCCGAAACCGCTTCTTGGCTCCCGAATGTGTTTTTACCTTGGGCATGACCTGACCCCTCCCGCAACAAGATTCGTCCTGATTCACCCTTTTCCGTCCGTCCGACACTCCGGTTGCGGAGACTCCAGTCCCGAAAGGAACAGGATTCGAACGCAACCGGCCATGAAAAACCGACCGCTGCCCTCTTCCACTTCGCTGCCGCAGAAGGTGACGAGGCTCATCGAAAACAATGCCGCAGCAACTCCGCGCAAACGGACTTTCCCGATCCGTCCCGCCCTGGGAAAAAACACCGGACGGAGACTCCTTCGACGTCAGGCTTTCTTGGCTGCCTGAGGCACGGGAACGAGCATGATGCGCATGAAACGGCCTTCCATGCGCGGGGCCATCTCCACCGTGGCCAGCTCCTGACAATCCCGGATGACCCGCTCCAGTACCTCGCGCCCCTGATCCAGAAAGGCCATTTCGCGGCCGCGGAAGAACACGGAAACCTTGACGCGATGTCCGTCCTCGAGGAAGGCGCGCACGGCCTTGGTCTTGAAGTTGTAGTCGTGCACGTCAATCTTGGGACGCATCTTCATTTCCTTCACGGTCTGCGTCTTCTGTTTCTTCCGTGCGTCCTTGTCGCGCTTCTGCATCTGGAAGCGGTATTTGCCGTAGTCCATGATGCGACATACGGGCGGACGCGCCTGGGGAGCGACCTCGACGAGATCCAGTCCACGTTCCTCCGCCATCGCCAAAGCGTCACGCACAGGGGTAACGCCAAGCTTGACACCCTCCTCGTCGATCAGGAGAACTTCGGGGATCTTGATTTCCTCATTCACGCGGGGCTCCTGTTCCTTGTTTTCTATGGCACTTCACCTCCAAAAAGAAATAGGCCGGACACTCGGCCCGGCCTCAGTACACAAAAATCCGCATGGATTTTCGGGTTCCTGGCCAGTCAACAGCCGAAGCGTCGACAGGCGAGAGGTCGAACCTCTTCTTGAAAACGACATACCCGCACAGGAGAAGACATTAGCATACTCTCCCCCATCTGGCAAGCGGCACAAAAAAGCCGCCGTCCCGAAACACCGCTCAGGAGCCGGACAGCTCCGCAGGGACAGAAGGCAACATCGGACCCGACGCGGGGGCTGAAGATTCCTCCGGCACCGGTTCGGCCATCCGGTAGGTTCCCGGCTTGAGATAGGGAAGCAGCGCATCGAGGACCTCTCGGTTCTGCAGGCGGTTCCCCCAGTCGATGAGGGCCATCAGGTCCTCCGCCGTGCTCTCGCTCTTGAAGGAGAACCAGAGGCGGTTCAGACCGTCCGTCAGCAGATCCATGTCCTTCGAGATCTGCGCCAGGGAGATGAGGTGCTTCCCGACCTGCCGCTCCGCGATGTCCCGCACCATGAGCGCCTTTTTCGCCTCTTCCAGCAGCGCCCGCTGGGCCTGAGGCGTCCGCGCCCGCATGGCCTCGGCGATGGTGCGGTCCCCTTTCATGCCCTGGCCGAGAAAAACCAGGCCGAAGAGGGCGACCGCGGCGAGCAGGGCACCCACGCCGCGCTGCAACACCGGGCGCCGCAACGTGCTCCAGGAAAGGCGCTCCGGAAGCAGTACCGACGTGGCAAAGGCGAAGGCGGCGGAGATCCACAGGGCGTTCTCGATCCTCCGAAAAGGCCTGGACCAAAGCGCATCGAACCAGATCAACGCGAGCATCGCCAAGGCCCAGAGTGTCTCCAGCGGAATTTTCTCCCGTCGCACCACGATGCCGAGAAAGGCCCAGAGGAGCCACAGAAGAAGAGCGATCACCAGAAGCCCTCCCACAAGGCCAAACTCGGCGAAGAACTGCAGGTACTCGTTGTGTGCCCACATGGTGAACTTCCAGTCCCGGTTCGGAGAACGCTGAAACGTCTCCTTCTGGGCGTCCAGATAGTGCCACTTGAACTGCCCCAGTCCGACCCCCTTCAGGGGCTGCTGGGTGATCATGGTCCACGAGGTGGCCCAGATGTCGATGCGCCCTCCCACGGTCTCGGGATTCTTCAGTACGTCCATCCATTTCGACTCCAGGGAGCCGGCGCGCCCGGCGTTGAAGAGCACCGTCGCCAAAAGGCCCAGGACGAGAAGGGAGACGATGCCTCCGAGACGGCGAAGATGCCGCGCCTCCTCGTTCCGCCAGGCGACGAGAGCCATCACGGCCACAGCCACACCCAGGGAGAGGATCGCCGCCCGGGTGGTGGAGCCCCAGAGTCCCCAGGCGTTGACAACAAGGAGAAGGATGTTGGCGAGACGCACCGGCAGGGCGCGGCGGTAGGCCCCCTCCTCCCTGCCGTAGGCCACGTGGAGGTAAATGCTGTTCAGGCAGGCCATGGCCACCCAGAGACCGAACATCTCCTGCTGTCCCGTGTTGCCGATGTAGTTTTCCGGCGTGGGGAGGATGAAGGCGAAGGGACCGCTCAGATTGCGGATCTGCAGCTCCGCGAAGATCACGTTGCACGCGGCGTTCAGGTTCGCCCCCCAGAGAATCCACCGGAAACGGTCCCTGGGAAGGAAATTGTAGCAGAGCACGTAGGCCGCCCAGAGGGAGGCGAAGAAGAACCACTCCCGGGCAAAGGTCGGAACGGACTTGATCTCCGTCCACAGGGGCTGGGCGGTGACATACAGGAGGAAGGCGAGCCAGATCCATCCGAAGGGGTCGATGGTGAAACGGATTTTCTCCGTTCCTTTGAAGGCCACAGCAAGACCGGCGACGATGCAGAGCACCGCCAGGGGAACGAGCGCCACCACCCATTTCATGAAATGAAGCGTCTGAAACCAGTTCATCCCCGAGTAGACGAGGTTGGGCACCGCGAGGGAAACGCCCATGCAGAGCAAACACAGCCACTGGAGCATCCCCTGGAGCGAGATGCCGCCCTTCCCCACGATTCCCGTCCCCGTCGGAGACACCTTGCTTCCCGCACTTTTCCTTTTCTGCGCCACGAACGTCACTCCCCGTTGTCCTGAAATTGCCTGTGGTATTCTACCATAAGAGACGGACACCCCGGGACCTTCCGTCCTTCCGTTCCCTGGAGTTTGCCGCTCTGCGGACGCGAGAGAGGAGGCCCGGCAGGTTCCTCTCCGACGCGCTCGCATCCTTCTCAAAACAAACCAAGAGGGACGGAATCGTTCCGTCCCTCTTGGTTTGCGGTCGCGCTCTTTCCCGGACATCGTGCGCACCCACCGGAAAATCTTCCTCGAAAAACCACGAAAACGTCCGCCGGTGGACTGCCCGCTCGCTCTTTCCGCCGCCGAGACCACGCCGCTCGCGGTACCCCCCCGCACGACCGTCCCCTTCGACTCCGAGGGGGGGAATTCACCTCCGGAGTGTTCGGCAGACCGTGTCCAGGAGCGTTCCGTCCCGGTACTCCACCACGGCCACGATGTGATCCTCGTCGTACTCCACCGGGCGGGGAACCCCCGTGAGGCGCTCCACCTCCTTCTTCAGGTCGGTGATGTCCTTCACGGGAAGGTTCGCCTTCAGCGCGGCCTCCAGCAAATCCGTCCGGGCGGGGTTGATGCAGATCCCCCGTTCGGTGACGATGGCGTCCACGGTCTCCCCGGGAGTGATCACGGTCTTGACCGAGTCCTTGATGGTAGGGACACCACCGCGGAACGAGGGCGCCACGACGATGGCGAGCTTAGCTCCCGCCGCCGTGTCGGCGTGTCCTCCCGAGGCACCCCGGAGCACCCCATCGTTGCCGGTCATGACGTTCACGTGAAATTCCGGATCCACCTCCAGGGCAGCGAGGATCACCACATCCAGGTTGTGCACCAGACATCCCTTGTTCAGGGGATTCGCGTACCAGGAGGCATCGATCTCGATGTGGTCAGGGTTGCGCACCATCGATCCCGTCACCGCCGAATCGAAGCTCTGCACGTCGAACATGGCGTTGAAGAGCCCCTCTTCGAGCATGCCGGACATGAATCCCGAGATGCCCCCCAAACCGAAACTGCCCCGGATGCCCTTCTCCCGGAGATGCTCCCGCACGAAGGCCGCCACGGCGAGGCTCGCTCCGCCCGCACCGACCTGGAAAGAGCACCCCGGCGCGAGCAATCCAGAGGCGGCCACGAGGTCGAAGGCGTTCTTCGCCACGCAGAGATCCACGGGATTCCGGGTGATCCGGACCGCCCCCGTGGCGATCTTCGTCGGATCGCCCAGGCTGTCCACCACCACCACTTGGTCGACCAGATACTGCGGCACGGAGATGCGCGGGCGGACGGGATAGTCCATCAGGTCGTCCGTCAGGGCGATGACGTGCCTGGCGTGGCGCACGTCCACCTGAGCGTACCCCAGGGCGCCGCAGGCGGATTTGCCGATGCACCCGGTGAAGTTTCCCAGGACGTCGCAGGCGGGAGCCCCCATGAAGGCCACGTCGATGGCGATGCTTCCCTCCTCGACGGCCCGGGCCCGCCCGCCGTGCGTGCGTATGACCACGGGAATTTCCAGCTCCCCTGCCGAGACAGCCCTACCGACCTCTCCGCGAAGACCCGAGGTGTGCAGGCGGGCCACCACTCCCCGCCGGATGTAGTCCGCCACGAAGTCCGCCGTGTCGGGGAGGGAACTCGGCGCGAGGGTGAGATCGCGGAAGCCCATCTCGTCCAGTGTGGCGAGTACCAGCGACATGAGTACATCGCCGTTGCGGAAATGATGGTGAAAGGAGATGGTCATGCCGTTTTCCAGGCCGGAGCGGCGGACCGCCTCCTTAAGATCCGGCGCGACCTTGTTCCGGGACGGCGGCGTGGCCTTCAGGGGCGCGCAGATTCTCGGTCGCTCCCGCCTCTCCGCGATTTTCGCCATGGCACCGGCGTAGGGCTCGAAGGAGCCGATTCCCGGTACATCCGCGGGCACGAAGCGCCCGATGGCGTTTCGAACCATCTTCGCCCGTCTCATGCCGTCTCGTCTCCCTCCATGCCATAGAGAACCCCCAGGTCCAGAAGCCGCTGAGCCCTGACCACGATGGGGCCGTCCACCATTCTGCCGTCCACGAGCAGAACGCCCTTTCCCTGCCGCTCCGCCTCTTCCGCGGCGGTAACGATGCGCCAGGCCCTCCGGAATTCCCTGGGGTCGGGGCGGAACGCCTCGTGAATGACCGGAATCTGGCTGGGATGAATCGCGGCCTTCCCGGTGAACCCCATCTCGACAATCTGCTTCGCCTCCGCCGCGAGCCCCTCGGGGTCGTCCACGTCGGTCCACACCGTATCGAAGGCGGCGATACCCGCGGCTCTCGCGGCCATGACCACCCGCCCCCGGGCGTAAAAGAGTTCCCACCCCTCCCGAGTCTTCTGCACCCCCAGATCGGCGGTGAGATCCTGTCCGCCGAGCGTGAGGGCCTTCACCCTCGGCGAGGCCGTGGCGATCTCGAAGGCGTGCTCCAGCCCCCTCGCCGTCTCCAGCATGGCATGGATACCCACGGTACCGGCCTCCATGCCGTGGCGCTCCTCGATGGTCGTCATGAGTGCGTCCGCCCGAAGGACATCTCCGGGACTCTGACACTTGGGCAGTCGCACCGCCGAGGGCCTCGCGGGAATGATCTCCTCCAGGTCCGTCTCGAAATAGGGTGTGTCGGCACCGTTGATCCGCACCGTCACCTCCACGCGGCCGAAATCGAGAACCCTGAGGAAGTGCGCCACCAGCCGCCTCGCCGCGTCCTTCTCGGCCACCGCCACAGCGTCCTCCAGATCGAGCAGGACGCTGTCGGCGCCAAAGACCGGCGCGTGCTGGAGCATTCCCGGCGAATTGCCCGGCATGTAGAGCATGGATCTGCGCGGTTTCACGAACGTCACTCCTTCCGCAGGGCCCGCTCGAGTGCGATTTCGAGCCGCGCCCGCAACGTCGCCTCCAGGGCACCCTGATCCGAAATCTGCACGCGGAGACAGGGAGTGCCGTAGCGCTCCAGGATCTCCCGCACCATCGCCTCGGTCCGCTCCGCGAAGAGTCCTCCGTTGCCGCTCCGGTACTCGAAGGAGAATTCTCCGCTCGGCGCCAGAGTCACGAGACAATCCGAGGATTCCAGCGTTCCCGCCTGAGCCGCCTCGTAGCGCATGTTCTCTCACCATCCGTTCCGAAAATCTTGTCAGAACATTTTCAACGCCTCTGTTCCCATTTGACAAAAAAACGAAAGCCTCTAAAATAGATTTTGTGAACGGTATCCCGTATCCTGGATGCATCATAGTTCTTCTGACGGTTTTTCGCAACAAGCTCCGGAGAAGATCTTTTTTCGTCCATACGGGAGAAACCCTTCCGCCCCATGAACGAGGGAACTGTTTCTGCAGGAAAACGGGTTTTGCATGGCAAGAGAGCGGCCTTCCCAATCCTGCCGCTGTGGCACATCAAAGAGGTTCCAGCAGTCGCTCATCGCTTTCCAGAAAAACGCTTCCTCAGGCAAAAAAACAAAAACTTTTCACTCCTATCCATCGTGCGGGAGGGATTGTTTCATGACCATGTTGGACACCTTCGATCCGGGATCCGTCAAGCCCATCCGCGACATGATCTACGACCGCCTCCGCGAAGCCGTCTTCAACGGAGAACTCAAACCCGGAGACCGCCTCGTCGAGAGCGAGCTGGGAGACCGGATGAGCGTGAGCCGCACCCCCGTGCGGGAAGCCCT
The DNA here is from genome assembly GCA_002425685.1 of Synergistaceae bacterium UBA5560. Classification (GTDB taxonomy): domain Bacteria; phylum Synergistota; class Synergistia; order Synergistales; family Aminiphilaceae; genus Aminiphilus. The sequence continues at coordinate 24,349 of DIMS01000075.1, read as the reverse complement.
GCGCAAGCTCGAAATGGAGGGCATCGTCGAGTACCTTCCCCGCAAGGGCGTCGTCGTGAAAGGCTTCTCCCGGGAGGACATCATCGAGATCTACTCCATCCGACAGGCTCTGGAAGTCATGTCCACACTCGCCGCCGCCGCGCGCATCACTCCGGAGGAGCTCGCCTTTCTCCGGGCCTGTCTGGACAGCGCGGAACGTCACATGACCTGCGGCGACAACGAAGCGGTCTTCAAGGACCACCAGGAGTTCACCGACGCCCTCATCGCCAGCTCGAAAATGCCCCGGCTCATTCAGCTCATCGGAACCTACCGGGAGTACCTCCACCGCTTCCGCAGGATCACTCTGGGCAAAAAGCCGCGTCAGGCCGACGTTCTCGTGCAGCACCGGGCCATTCTCGACGCCGTCGCGGAGAAAAATCTCGCTGCAGTAGAGCACCTCGTAAAAGCCCATCTCCAGACCGCCCTCGACGCCTACCTCGTCTCCCTGGAAAGCGAGGCATCCGGTAACCGTGAGGACAAAGGCGAAGACGAACGGGAAATGTCCCCCGAAAAATACTCCCCTGTCTCGCCGCGCTAGCGCCGGTGGCACATCCCCGCTCCCGCACGAAGCCGTATTCGTCGGCACGGATGCGGCTTCCGGAGACGGAGAAACCCCGAAGACGGCGCTTCACGCTCCACGACACGCAGGAAACATTGTCGTGCGTTCTCTCAGATCAGAGGTGAAAGGGGTTGGTGCACGGAAGAAGTCTCGCGTTACACCATCGCGGAGGGGATTCTGTTTTTTCGGCATCGCGGAAGGCGCTTTGCGCCGAGGCGAATGACCCTGTTCGGAGGTGACACCAACATGAGACGTTCGATTCTGCTCCTCCTGGCACTGGCGGTACTGTTTGTCGCCGGAGCCGCTTTCGCAAGCGACTATCCTTCCAAACCCTTCGAGTGCATCGCTCCTGCAGGTCCCGGCGGCGGCTGGGACACGACCATGCGCATGGCCACCAAAGTTCTCACGGAAGAGGGACTCGTGAAATCCCCCATGCCCGTCATCAACAAACCCGGCGGCGGTGGCGGCGTAGCCCTCGCATACGTGCAGAAGAAGGCCGGCGATCCCTATTCCCTCATCGTCTACTCTCCCCCCCTTCTTCTCATCAACCTCACCGGCCAGACTGAACTGAGCTACAAGAACGTCACCCCCATCGCCATGCTCATCAATGACTACGGCGCATTCGCCGTTCCCAAGGACTCACCCTATCAGTCCATGACCGACGTGATCGAGGCGCTGAAGAAGGATCCCAAGAGCGTCAAGATCGGCGGCGCCTCCTCTCCGGGAAGCATGGACCATCTCCAGATTCTTCAGGCCGCTCATGCCGCGGGCGTCTCGGGCCTGAAGGAGATCGCCTACATCCCCTTCCAGGGCGGCGAAAGCCTCGCGGCTCTTCTCGGTGGCCACGTGGGCGTCCTCTCCACGGGCATGGCGGAAGTCGTGGGTCCCCTTGAGGCCGGTGACATCCGAGTCCTCGCCGTGACCTCCCCCGAGCGCATCGCCGAGGGCCCCCTTGCGGCAGTGCCCACCCTGAAGGAACAGGGCATCGACACGGTGTTCATCAATTGGCGCGGCATCTTCGGCGCTCCCGACATGCCCCAGGCGGAGAAGGCCTTCATGGAGGACGCCCTGGGCAAGATGGTTCAGACGGCCTCGTGGGACGAGATCTGCAAGCGCAACGGCTGGACGAAGGCCTTCATGGGTTCCTCCGATTTCGCGACCTTCCTCGAAAAGACCAACGAGGAGTACAAGACGCTCCTCACCGAGATCGGCCTCTACAAGCAGGCCCAATAGTCGGACAACACGCTCTCCGGTCGCCTGCGGCCCGTCTGCCCACGGGCCGCAGGGCCTTCGGTCCCCCGGCTTGCCGAAAGGGACATTCAGACAATCCATGAGGTGATGCCATGCGACGCGACACGATAGTGGGACTCGTCTCCCTCTGTTTCGGAGCGGTTTATACGATCCAGGCGTTTCAGTTGCCCAAGGCCGCGATAGGCAATCCCTGGGCTCCCATCTACTTTCCCGCCACCCTGGGCGTCCTGACGATGCTCCTCGGCCTCGCGGTTCTCCTGGTGGACCGAAAGCGCGCCGCGGCGGGACACAGGGACAAAGCGGGCAAGGCCAAGGATCCCGGCTACTGGATCCTCACGGGAGGCACAATTCTCCTCTCCTTCGCCTATGGTTTCCTCTTCGAACACATCGGCTTCATCCCCTCGACGCTGCTCTTTCTCGGAGGACTGCTCTTTCTCGTGAACGGCAAATCGGCATGGAAGCTCAATGGCATCATCACGGTCCTCTTCACTCTCGGGCTGTGGGTGGTGTTCGTGAAAGCCTTCCAGATCAATCTCCCCTAGGGCGGAGGCGAGGACATCATGGACATTCTGCAGAGCCTTCTTTACGGATTCTCCGTCGCCGCAACGCCGATAAACCTGGCCTACATGGCCTTCGGCAGCGTTCTCGGCACGGTTCTCGGCATGCTTCCAGGCCTGGGGCCCTCCACGGGAGTGGCGCTCTTTCTCCCCCTCACCTACGCCATGAGGCCCGAGACAGCGCTCATCACCATGTGCGCCATCTACTACGGAGCCATGTTCGGCGGCTCCCGAAGCTCCATTCTGCTCAATATCCCCGGCGACGGCGCCGCCGTGGCCTCCTGCTTCGACGGCTATCCCATGGCACAGAAGGGGCAGGCCGAGGCCGCCCTTGCCATCTCCGCCATCGCCTCCTTCATCGGCGGATTGCTTTCCGCCGTGGCTTTCGTGGCCCTAGCGGTCCCCATGGCCCGCTTCGCCCTGCGATTCGGCCCCCCGGAGTACTTCACGCTCATGGTCTTCGCCCTGGCGGCCACCGCAGCCATCTCCAAAGAAGCCCTCCTCAAGGGAATGATTTCCCTCCTGATCGGACTCATGATCACCACCGTGGGCATCGATCTCCAATCGGGGGTGCAGCGCTTCACCTTCGGCCTTCCGGAGCTCCAGTCGGGCATTGATTTCGTGGTGGTCATCATCGGCGTCTACGGCATCGGCGAGGTGTTCAAGAACTTCGAGACCATCAAGGCCAAGGGCGCCCAGGCGATCCAGAGAAAGTTCGGCCGCATCTGGATCTCCATGGAGCAGTGGAAACGGAGCTGGATCCCCATTCTCCGCCAAACGCCCGTGGGCTTCCTCATCGGCATCCTCCCCGGGGCGGGCGGAACCATCGCCGCCATGATGGCCTACAACAACGAGAAACAGCTCTCCAAGCACCCCGAAGAATTCGGCAAGGGCGCCGTCGAAGGGCTCGCCGCCCCCGAAGCGGCGAACAATGCCTGCTCCATCGGCGCCATGATCCCCATGATGACCCTGGGTGTGCCGGGATCGGGCACGACCGCAGTCATGCTGGGAGCCCTGCTGATCCTCGGCCTCCAGCCCGGCCCCCTGCTCTTCCAACACCATCCGGACGTGGCCTGGGGCGTCATCGCCAGCCTCTTCCTCGCGAACGTGGTCTGCGCGATCATCAACATCCCCCTTGCGGGTGCCCTGGTGCGGGTTCTCTCGGTGCCCCCCCGTATTCTCTACCCGCTGGTGATCGTCCTTGCCCTTCTCGGGGTCTACACCATCAATTACAGCGTCATGGAGTTTCACATCCTCGTCCTCTTCGGTCTGGTGGGGTACTTCATGAAATCCTTTAAGATCCCCACGGCGCCGCTGATCCTGGCCGTGGTGGTGGGACAGTCCATGGAACAGTCCTTCCGCCAGTCCCTCATGCTCTCCGACGGGGCACTGTCGATCTTCGTGCGCTCCCCCATCTGCATCACTCTTCTCGCGCTTGCGGCCGTCTCCATCGCGTGGCCCTTCGTCTCGGACATGATCAAGAGGAAAGAGCCTCCTAAACCCGCCCACGCTCCTGCGGCACCGGAGGAATAATTCCGGCGGCAAAATGGACGGGACCGGACACTGGGGGAAAAAATCCGGAAAACGGGAAAAACTCCCGGGCGGCCGCAAAAAAGGCCCCGGGACATGACAAAGCAAGGGGCGACGGAACGAGGAAGAGATCCTCGTTCTGTCNNTTCCTCGTTCCGTCGCCCCTTTGTCATGCCTTCGCCGCCAAGCGGAGCCAGCTCCGCCATCCGCCACAGCCCCACTCCCCCTTCGGGGCAGCCCGGGCCGAACGGACACCCACAACCTGCGCCCCGCGAGCAGCATCTTTTGTGCGGTTACTTCACCCGCTTCCGCACACAACGGAACCCCCCGGAAACAGCCGGAGATGCGCCGCCGAACACTGTGAAACCTTTTTACATACAACGTGACGCCGGCGACTGCACACACCTGACGTACACACCGGGGAAAGACCTTGCCGCACCATCCTCCGCCAACCGCGCACAACACCGATCCTGGAAAACGCCGTGGACCCGGAGCCGGGGCTCACCCCTTGACGATTCTGGTTCCAGCGCTACCCTTCAGGGCCTCCACAGCCTGTTCGAGATTGGCGATGAGCGCGAAGGTGCCGCCGTTCTCCACGAAGCGAAGTGCCGCCTCGACCTTGGGGCCCATGCTCCCCGCACGAAAATGTTCCTCCGCCGCGAGCCTTCTCAGCTCTCCCGCCGTAATCTCCCCGAGCGTTTTTTCATCGGGTTTCCCGTAGTGCACGCACACGTTGGGCACATCGGTGAGGATGACGAAGGCCTGGGCGTTCACCTGCTGCGCCAGCCGTTCTCCCGCGAGATCCTTGTCGATCACCGCTTCCACACCTTGAAGGAGGCCATCGTCCCTTCGGACGACCGGAATGCCTCCGCCTCCGGAGGCGATCACCACCGCACCGTGGTCCACGAGGCCCCGAATGACGTCGCTTTCCACAATCCCCTTCGGGTTCGGCGAGGGGACCACCCGGCGCCAGCCTCGTCCCGCATCCTCGATCCAGCTCTCCCCGGACAGCTCCATGCGCCTCCGGGCCTCCGCCTCGGTGAAGAAGGGCCCCACGGGTTTTGTGGGATGGGAGAACGCCGGATCACGGGCATCCACTTCGACCTGGGTCACTACGCACACCGGAGGATGCCCGGAGATACCGAACTCCGCCATGATGTTTCGCAGGCTCTGGCAAAACATGTACCCGATGAACCCTTGAGTTTCGGCCCCGCAGACATCCATAGGCATGGGCGGAACCTGCCGGCTTCCGAGTTCGTTCTGAATGAGCACCGCTCCCACCTGCGGCCCGTTTCCGTGGGTGAGAACCACCTCATATCCGGCCCGAAGCATTCCCACCACCTGTTCGCAGGTGGCGTGGACATTCCGCATCTGTTCCTCCGCCGTCCCCTTCTGTCCCCGCTGCAGAATCGCGTTTCCTCCAAGCGCCACGACGACCCTCTGCGACACGCTCATCCCTCCAGAAATCCGCAAATGGAAGTACTCCTTCTTATTTTATACCCTGAGGTCTCGACAGGATACATGTCCTTCCATTTGAAATGAACTCTCCGGCGCTCTCGATACAGCAAGGGACACCCCCCTCAGAACCGAAAGTATCCATGGCGCGTAGCACGCCCCGTGCGGAGATGTTCCGAGGGCAATGCGGCGCACCCGGAAAAACCGTATGCTCACCGCCGACGACCGCCAGGGTCCCCTGGCGGTGTGGCACCGACCGGGCGTACACAACCTGGTGTCGGCTGCAAAAGCGCAGGAGGGCGAGACGTGAAAGAGCGGGTCCATTGCGGACCCGCTCTCGTACCGAGTTTTTCGAAGAGAGACAGAAAGATTCCACTGTCAAGGGGAGTGGACACGACACGGACCGACAGCGACCGCATCGTCCACCCCGGCCGCAGCGCCGCTCCCGCCGAAGGAACGCGCAGCGGCGGAGAGACGCTACTGCTCCATGATCTCCTTTTCCTTCTCCTCCAGAATCTGATCGATCTTCTTGATGAACTCGTCGGTCATCACCTGAATCTCCTTGAGAAATTTATCCCGGGCATCCTCGGTGATGACCGTGTCCTTTTCCATTTTCTTGAAGGTCTCGTTGCCTTCTCTGCGCAGGTTGCGGACCACCACCCGGGCTTCCTCGGCATATTTCCGGACGAGCTTGGTGAGGTCCACCCGCCGTTCCCGGGTGAGCTCGGGAAGGTTGATGCGGACGTTCTCTCCGTCGTTCTGAGGAGTGACCCCCAGGGAGGAGGCGAGGATCGCCTTTTCGATGGCCTTGAGGGCCGTCTTGTCCCAGGGGGCGATGAGAATCTGACGGGGTTCTGGGGTTGTCACGGTTCCCATCTGCTTGATCGGGGTGGTAGCTCCGTAATAATCCACCTTGATTTCCTCAACAAGGGCCGGATGCGCTCGACCGGTACGCACTCCAAGCAGTTCGTTCCGAAAGAAATCAATGCCCTTTTCCATGCGCCCACGCAGATCTTTCATCGCAGCGTTCGGCATTCCCGTCACTCCTCTCCTACGATACCAGCGTGCCCGTCCGTTCACCCTCTACGAGCAGTTTCCTGAGATTGCCCTTCCGAAGGATGTTGAAAACGATGATGGGGATCTTGTTCTCCATGCACAGGGAAAACGCAGCGGCATCCATAACCCTGAGCTGCATCCGCAACGCGTCCAGATAGGTGAGATGCGACAGAAGACGTGCCTCCGGATGCGTCTCGGGGTCACTCTCATATATACCATCCACTTTGGTGGCCTTCAACAGGCAATCCGCATTGATCTCCGCAGCCCGGAGCGCCGCCGCCGTATCCGTGGAGAAATAAGGAGAACCCGTTCCGGCGGCGAAGATGACGATCCGTCCCTTTTCGAGGTGGCGAAGAGCCCTGCGGCGAATGAACGGTTCGGCGAGCTGGCGCATTTCCACCGCCGTCTGCACTCTGGTCGGCGTACCTATCTGTTCCAGGGAATCCTGAAGGGCAAGAGCGTTGATGATCGTCGCCAGCATACCCATGTTGTCCGCCTGGGCACGCTCGACACCCTTCCGTTCCGCCTCGGCACCGCGGAAGATGTTGCCGCCCCCGACCACGAGGGCAACCTCGATGCCGGCCCGGCCGATCTCGGCAATCTCCTCCGCCATGGCCGCGACGGTGTCGAAATCCAGACCGAACTTCTGGTCACCCGCAAGCACTTCTCCAGAGAGCTTCAGCAGAACACGTTTGAAAGAGGCCATCGCACACCCTCCTCGCCTTCGCAACATTCCAGCCGTCACGAGAAGCCCATGAAAAAGGGGCGGAGAAAAAAGATCTCCGCCCCTCGTCTTTCCTCTGCCGCTATTCCCCGATGGAGAATCGGGAAAAACGACGGACGACGATATTCTCTCCCAGCTTGGCAATGTTCTCGATCACGAGATCCTTGATCTTCCGGTCCGGATCGCGGATGTAGTTCTGTTCGAGAAGGCACGTGTCCTCGTAGAACTTCTTGACGCGCCCCTCGGCGATCTTCTCCACGATGTGCGCGGGCTTTCCCTCTTCGAGAGCCTGGTTCTTGTAGATCTCCCTCTCTCTCTGGAGGTCCTCCGCAGGTACATCCTCGGGAAGGACGTACTGGGGATTCGCCGCGGCAATGTGCATGGCGATTTCGTGTCCGAGGGTGAGGAATTCATCGGTGCGGGCCACGAAATCGGTCTCGCAGTTCAATTCCACCAGGGTGCCGATCTTGCCCGTGGTGTGGATGTAGCTGAAGATTCTTCCTTCGGAAGCGGTACGACCGGCCTTTTTCGCCGCCTTGGCCAGTCCCTTTTCCCTGAGGTAGTCCACAGCCTTTTCGACATCGTCATTGCACTCCGCAAGAGCCTTTTTGCAGTCCAGAACGCCTGCACCGGTGCGAACGCGGAGCTCCTTCACCTGTTCCATGTCAAGAGCCATATTGTCTAGGCCTCCTTCCAACCTTTGCGTTCCTCGATACCCTCCACGGCCAGCTTTTCTCCGACTTCGCCGTATGCGTCGTGAAGCTTCTCCCGGACCTCAATGATGTCGCTCTCCCCAAGGGGACGCCCATCCTCGTCGAGCGCTCCCGCTTCTCCGTCGACACCCTGGTGTCCCTCGATGACGGCGTTGGCGATGACACCCACCATGAGCTTGATGGCCCGGATGGCGTCGTCGTTACCGGGGATGGGAAAGTCGATAAGTTCGGGATCGCAGTTCGTATCGACGATGGAGATGACGGGAATGCCGAGCTTCCGCGCCTCCAGGACGGCGATGTTCTCTCTCCGGGGGTCGACGACGAACAGTGCCTCGGGAAGATCCTTCATGTCCTTGATGCCCATGAGATACTTCTCAAGTTTCGCCTTTTCCTTGCGAAGGACGATGGCTTCCTTCTTGGGGTAGGTGTCGAGGATTCCGTCGCTCTCAAGTTTCATGAGTTCCTGCATGCGGTTGACCCGCCGGCGGATGGTCTGGAAGTTCGTGAGAAGCCCTCCGAGCCAGCGCTGGTTGATGTAGTACCCGCCGCAGCGGGCGGACTCGTCCCGGATGGTGTCCTGGGCCTGCCGCTTCGTGCCGACGAAGAGAACGCTCCCGCCGTTTTTCGAGACTTCCCGAAGAAAGTCGTAGGCCTGTTCGAGCCCCTTCACGGTCTTCTGCAGGTCGATGATGTAGACGCCGTTTCGTTCCGTGAAGATGTACGGCTTCATCTTCGGGTTCCACCTTCTCGTCTGGTGCCCGAAATGAACGCCGCATTCGAGAAGCTGTTTCATTGAGACGATTGCCACGCGAATTCCTCCTCCTATGGATGGTTTTCGATCCCTCTGCCCAGGTCATCCTCCCGTGAAACCCAATTCCACCAACCGGGCACCATCACAGTTGTCCCTGAACATGTGTGATCAGAGCCGAAGGGAGTATAGCATACCTCTTTGTTGACCCGCAAGCTTCCCTGCGCGTACAATGGTCTGGCTGTCCGTAGGGATAACGCGAAGGCAAGGATGTGCACTCTCATGCAAGGAGGCAAATCCCCATGGCCAAGAAATCGTTGATCGACCAGCTCGACACGCTTCCACCGCAACGGAAAGCCATGCTGAACCGCCTGAAGCGCGTGGAAGGCCAGCTGCGCGGCATCCAGCGCATGATCATCGAGGAACAGCCGTGCCACACCATCCTCATCCAGCTCTCCGCCGCACGGAAAGCCATGCAGCAGGCATGCATCGAGATCCTGAAAAATTACGTGATCGGCTGCGTCGAGACCCGGGGAGCACCGGACATGGCGGAACTCGAGAGACTCATCGGCGCCCTCATCGACCTTGCACCTCCGAAAGGCGACAGCGACTCCTGCAATTCCTGAGCTTCCATCCTCCCGCCCTCGCGGCGGAAACCGAAAAACGGACACGCACGTCCACCGGGTACAAGGAAAACGACGCCCCCTGTGAAACGGCTCCACTGTTTCCGGGGGGGTGCTTTCCCTCTCCGCGCGGATCGGCGGATCGTCTGTCCGTCTCTTTTCGAAGTTTTCGGCATCCGGCGTATTCCTCGCCTTCGAAAACGGATCGCCGCCGTTCCGGGCGCCTAGGGTATCTCGTCTTTCCGGACGGAAGAGAACGCGCCGTTCAGCAACAGGGACACCAGATCTCCTTCCCCGACCCGATCCCCCGCAAAAGCGTCGATCACGCTGTGCTCCTCGTCCTGAAACCAGACCCTCCAGACAAGCCGGACGTCTTCTTCCCTGACGTGCACGGAGGAGACCCTGGAAAAACGGGGAAAAAACCCGGACCTGCCGCGCTCCGCCTCCATCCGCTGCGCGACGATCTCCGCCTCCCGAACGGACAGGCGCGGAGGCAGCCACTCCGCCCGAAGGCGGCGTTCCTCCAGGGAGGGTGTACCATCCAGGAACGTGGCGACGGCGGACAAACCGTCCACGAGGACGACGCCCCGCACATAGGAGGGCCGGATCAACATGCCTCTTGTGAAGATCTCCACGGGGACCACATAGAAGGGAAGAGCGAAGACACGGGCGGACGAAGGAGGAGAAACGCGAAGAGAAAGGCAGGACACGGTCGCTTCACGGAGGCGATCCTCACCCGACACGGCCACCACTCCTTCACGATACATCGACCCCCTGAGGAGGCTCCAGCACCTCCGTGGCACCCGAAGAATTCCGCTTACCGTTGCTTCCTTCCGGACCTGGCGGGGTTCACGGGTCTTCGCCGCACGGGACTGAAGCCCCCTCCGGGGGCCGAAACCATACAAAACAAAAAATGGCGGAGAGGGCGGGATTTGAACCCGCGAGGCACTTTTGTGAGCGCCTACTCGCTCTCCAGGCGAGCGCCTTCGACCACTCAGCCACCTCTCCGCACAAAACGGCTCGACGAATATTCCTTTGTTGAAACTGCGCGCAATCAGGGAGTTGATGGCGGAGAGAGTGGGATTTGAACCCACGAGACGGCTCAGCACCGCCTAGACGATTTCGAGTCGCCCGCCTTCGACCACTCGGCCACCTCTCCGGATTCCGACTTCCGCAGTTCCCGAAGCTGTTCCTTCACCGTCGAACGAAGGGCATTATACACAAGTCCGGGGTCCCCTTCAAGCCCCGCCTGCCAAAATGCGGCGAATCGCCTCCACACGAGAAGAGCGAACCGATATTTCAGCACCCGCGCCGGGAACGGAAAAACCGGGAGAGAAGGGCCGCGCATTCCTCTTTCAGAACACCCTTCCGCACCCGGCACTTCCAAGGAAATCGCATGTCCCGGGAGAAATCGTAGAGAGATCCCACGGCCCCCGCCCGAGGATCGTCCGCACCGAAAACCAGTTCCTCCACTCGTGCCTGCAGGAGAGCTCCGGCGCACATGGGGCAGGGCTCCAGCGTGACGTAGAGAGTACATCCGTCCAGGCGCCACGTATCGAGGACCGACGAGGCCCGCCGGAGCGCCACCAACTCCGCGTGTCCGAGGGGATCGGACTCGGCCACGCGACAATTCCGCCCCTCCGCGACGACATCTCCGCCCCGGACGATCACGGCACCCACCGGAACATCCCCCTGGACGAAGGCCCGATGGGCCTCCTCCAGGGCAAGAGCCATGAAGCGCTCGTCGTCGCACCGCTGCCGCAGAAGCCGCTCGCCGGAAGCGGACAGGCGTGTGCTCCCCTTCCGTGCACCGGAATCGCTCGCCACGCCGTCACACGTTGGCGATGTTCCGCCCGGAGAAGATCTCGTACATCTCCTTCTTCAGCGCCTGTTTGATACGCTTCTTCTCCCGGGGAAGCAGGTCCTTCTTCCCCGTTCCGAAGAGATAGTTGTCGAGATCGAACTCTTTGAGGATCATCTTCGTGTGGAAGAAATTCTCCTGATACACGTTGATGTCGATCATCTGGTACAGGTCGCGGGTGTCGCTGGCGATGTAGTTCTGGATGGAATTTATCTTGTGGTCGATGAAGAGCTTTTCTCCGTCAAGCGCCCTGGTGAACCCCCGAACCCGATAGTCCAGAACAGCAATGTCCGGGCCGAAGGAACCGATGAGAAAATTGAGCGCCTTCAGCGGAGAGATTCGCCCGCAGGTGGAAACGTCGATGTCCGCCCGGAATGTGCTGATTCCCTGATAGGGGTGACTCTCGGGGTAGGTGTGCACGGTGATGTGGCTCTTGTCCAGGTGGGCCACCACCGCGTCGGGAAGCGGTCCGGAGACTTCTCCCTCTTCGTCGTGAACTCCCTCCGCGCCTGGGGCCTCCACTTTTTCCTCGGAGATGAGCATGGTCACACTCGCGCCCTGGGGGTCGTAATCCTGGCTGGCGATGTTGAGGATGTTCGCGCCGATGATGTTGGCCACTTCCGTGAGGATGTCGGTAAGACGCTGCGCGTTGTACTCTTCGTCGATGTAGGCGATATAGTCTCTTCGATGCTGGGGGGTTTTGGCGTAACAGATGTCATAGAAGTTGAAGCTCAGGGTCTTCGTGAGATTGTTGAACCCGAAGAGCTTCATTTTTCTTACCTTCTTGACGGGTTTAATTTCCAACTTTCTACCTCCCTTTCGGACACAAAAATAGAGAAGAGGAAGAACGCTTCCTCTCCGTGGAGATATTGTACATGTTCCGGAATTCTTCGCAAGGAGGTCCCCCGAAGACGCCCGGGCAACGTCATGTGCGACATTGCCCGGTGCACGATACCGGTGAAAACGGTAGAATACGAAGGCAACGCAGCGGCCCGGACATCGCACACCGGACACGGCACCGCGAAAATTCCGGAGACAAGGCGCACGAGATGACGGCGCATCGCGCAAACTGCCGGAGTCCGTCGCTATTCGGGTTCCGACATTCCCTCCGATGCCGGTGCGGAGACAGTGCAAGACGGCTCCACGATTCCGGAGAGGAACTATTTCGAGGAGGGATCCTTTCATGCGGGAACGATACGGACGATGGATTGCAGTGCTGCTTGTCCTTGTGCTCTGGAGCGCTCCCGGTATGGCTCGGGCGGACATGCATCTCCGCAACCTCAAGGACTACGTGGATTTCTTCTCCGGGACAGGAGTGATCACCGTAGGCCCCATGCCCGAGACCTACTCCAGGCTCGTGGAGGACTCGGTCATGGTCGAGGACCTCAGGTACGCCTATCTCCTCGCCGACACGAACTACGACGCCTACGTGGATCCGCGATACCAGTGGTTCCTCATCAAGGGGTACACGCCCTTCACCATCGGTATCGAGGACGGCCGGGGATGGACCACCTTCTTCACGGACCACATGCTCGGAGCGATCCGCATCTACGACAGGACACTCCAGCGCTTCGTGCGCTTCCGCACCTTCGCGAGCAGCCGGGGCATCTCGGACATCCGCATGATCTGCGACATCGAGGACGGAGGCCCCTACGATCTGGACGGCCGCAAGGGAAACGGCATCGTGGAGGTGGCGGTGGTCATCGGAGCGGGCATCACCGAGGACTACGATTTCACGGATTCCCTCTTCGGCGGCGGATGTACCACCTGGAGCGGAACAATGGGCAGGAGCATGCCGCTTCCGCCTCTTCTCCTGTTCTCCGGGCTACCGTTCCTGGCAGCGGCCCGGGCCTTCCGCCGGAAGAAGAAGGCGAACTGAGGCAACCTGCGGGAACACCACGCGAAACATGCAGCAACAGGGAAGCAACAGAACGGAACTGCTCGGAAACAAGGGAGGCGGAGGCGCATCCTGGAGACTGCACTCCAGAAACCCAACGCAGGAGGAGCGCTTTCATGCGCTCCTCCTGTGTTTTCGGAAAAACACGCCCAAGAGGGGAAAGACCGCGTCAGAAAAACCTTCGGTGGGCTCAGCGTTCCTGTTGGGGTCCTTGTTGTGCCGCTCGACGCCGAAGACGCTCCACGCGCTTGCGTAGCTCCATTCGCTGCCTCTCCCAAAGCGGCCCCGGAAGAAAGGCTCGCTGACCGAGCAAAAGTCGCAGCGCCTCTTCCGCGAAGACGAGCGCCTTGTCCATGTCGCGAAGCCTATGTTCCCAGATCTTCGACAGTTCGACGAGCGGCACCAGAGAAAAACCGCCGCCCGACAGCGACGCCCTCCAGAATTCCTCCGCAACGGGCCACTCCTTGCGGCGCGCCGCCGCCTGGGCAAGACAGCGAAACGCCTCGCTCCGCTGCGTCGGGTCCTCTCCTGCCTTCCGCCAGAAACGCGACGCCTTTTCCGTCTCTCCCGCCCGGGCCCAGAGCCTGCCCGCACGCAGACAGTCCCTCGCCTCCGTTCCTCCTTCGGAGGCGAGGCGTCCCAACAGGGACTGGAGCGCCGCAAGGGAAAGGATGTCCCAGCGGTTATGCAGAAACACGCCGTCGAGCACCGCCGCATTTCCACTGCGGAGATAGGCCCCGTAAAGTTCCGGAACGAGAGCCCCCGGCACGTCCTCCTCTCCCCGGACAAACCGGAGAACCTGTTTCTCCACCTCGACGAGGCGGAAGGACTCCAGGTCACCCTTCCAGACGCCCCGGGAAAGACGCAGGAGATCGAGATGGGGCAGCTCTTCGAGAAACGAGGTGCGCCGTGCGAGGGCAAAGCGCGTCTGCAGCAGGGGCATGTCATAGGCGCGGCCGTTGTAGGAGACAAGGGATGTTCCCTCCGCAAGCAGTTCCTCGAGCATCTCCAGCCAGTCCGGCTCGAAGGCGGGGGACGCGAGGAAGAGCTGGCGCACCACGAAATCATGCTCTTCGAGGCGCCCCACTCCCGCGAGGAACGCGTACGTTCCGGTTCCGCCCGCGAGCCCGGTGGTCTCCAGGTCGAAGAAGACCGGAGCACTTCCTCCGCCCCAGCAGGAAAGAGCAACGCCGCTCTCCCCAAGGCCCCTCAGGGGAACCGTTCCATGGGGCTCTTCGAGGGAGTGACGGGATTCCACCAGATAGACACCGCGGCGGAGCCACTTCCCCTCGGGCAATCCCCGCACCCCGAGGAACTCTCCGACCGCAGCCCCCTTCTCCCGGCGATGCGCGGAAATAGCGTCGGGCGTCCCGTTCTGTCCCTGCTCCGCCCCTGGCTCTCCGTATCCTCGGTCCTGTCGCTGCTCTCTCTTCCGTTCCGGAGCGGGACTGAAAAACCGCTCCAGGCGGTTTCGGAGGTCGCTCATGCGGAGGCACGCCCCAGCATTCCCAGAAGCTCCCGCACCGACGCCTTCACATTTCCCGATTCTCCGGAAAAGATGCCGATGCATCCGGGACATCCCCTCTCGCAGGGGCATCCCGCGAGAGCCTCCTTCGCGGCACGGATCAGATGCCCCCGCATGGCGAAGGCCGTCTCGGCGAGGCCGACGCCCCCGGGAACGTTATCCACCAAGTAGATCGCTCCCCGTTCCCAGTGGGGATCCCGCACGTGGCTGTGCACGGAGATGTCCGTGCGGTCGCACATGAGAAAGAGCGGCGCCGTGCTCCGCAAGAGATGGGCCGTTCCCGCCAGGACACTGCTGCGGAGATCGTCGCTCCATCCGGAGGGCAGCACTTCCTCCCCGAAAAGAAGCCACATGCCTGTGGTGTGCATCTGCTCCTCCCCCAGGTGCACGTACCCGTAGCCCACATTTTCGTGGGTGCCGAGGCGAATTTTCTTGTAGACCGTCGGACGGGAGGCGAGGAGCACCTCTCCCCACCCCCAGCTCTCCGCCGAATCGAACACGTCGAGCAGTTGCAGGCGCACCGCCATGTCCGCATCGGTGTAGTAGTCCGCATCCACGCGCTTCACGAGACAGCGCATTCCCTCCTGGTCAAGTTCCATCACCTGATAGGGCTGACCGGCGTGGAAATAGACCGCCTCGGGATGGATGAGCATGGGCGCGCTCGGACGATCCACCTCTCCCAGGACCACCGGACGTTCCGGATGCGTCACGTCAAGGATGACATAGTTTTCGCTGGTGGCGCTCCGGAGCGACACGTTTTCCGCGGGAAAGGAGGCATCCTGCCAGAAATAGCGCCCCTCCGCGAGATGAAGCACTCCCTGCTCCTCCAGGTAGTTCAGCACATCCCCCGTCTCGGCGGTGCCCAAGTTCTCCCCCTGGACGAAGGGTTTCTCGAAGGCGGCGCACTTCACATGATTCACCAGAATGTAGAGATTGTTCGGGTTGATGCGGGCGTGCTCCGGCGACGCGTTGAAAAGATAGTCCGGCTGGTTCGCCAGAAACTGATCCAGCGGAAAGGAGGACGCCACCAGAATCGCCGCGGAGAGCCCGCTCCGCCGTCCGGCCCTGCCCATCTGCTGCCACGCCGCGGCAATGCCTCCGGGGTAGCCGTGCAGAAGCGCCAGTGACAGGGAGCCGATATCGACGCCCAGTTCCAGCGCATTGGTGCTCACCACACCGAGGATGGTACCGTCCCGGAGTCCCTTCTCGATGGTCCTCCGCTCCGAGGGAAGATAGCCGCCGCGGTACCCCGCCACGATGTCGGGAGATCCGCCGCACGCGGCAAGGCCCTGTCTGATGTAGGTGAGCAGAAGTTCCACGTTGATGCGGCTCCGGGTGAAAACGATGGTGGGAATGCGGCTCGCAAGGGCCTCCGTGGCGATGCGGGCCGTCTCGAGAAGAGCGGAGCGACGGATGCCCAACTGACGGTTCACGAGCGGGGGGTTGTAGACCAGGACATGCTTCTCTCCCCGTGGCGCCCCGTTCTCCGCAACGAGCGCCACAGGTTCTTCGAGAAGTGCCTCGGCGAGCTCGCCGGGGTTGCGAATCGTGGCGGAACAACAGATGAACACCGGCTTCGAGCCGTAGAAGGCGCAAATCCGCTTCAGACGCCGCAGGGTGTTCGCCAGGTGGGATCCGAAGATGCCCCGGTAGGTGTGAAGCTCGTCAAGCACCACGTACCGGAGATTCTCGAAGAGCTTCACCCATTTCGTATGGTGGGGAAGGATGCCCGTATGAAGCATGTCGGGATTGGTGATCACCACATGTCCCGCCGTGCGAATTTTCTGCCGCGCCGCTGAGGGCGTGTCCCCGTCGTAGGTGAAGGTGCGGATATCCGCACCGGTCTTCTCGATCAGAGCGTAGAGTTCCGCCATCTGGTCCTGACTCAGGGCCTTGGTGGGAAAGAGATAGAGCGCCCTCGCGGCGGGATCCTCGAGAATACCCTGCACCACCGGAATCGTATAGCACAGACTCTTTCCCGAGGCGGTGGGCGTCACCACCGCCACGTTCCTTCCGGAACAGGCGAGTTCCACCGCCCTCTGCTGATGGGTGAAGAGCGACGTCACGCCGCGCTCCGCGAGCGCCGCCACGAGACGCGGGTCCAGGGGGCCGAACGGAGCCGTCACGGCCTGCCGGGGAGGAAGCATCCGGTGGACCGCTACTTCCCCCGGAAGGTCCTTCTCCACCCAGCGCAACAGTTCTTCCAAGGTCTTCGTCCGTCGGGAAAGCATATGTCTCTCCTTGATCGCACCCCTGAAATCGAAGGTCCGCCCTCGTGCCGCCCGGTTCAGCGGCTCGGCAGAAAGTCCGCCGGATCCTTGACCTTTCCGTTCACGATGACGCGGAAATGCAGATGGAAACCCGTAGTACGCCCCGTCCGCCCCACGGTGGCGATCTTCTGCCCCTGGCGGACCGTATCGCCCTTGCGGACGAGAATCTCATGGCAGTGACTGTAAGACGTGAGCACACCACCCCCATGATCGACGGTAACGGTTTTCCCGTAACCACCATCGCTCCCCGTGCGAATGACCGTCCCATCCCGGGCCGCGAGGATCGGCGTCCCCCGGGGAGAACGGATGTCCATGCCGTCGTGGAAATATTTCTTTCCGTTGCGCCCCCGGCGCCAGCCGAAGGGTGAGCTGACCTCGCCACCGTCAAGGGGCCAGGCATAGGTCGTCCCCCGGCGTCGTTCCAGTTCCAGGCCGGCGCGATCCACACCCCGGCTCGGAGCGAGAGGACGCAACACCGAAGGCGAAGGAAGCGCCGCCTCCCGGGGCAATCGAGAGGAAATCGCCCCTGCTGAAATGAGCCGCCCCTCCTCGTCCCGGCCGCTCCGGCCCTCGGCGCTGACAGACGTTTCTTCGCCATCCGGGGCCTTGCGCCGCGAACGAACCTCCGCCAGCGTCACGGGAATGTCCACCTGCGTTTTCGGAACGAGCACCAGGTCACCCTCGCCGAGGGAGACGCCATCCGCCAGTTCGTTGGCACGGAGAATCGCTCTGGCATCCACACCGTACCGGGCACCGAGACTTTCCAGGCTGTCTCCGGAACAAATCTCGTGCTCGATCCAGGGCGCCTCCGCCGCCTCCGCCGTCTCGGAAAAGCGGAGCACATCGGATCGGAAAAAGGGAACGGAGCCATCAAGAAATTTTAAAGGAGAAAAGAAAACGCTTCCCAGCAGAACGCAGAGAAAAAGAGTACCCCGAAAAGGCCGTGCACGGCGTTCGTCAGCGGAACACCCGCCTCCGACACCTCCGGTGCTTTTTCCGAAAGAGCGCATTTTCCGGCTTCGCATTTTCACACAGTACCGCCTCCCTCGCAGAAGAGTCCAAGAACTGTCGAACCGTTGTCGAAAACCCGACGAAAAACACGCCTCACCCAAAAATTCCGCGAAAAATGTCACACCGCGTCACCAACCGTCCACAACAGTCGTTTCATCTTCGTGGACACCGAGGAAGACGTGAGGACAGGGTATATCCGTCCCCGGACCGGCACGTTTCGGTCTCCTTCCGTGGGCGAAAAAGGCAAATTCCTTCCTGTCCTTCTCCGGGGGCCGGCGCCTCGATGTCCCGGCGGCACCCTCACCCTGGGCCTCGGGCTCTCCTATTCCCCGTAGGTGTAGACGACACCCTCGAAGCGCTGGGGCAAGACTCTCCCGGCGAGGCGGACCTTCTCGTCGTCCATGACGAGCGTATCCAGACGCACAGGAAAGAGAAAGCGCCCCAGGTCGAGAATGGGCTGAAGCTGCGCCACCGCTCTGTCGGCGAGGAAATCCGGCACATCCACCCGGTTGAGCTTGAAACCGTACTCCTCAAGCCAGATCTGCTTCCCCTCGCGGATGCCCAGCTTTCCCCGAAGTTCAATGAGAATGTCCAGGGAGAAGAGAAACTTCACGTGGTAATATCCCCTTGCATAGAGCCCTTCAGGGCTGAAATCGAGGGACAGTTTCTTCCAGTTCGCGTCGTCCTCGCCGATCTGCTTTCTGATGAGATCGTCGTTGATGTCTTTTTCCGTGATGGCCGCCTCCGTGTAGGCCATCAGGACACTCCGCACCTCGATGGGCGTCTCCGTCTCCCGGGTCCATTCCTCCACAGGGTTACACTGCACATCCAGAGCCTCCACCCGCATGTACTCCACCCGCACGCCACCGATCCGGGGTCCCTGCATGTCGAGATAGAGGCGGCGGATTCTTCCCGTCGCATCCGGCTCCTCGTCGACGATCATGGTGAGCTTTTCCGGAGTGAGTTCTCTG
Source organism: Synergistaceae bacterium UBA5560 (assembly GCA_002425685.1). Taxonomy (GTDB): domain Bacteria; phylum Synergistota; class Synergistia; order Synergistales; family Aminiphilaceae; genus Aminiphilus. The sequence continues at coordinate 5,559 of DIMS01000075.1, read as the reverse complement.
AGAAAATTCTCGAAGAGGATCTTGGAGGCGGGGCGGACCTCCTCCGCGGCGGGGATCCGGGAGGCTTCTTCGGCAAAGGCGGCTGCGGCACCCGCGAGACCCAGGGCTGCCAGAACGAACAGCATGACGACGGTACGGCTTCGTCCTCGGAACACGGACACTCCTCCTTCTGCACACGACACGGGGGCGAGACAAACCCTTGTCATTATACATGACGGAGACACCCCTTCCTCCGCCAAGATACCCACCTCGCTCCGAAATGACGTAGAATGGTTCCACCGTCTTTTCACCGGAACAACCCGGCGGAAGCGGACCCCGAGGGAGGTGCGTCTCCATGGCAAGGCAGCGGCTCGTCGTGGTAGGAGGCGATGCGGCAGGCATGTCCGCAGCATCGCAGGTGCGGCGTCTGCGCAAGGATATGGACATCGTGGTCTTCGAACGGGGACCGCACACGTCCTATGCCGCGTGCGGCATTCCCTTCTACATCGGAGGCCTCGTCGCCGACGACCGGCGTCTCATCGCGAGATCCCCCAGGGAATTCCAGGAAGAGCACGACATCGACGCAAGGGTGCTGACGGAGGTGGAAGCCATTGACCTCGGCCGCCGCACGGTGCGGTTTCGTTCCGTCCCTACCGGCGACCCGGGCGAGCTCGCTTTCGACGCCCTTCTCCTCGCCACGGGGACAGAACCACTCCTCCCCGATGTCCCCGGGAAAGAGAACCGGGGGATCTTCGTCGTCAACACCCTCGAAAACGCCTTGCGCCTCAAGCGTTTTCTTGAGGAGATGCGTCCGCGGCGGGCGATCGTCGTCGGAAGCGGCTACATCGGCCTGGAAATGGCCGAGGCGCTCCGATGTCACCTCGGGATGGAGGTGACCGTGGTGGAACGGGCACCCCAGGTCATGAAGACCCTGGATCCGGACATGGCGGATTCCGTGGCGAAAGCGCTGGAAAAGGCGGAAATACGCCTCTTTCTCGGAGAATCGCTGACAGGATTCGAATTGGAGGGAACCCGCGTCGGCGCGGTGGTCACGGACCGGCGGATCCTTCAGACCGACCTGGTGATCCTCGCCCTGGGAGTCCGCCCCAACTCGAAACTGGCGGCGGAAGCGGGCATTCCCCTCGGGGTGCAAGGCGCCATCCGCACCGACGAGCGGATGCGCACCGCTCTTCCGGATGTCTGGGCCGCGGGGGACTGCGCGGAGGTGCGGCATCTCGTGAGCGGTCGCCCCACCCATGTCGCCCTGGGGACCATCGCGAACAAGACGGGCCGCGTGGCGGGCATTTCCATCGCCGGAGGTGACACCACCTTTCCCGGCACGGCGGGCACCGCCATCTGCCGCATCTGCTCCTGCGAGATCGGACGCACGGGACTTTCCGAAGAGGAGGCGACCTCACTGAAGCTTCCCGTCGTGACAGCCACCATTTCGGCGGAGACGAAGGCTTCCTATTATCCGGACGCGGAGCCCGTGACGGTGAAACTCCTCGCGGAGAAGGGCACGGGAAAACTGCTCGGAGGACAGATCACGGGGGGCGCCGGCGCGGCCAAACGCATTGACGTCGTGGCCACGGCGCTCTCCGCAGGATTGACCGTACAGGCCATGGTCGATCTTGACCTTGCCTACTCGCCTCCCTTCTCCCCCGTCTGGGATCCAGTCCAGGTGGCAGCACGGCAGCTCGAAAAACTCGTGTGACCCTGTCGTTTTCCCCTGGAATTCGCCTCCGACACTGAACAAGAACGCCGCCCCGAAACAGGAGAACAAGATGCTTCTCCTTTTTTTATGAAGAGGCGAGCGACCATGGAATGAAGCGGGGGCGAAGAAGAGCGTTCGCGGTGTCGAGCGAGACGGTGCAGGCGAACGAGAAAGAGCGAACGAATACGAGGCGCAATGTTCCCGGGATGGCCTTTCCACACACAACCCCGGAGCCATCCGAACACAAAGCGCCGTTGCAGCGAAGAGCAAAAAAACGGCGCAAGGGCCGTGCGAAAAACGCAACAAGGGGAGAATCTCAACCGCCTCGCGGTGAAAATCCTCCCCTTGCGAAACCTTTTTCCGAGATGGTCAAGCCACTCTCGTTTCGTCGTCTCAACTTGGTCGGGGCGAGAGGATTTGAACCTCCGGCCTCCTAGTCCCGAACCAGGCGCGCTAGCCAGGCTGCGCTACGCCCCGAGCCGGAGGCATTGTAACACCCAAGAACGCGGAGCGTCAATGATCCCCTGCGGGAACACCCTCCCGAGACGGCACAACCCTGCTCCGGCACAACCTCTTCCCTCATGGTTTTTCTATGCTTCCGTCCTTTGGTCCCCGGAAAAAAGAGCGCAAGCCTCCGCTGCGATGCACCTTTTCTCCCGAAACCAGTCACCGCACGGGAACCACAAAAAATCCGAACTACACAAGAAGGCCGCTCCTTTTCTCGCAACGTTCACATACGTGCGGACGATCCCCCTTGTCTCTTGCGCCACGGCATGCAATCTTGTACTATGTAGGGAAGATTTCGCGGGGGAGTATGTTGCACACAGTGCGCACGCAGAGCAGGACGGACACGACCATTCGGAACGAAGTTTCAAAGGGGGGTTTCTTTTGCGGTGGCTGAAGACGTATGCGGAGAAATGCGTCAATTGCGGAGAGTGCATGAAGGTCTGTTCCACCACGTATTTCAAGAAGGATGATCCGAAGCTCGCCCGGATCAAAGTGACGGAGAAGGACGGAAAGCAGCATCTCAACGCCTGCAACCAATGCGGCACGTGCATGGCTGTCTGCCCCACGGAAGCGCTCTATCGCGACAAGAACGGCGTGGTTCAGGTGGACAAGAAGAAATGCACGTCCTGTCTCATGTGCGTCGGCTTCTGCCCGACCCTGAGCATGTTCTTCGAGGCGTCCGTCCAGACGGAACCGTTCAAGTGCATCGCCTGTGGTCTCTGCGCGAAGAAATGCCCCGCCGGAGCCCTCGAGCTGGTGAACGAGTGATCGCTCGGGGATTGAAGAAGGAGGGACACGGAAATATGGAAAAGATGAACCTTCTCAAGGAATGGTCCTACACCCCGACGCGAATCGATCGGGGATATACGCGCAAGACCCTCTACCTCAACGTCGGAACGCCGGAGATGCGCATCAAGGACGTCTCCGACGAGATGATCGCCAAATTCACAGGCGGACGCGGCTTCGACCTGAAACTCCTCTGGGACGCCGTCACGGAGGATACCAAGTGGAACGATCCTGAGAACGAATGGGTCGTGGCGGGCGGCCCCCTCTGCGGCATCACTCAGTATCCCGGGTCGGGCAAATCCTACTCGGCCTTCATCTCGCCCCTTTCGGAGCAAAGCTACGACAGCAATTCCGGCGGCTATTTCGGCCCCCTGCTCAAGTTCTCCGGCTTCGACGCGCTCGAGATTCAGGGCAAGGCCGACCGGGACATCATCGTCTACATCGACGGCGACGAGGGAAAAATCCAAATCTTCGAATCCCCCCTCAAGGACGTCAACGCCTACACCGTCAGTGAAACGCTCCATGACCACTTCGCCAAAGACGAGGCGGACAAGCGGAACATCTCCGTCATCTGCATGGGCAAGGCTGCGGAGACGACCTTCCTCGGCTGCGTCAACGCCAGCTTCTACGACGTGCGCAGAAAGGCACCCCGTCTGAAGCAGTACGGACGCGGCGGCGGCGGCACGGTTCTCCGGGACAAGAAGGTCGCTGCTCTGGTCGTGAAGTACAGCAACGTCAAGGGGACGGAGAACAATCCCGTGGACGTGAGCGTCCTCCAGAAGGCGGGCGTGAAGCTCCACAAGGAAATCCACGATTTCGACGACGTGCAGTGCAAGATGCGCACCATCGGCACCGCTCACCTGAACGAGATCATGGACGAATACAACATTCTCCCCACGCACAACTTCAAGTTCGGCCAGCATCCCGTCGATCCCGAGGGAAACCGCGCCCGGATCCATTCCGAGAAATACAAGGCTCTCTTCACCCAGAACATGCCCGATGGATGCTGGTATGGCTGTTCCATGGCCTGTGCGAAGGCCGTGGACGGCTTCGAGCTCAAGACCGGCCCCCTGAAGGGACAGAAGGTCATCGTGGACGGTCCGGAGTACGAGACGGCCGCGGGACTCGGCAGCAACGTGGGCGTCTACGATCCGGAGTGGACCGTGGAAGCGAATTTTTACGCCGACCATTACGCCATGGACACCATCTCCCTGGGGACCTCCCTCGCCTTCGTCTGCGAGTGCTTCGAACTGGGGTTCCTTGACACGAAAAAGACCAACGGACTCGACCTTCACTTCGGCAACAAGGACGCCATGATGGAACTCATCCATCGCATGGCCGAGGGCAAGGATGATTTCGCCCTTGCCGTGGGCAAGGGAAGCCGCAAGATGAAATCCATCTTCGCCGAGAAGTACGGCGCACCCAGAGAGACCATGGAAAAAATCGCCATGGAAGGGCAGGGTATCGAGACCTCCCAGTACATGTGCAAAGAATCCATCGCCCAGTGGGGCGGCTATTTCCTCACCCTCAAGGGACCGCAGCACGACGAGGCGTGGCTCATCTTCATGGACATGGTGAACAAGCAGATTCCCTCCTTCGAGGACAAGGCCGAGGCACTCCACTACTTCCCCAACTTCCGCACTTGGTTCTCTCTGGCGGGACTCTGCAAGCTCCCCTGGAACGACATCGAGCCCGAGGACAACCACACCAGGTACAAGCCTCAGGAAGCAGCCCGCGTTCCCGAGCACGTGCAGAACTACGTGGACATCTTCAACGCCGTCACGGGCCAGACCGTCACGAAGGAAGACCTCATCTCCATGTCCGAGCGGGTCTACAACTTCCAGCGCCTCTTCCAGGTCCGCATGCAAAAGGGGAATGCCGTGCACAATATTCCCGATCGCGCTCTCGCGCCGGTCTTCCCGGACGAATGGGACGCTCGTAAGGAGTACCACGACGCCAAGCTCCTTGAGGAGACGGGCATCGACCCGAAGGGACTCTCCACGGAAGAGAAGATCAAAAAACTTCAGGAACACCGCCGAGGCGTGTGGCAGGTGCTGAAGGACACGGTCTACAAACGGCGCGGCTGGAACAGGAAGGGGATTCCCACACTGGCGAAACTCAAGGAACTCGGCATGGATCTGCCCGAACTCGTTGCCATCGTGGAGAAATACAGTACCGCCGAGGACGACTACCGCTGAGCCGGTATTCTTCACGGAAAAAGCGAGGAGAGTGAGCCCCCGATGATCACCGTGAACGGAGACGCTTTCCCCTGGCGCCCGCATCTGACGGTACAGGATGTCATTGCGGAAAAGCGGTTTACGTTCCCCATGCTCGCCGTGTGGATCGACGACGTACCGGTCCCGAGGGATCGTTTCGCCGAGACGCTTGTCCAGGACGGCTCCAGAGTACAGATCATTCACATGATCAGCGGAGGGTGATTTCTGCCGCGTAAAAACTCTGCGATTACTGAGGTTCCCTTCGGGGAACCTCTTTTTTGTGCTCCCGGAGCCGTTTTTGAGCCGTTCCGGCGGTTCCCGGAACTACGCCGACAACGGAAAGGGCGAAGGGGGGCT
>DIMS01000055.1 GCA_002425685.1 Synergistaceae bacterium UBA5560 | reverse complement strand
TGCAGGAATTATTGTGTCGCCTTGTGGCGGAGCGCCGCGACGAATGTTCTTCCGGGGGTGTCGCCTCGTACATTCCGGAACTCGCAAAGGCAGATCCCCGCATGCTGGGTGTGTCCGTCCTCACGACGGAGAGAACGTTTTTTCAGGGGGGTGACGCCTCTTTCCCCTTCACCATGCAGTCCATTTCGAAATTGATCTCTCTGGCTCTCGCCATCGAGGAACTGGGAGAGGATCACGTTTTCGAGAGGGTCGGCATGGACCCCACGGCGGATCCCTTCAATTCCATCATGCGCCTCGAGATGGTGCGGCCTCATCGTCCCCAGAATCCGCTCATCAACGCGGGAGCACTGGTGATTCTCTCGCTGCTTCCCTACCGAGACGGTAAAACCCGGATTGCGGCAGTGCTCGCCCGGGCGGGAAGACTCCTCGGGAACAACGCCATCGCCGTGCACGAGCCCACCTACGTTTCGGAAAAGAATACGAGCGATCGAAACCGCTCGCTTGCCTTCTTTCTCCGCAGCGTGGGGAGCCTGAAGGGGGACGTGGAAGATCTCCTGGACACCTATTTCCGCCAGTGCAGCATGTCGGTGACGACCAAGGAACTGGCTTTTCTCGGAATGGTCCTCGCTCTGGACGGAATCGACCCCTTCTCGGGGGAACGCCTGCTGCGCCGCTCCACGGCGCGTGTGCTCCGGGCACTGATGGCGACCTGCGGCCTCTACGACGGCTCCGGGGAGTTTGCCGTTCGGGTGGGCATCCCTGCGAAGAGCGGTGTCGGAGGCGGGATCGTCGCTGCGGTTCCCGGACGGATGGGTATTGGTGTGTTCGGCCCGGCCCTTGACGGAAAGGGGAATTCCGTGGGCGGCATGGCGGTGCTTGAACACCTCTCGGCACGGGGGAATCTCAGGGTTCTTTAGGAAAGGAGGCGTCGGAAGATGACGCATGCGCTGCTGTTTGTCGAGGATGTTCATGTCGAGAAGGATGGATCGTCGATTCTTCGTGGGGTGACGCTTCAGGTCCGCCCTGGGGAGATCGTCGGAGTTCTCGGCAGAAACGGTGCGGGAAAGTCGAGCCTGGCCTATTCCATCATGGGAATAGGGCGATATCGTCCCTCCAGGGGGCAGATCCGGTTCGACGGGGAGGATCTTTTGCCCCTTTCCGTGACGGATCGGGCCCGACGGGGTATTTCCTTGGCCTGGCAGCATCCTGCCCGGTATGAAGGGATTTCCGTTCGGGATTATCTGCGTCTTTCCTCGCAGCGCGTCACCGAGGGAATGATGGAGGACGCGCTCTCCAGGGTGATGCTCGATCCGCCCTATCTGGACCGGATGGTGGACAAGAGTCTCTCCGGAGGTGAACGAAAGCGCATAGAACTCGCGTCCATCTTCCTGATGCACCCGAGGCTTTCGGTCCTGGACGAGCCCGATTCGGGCGTGGATCTTCTCGCGCTCGGAGAGATCATGACGCTTTTCCGGACCCTTTCCGAGGGGGGCAATGCGGTGCTCATCATCACGCATCGGGAGGATGTCGCCGCAGCCTGCGACAGGTCCTATCTCATGTGCGGAGGGAGAATGATCCTTGAGGGGAGTGCCGAGGCAGTGAAGCGCTATTTCCTCTCCCAATGTTCCCCCTGCACGGAGCTGGAGCCCGAGATCGTGAAAGAGGTGTGTTGACCATGGCCTTCGATGCGGCGTCGGAATACACCACGTTGGTTTCCATTGCGTCCGAGACGGGAGGGCAGGGGGCCTCCGTGGGGAGTGCCGACGCGGTCTACGTGGTGGTCCATGCGAACAAAATCCTCGCTTCCCACCCCCTGCCGGGGGTTACCATCGACGCGACGGAGAAAGAGGACGGTATCGAGGCCTTCATCACCGTGGACGACGGGGTGGTTCTGTCGAAACAGGTGCATCTCTGTTTCGGACATCTCGGAACGGAGGGGCGACAGGTCATCACGAGCCATGTCTCCATCGGTGCCCGAGCCAGGGCAACCTTCCTCGCTCATTGCATTTTTCCGAATGCAGTGGAGTTTCTTCACGCCATGGAGGGAGACATCGTCGTCGGAGAAGGGGCGGAGTTCACCTACAACGAAGTCCATGTCCACGGCCCGGAGGGGCGGATCTCGGTGAAACCCGTCAGCCGGGTCGTGCTTCACGACAGGGCGCTCTACCGGGGTGATTTTACCCTCGTGGAAGGACGCGTAGGGGATCTGGACATCCTCATCGACGTAGACGCCCGTGGCGTGGGAAGCCGGGTGGAACTCACCTCCAAAGTCTACGGCAAAGACGACGACCAGTGTCGTGTGCAGGATTTCGTCCGTCTCAACGGCGCGGGAAGCACCGCCCTGGTGAAGGCCAAGGTGGTACTTCGGGACGCAAGCTCGGGGTTGTTTCACGGCCTGGTGGAAGGAGCCGCCGCGGGTGCCCGGGGGCACGTGGACTGTACGGAAGTCATCCAGGGGGCGGCGAAGGCGGAGGCATCCCCGGTCGTGCGGGTGACGCACCCCGAGGCGGAAGTGACCCACGAGGCCGCCATCGGGAGAATTGCCGACGACAAGATAGAGGGGCTCATGGCCAAGGGGCTTGACGAGGCTCAGGCGGTGGACGTCATCGTCTCGGGGCTGCTCCGTTAGGGTTCAAAAAAGAAAAGAGGACGAGGGAGAACTGAAACAACAGATCCGGGGTGCCTCTCAGGGGCGCCCCGGATCGTCGTCTACGCCGGTTCCGTTGTTGTCCGCCAAGATGACGCCCTCGTTGCTCTCTCCGTTCATGTAGACGGAGAAAAGTCCCTTGTAGATGCGGATGGCATCGTGGGGTCCCAGTTCGAAGGGCATACTGTCAAACCAGCTTTCGTCGAAGATGTTTCGCTTCTCTCCGTCGTAGACGGGCATGTAGAGGACGTTGTCCACTTCCAGATCCGAGAAAAAATGAGTGCCGTAGGAGAGTTCCGGCATGTACCCCAGCTTCGGTATGCCGAGTTCGACGATGCAGCAGCAGTTCGTCAATTCATGGTACTGCACGGGAACGCCCAATTCGGGGTTGCTCGAACCTACTCGTCCCGGCGAGACGAAGATGAACCTGTTTCCCGAAAGCTGCTGGTTCACTCTTCCCACACTTCTCGCCACGGCGAAGAAATTCTCCGCCACGGCGTAGACCCGGTGATCCACGTAGACGAGGTAGGGAACGTCGGTGACGGCGCCGTTGGTGACCATACGGTCCGCCTTGAGGATGACCCGTCGGTCCGGCGTCTCGGGAATGTCCGTGCAGGGCTCGCTCTGGGCCTGCCACAGGGGGCGGGACTGGAGGAGTTCGAGGTGATCCTCCTCCGGCTCGTAGGCGAACTCCACGTCCGCTGGAACGCCCATGGCCTGCTCCAACAGAGCGAGAGTCTTCTTCATGCGGCTGAAGAAGCGGGGATATTTGCGGGGAAATTCCTCGAAGGTGAGGCATATCTTCGAGAAACCCTCCGAGAGCTCCGAGAGGGGGCAAAGGGCCATGAATGTGCCTCCGTCCGGGTCCGGGTGGTACACCTGGGCGTAGGTGCTCAGGTCCCTGTGGAACGGGTAGATCTGCTTCCAGCACTTCTTCACGTCCAGTGTGGTCAGGTCGTCGGGGTGTTCCCGATCCACGGCCTGAAAGTGTTCCTGGGCGTGGCGCATGATCTTGTACGGGTTTTGTCCTTCCGGGCGCAGATTGGGATTCGTAAGCGAATAGGTTCTGGCGTATCCTCTTTTGGTGCTCATGGTGCCGAGACCGAAGACGAGGCGAACCACCCCGTCCTCGGCGCGAAGTCGGGTGGACCAGCGCCGGAAATTCTTCGAGTAGGCCACGCCTCCCGTGGTGGGGTAGAAATAACGACCGCGCCATTTTCCGGCCATGCGCATGACGATGATGCCCATCGCGTCCTCTCCCAGTCCGTGTTTTTCCCGGTAGCTCACGGCCTTCTGAAAGAATGTTCGTGCGTAAATGCGCTTGATGCTGGTCGTGACGGCGCTCATCCGCACGTCGAGATCGTTGGTGACGTTTCCGAAGAAGGTGCTGAGGTATTTCCCCGCGAAGGAGTGAATGACCGAATCCTCAAGGACGCTGCTGCTGCGGACCACGAGGGGATCCTCGACCTCCGCGAGAAAGGTACGGAGGGCAAGGAGAGCATCTTCGGGCAGTGGTGTGGCGAGAAAAAGTTTTTCGGTGTCCTCCGGATGGAGGAGTGCCGCCGAAGGTGAAAAATCGGGAATCTGTCGGAGGAAATCGTAGAACGTGTTCACGGAGAGAAACAGGGAACGGGGCAATGCAGTCCTTGCAAGTGTCTCGTCACCGCTGTTTCGAAGTGTGTGGATGGCATAGAGCAGAGAGCGTCCCTTCCCTCCCACATGACCGTCACCGATGATGAGGGGAGCGAATTCCGGATCGCTGAGGGGATCCCACGCAAAGTATCGTTTTGTTGTCTTTTCGGTGCCGCTCATGGCGTCGTCCTTTCAGAACCGTCGCTGATGCGCCCTGATGGAAACCTTACGCTTTTCCCATCGCGTTTTCCTTGTTGAAGAAAGAACGTTGTGCCCGCGAAAAAGGTGCGCGGATTTTGGGAACGAGCAGAAAAAGCCCGGAGAGATGTCCGCTCATGGCGAGGGATTTCCGGTAATGACACCGATCTCCTCCTCGCCGTCGAGGAAGACGTCGAAATTTCCCTGGTAGATGCGAATGGACGGGTGATCTCCCAGCGTATAGGGCGCTGCGTCGAACCATGTTTTGGCGTAGATGTTGCCGCTCGCTCCGTCGAAGACGGGGAGGTAGAGAATGTTGTCCACGTCGAGATCAAGGAAGAAGTGTGTTCCGTAGGAAAGCTCCGGAGTCATGCCGCGGCTGGGGATTCCCAGCTCCACAAGGCATCCGCAGTTGGAGATTTCATTGTAGAGCGCGGGAACGCCGAGTGCCGGGTTTGTGCTGCCCCATCGGCCTGGGCCGACAAGGATGTAGCGCTCCCCCTCGAGTTGCGCGTTGATCGCACCGATTCCCCGGGCGACCTCGTAGAAGTCCGCCTGTTGCCCGTAGATGTCCGGATCCACGTACACGAGATGGCTGATGTGCCGCAGAAGGCCGTTGGCGACCATGCGATTTCCCCGGAGAATGAGACGATTTTCCGGAATGTAGGGGGGGATGACGACACGTCCCAGGTCCTCGAACGTCGAAAGCGGGCGAAGCTGGACCAGGGTGAGCTCCCCCGGGTCCGATTCGTAAACCATTTCCATGTCCGCAGGCAGCCCCATTTCCTGTTCGAAAAGGGCGAGGAGACGGCGGACGGTTCTGAAAAGAGCGCCGCAGCGTCTGGGAAAATCCGCAAAAGTGAAGGCTGGGCGCGGAGTGTCCATGCCTCTGGTATCCGTGTGCAGCCAGTGGAACATGTTCCCGTCGAACCATTCGATGAACGCCGGAGCGAATGCGTGATGTTTCATGATTTCCGCCAGGGCGAATTCCACGCGCCCCGTGAGGAAAAAACCGTGTTCCAGGTCCACGTAGTCGAACTCTTCCTGGGAATGAGCGAAAATATCGCCTGGACGATTTCCTTCTGCGCGGAGATTCGGGTTCGTCAGGTAGAACGTCCGGGCGAAAACGCGGTCCACCGTGCGTGTTCCGAGGCCGAAACAGACGCGCATCACTCCGTCGTCCTTGTTGATTCGGGGGGAAGGGCGCCGGAAGACCTTGGAGTAGGCCGTGGCGGCGAATTCAGGGTAGTACCAGGAGCCGCGGCGCCTGCCGACGATGGGCTGAATGAGGACGGCCATTTTTTCTCGATGCGGTTCGATGCCGTGTTTTCTCTGATATTCCCGTGCTGAAGGGTTAAAGGTGGAGGCGAAAACCTGTTTGACTGCTCGCTCGATGCGTTTGAGCCGGTACTCGGGAGAACCGGTGTTGCCGAAAAAGCGTGTGGCGTATTTCCCAGCGAAGGAGAGAATCGTATCGTCCTCGAGAATGGAGGAAGAACGCACGGCAATGGGGACGGGGATGCGCTCGGAGATGGTGGAGAGCACGGGAGCGAGTGCCGGAGGAAGAGGTGCGTTCTCGAACTGTTCGAGGATGTCGTTGTAGTCGTCGGTCTGATCGACGAGTTCTCTCAGGTTGTTCATGGCCAGGAACTCGTCGAAGATTTCCGTGGAAACGACGTAGGTCAGCTCGGGAAATCCGACGAGCGATCGTACCTCCTCCGCTCCTTCCAGAGCGGCGTGGGCAAAGGCAAGCCCGCGGGCCTTGCCTCCTACCGCGCCATCTCCGATGAGCCACCCGCGCTGCCGGTAGAAGGGTTTGGGGTCGAATCTGTTGAAGGATTCCGCGTTCGTCATGATTCCCTCCTTAGTCGTTCCGTGTCCAGATGTCGTTTGCCTGAAAGTGCGTCAGGGCATGAAGGATGTTGCTGCGCAGAGAGGGCTGTTCGCCGCAGAGACGTTCCACAAGTTTTTTCGTTCCGGCCCGGCGGCTCTTCCCGGAGAAGGGGCAGGCCATGTCGAAAGGGTTCAGGCTGAGGCGCAGCACCTCCCGGGCGATGCGTGCTTCCTCTACGAAGACAAGGGGGCGGATGACCGTGATGCCCGTCCTGCTGTGCCACAGCTTCGGCTTGAAGCAACGGAATCGTCCTCCTTCCAGAAGGTTCAGGAAGACCGTCTCTACCACATCGTCCAGGTGGTGGCCGAGGGCCAGAAGGTTGCACCCTTCCTCCCTGGCGGCGGTGTTCAGCAACCCCCGGCGGAGATGGGCGCAGAAGCTGCAGGGGGAGCGCTCCTCCCTGGCGCGGATGATGCCGAAGATGTCGTGCTCGACGAGGCGGAAGGGGACCTCCAGTCTGTCGCAGAGCGATGCGAGTGCACCTGTATCCAGGGCCTCGCCCGTCGGGTTGACCGTGCAGGCCTTGAGCGAGAAGGAGACGGGGCTCCGTTGCCGCAGATGGTGGAGGGCCAGCAGAAGGATCAGACTGTCCTTTCCCCCGGAGAGGCCGACAAGAATGCGGTCTCCCTCGGAAATCATGGAGTGAGCTGCAACGGCCTGCCCGACCAGGGAGCGGATCTTCTGCGAAAGACGCGGTTCCTCCTTTGGGACTTCCGAGGGATGCATCGCCTCCGCCGGAGTGAGAGCACATGTCGGCACGTGGTTCCACCTCACAAAAAGAAGCGTGGTTGTGTCCATGAGACTTGAGACCTATACTAGATTCGGTCGGCAAGGATGCGGCAGACCGGAGGAGGTGCTTTCTTGGCGGAGCAGGAAGTGCTGAGTCATAAATTACAGGAAGTTCTCGATCATGTCGATAAGTCCTTGAACTATAGCATAGAGAGCGTGAGCATGATCCACGAGGAATCGCTGGCGCGCTATCAGGAGTTGCTCCAGGACCTGGACAGGGCGCAGCGGGACATTGAGGACGTGATCAAGGCGAACGACGAGGCGAACGCGGCGTACCGCATGGCGAGAAACCGCCTCGCCGAGGCGGCCTCCCGTAAAGATGAAGAACGGCAGCGGAACGCCTACGACGAAGCGGAGCGGCTCATGCGGCTCAAGGGGAGTTTCGAGGAGCGGGAGCGGATGCTCCGCGCTCGTCGGGAGGAGCTGCAGCGGGACGTAAAGCGCATGGAGAGCATCCTCCACCGGAGTGTGGAGATGATCCAGAAGATCCGCGTCGCTATGGAGATCATCCATTCCCGCATGGAGGACATGCAGGATGTCACGCAGAGCCTGGACGCGAAATCCCTCATGCTTGCGCTGCAGTTTGTCGAACGGGATCGCCTGCGCCTCGCCAGGGACATTCACGACGGTCCGGCGCAGCAGTTTTCCGGAGTGCTTCTCCTGCTCGAAATGGTCCAGCGCCTCGAGGAGCTCGGCGAGAAGAGCCGTGCGGCGGAAGAACTGGCGAAGGCGAGGAACACCCTGGGAGAGTCCCTGGGAGACATGAGAACGCTCCTGTGGCAATTGCGCCCCGTCGGCATCGGGGAAGGCCTGCGGGTTGCCCTGCAGCGATTCACCGATCAGGTCAAGGGGCGTTACGCTGTTCCCTGTGTGCTCCGGATGGAGGGAAATGACGCCCGCATCGGCCAGCTCATCGCGGCCAATGCATTCCGGATCGTCCAGGAGGCGGTGGCAAACGCGGTGCTCAAGGGAAGAGCGCGCAACATCGCCGTCTCCTGCAGCGTCGGGAATGATGTCCTGCGCCTCAAGATCGTTGACGACGGCTGTGGTTTCGATGTGGAGGAGGTTCTCGGAAAGGCCCGGAACCGGGAATGCTATGGTCTCGACAACATGCAGGAACGTGCCCGCCTTGCGGGGGGCACGTTCCGGATCGAAAGCCGGCCGGAACGGGGAACGAAGGTGACTGTGGAGCTACCGCTGTGGGAGGGAAACGACGATGGAAAAAATCCGCATAGTGCTTGCCGATGATCACAGGCTTTTTCGTGATGGTATGCGCCGTCTCCTGGAGCTCGAGCCGGATCTCGAAATCGTCGGCGAAGCCGGTGATGGTATCGAGGCGGTACGTGTCATCCGGGACGTGCAGCCCGATATCGTGCTTCTGGATGTCTCCATGCCCAAATTGAGCGGCATCGACGTCGTCCGGGAGCTCCGCAGCGTCCGGGAGATGAAGAGGGATCCCAAATTCGTGGCCATCACCGCCCATGATGACGAGGAATATCTTCGCTCCCTCTCGGCGGTGGGGGTGCACGGATATGTGCTCAAGTCCTCGGGAATGATGGAACTGCTCTCGGCGGTCCGCTCCGTCGCCAGAGGTGAACCCTACGTGGACCAGAAAGTGGCGGGGCGGCTTCTCACATCTTTTCATGCCCGGCGGGAGGAGGCGGACATCCTCGCCGACCTGACTCCCAAGGAGAAGGAAGTGCTCTATTGGGTCTCCCAGGGAATGAGCAATCAGGATGTGGCAAACCGGATGGTCCTTTCCGAGAAGACCGTCAAAAATCATGTGAGCCACGTTCTCCGGAAACTCGATCTTCGTGACAGGACCCAGGCGGCGGTGCTGGCTTGGAAACTCGGGCTCGCTCAGGCGGACCCCAGGGCCTTTGCCGTCGCAAGGGAAGCCCATGCGGGAGGAGAGGAATAGAACAGGCGCCGGTGCCCCTCGACGGAGCATTGTCCTGCGAGAGGTCTCCAGAAGCGTTTTCAGAAGAGGCGGGGTGCACCTTGCCTCTTCCGCTGCGGAAAAAAGGCGGCCCCCTTTGGGAGCGACACATCGCTCGCAAGGGGGACCGCCTTTCGTTTTCGGGTCGTACCGGCTGACAGAGGAAAAGGCAAATACACTCCTTCGCCTGCAGAAGGGGTGCCGCCGACTTGTACTGCGGAGCAGGATCAACTCGCGGCTTGTTGTTTTGCGGTGAGGGCCGCGATGGTGCTTGACAGCCAGGAGTGCTGCTGGTTGAGTTTTGCCAGGGTCACCTCCATTTGGCTGTACTGGTCGAAGAGACCGCGTTGCTTGATGGAAAGCTGTTGTTCGAATTTGCTGATGCGTTTGTCGATGCTGGTGATCTGCGAGTTCAGATGGCTGATCTGGCTGGCGACGCGCCCCTTGATGGCGACGGCGGAGCCGACGGCGATCTGGGAGCTGTCCACGAGGTTTCCGAAGTAGGTGTCCATGTTGGTCATGGCGGCGGTGAGGAGGTTCCCCACGTAGGCGGACGTGTCCTGAACGTGGTGTGTCGCGTCCAGGGGGTTCGACACGTCGATGCCGAGCTTCTTCAGGACGCCGTTCGGATCCTGGAGGGTGATGTTGGCGTCGATGTCCGTGCTCGCGATGGAGAGTACATTGTCGATGATGGTGCTCCTGGCGCGGATGCGGTCACCGGATACCTCGTCCTTGGCGAGGTTGATCTTGGAGTTTACGTCCGCCAGAGTGTCCGTGGCCTTGACGGTGATGCGGGCCTGCTTTCCGCCGACGCTGATGAGGAAGTCTCCTCCGGTGAAGTCCGTCTTCAGTTGATTGAGTGGCGTGGTGGAACTTCCCAGGGCATCGGTCATCCACTGATCCATGAAGGGCAGGGAGCCCGGCGTGGCCGCGGCCATGAAGGCTTCCTTGTCGAAGACCAGTTTGCCGCTTTTGCCGTAGTCCGCCTTTTCGGTGGAGATACCGATCTGGGAGAGCTGTTTCAAAGGCCCCAGGATGTTCAACGGATCCGTTACGAGGCGGCGGAGCTGGGACTTGGTCTGCCAGAGCAGGGAATCGCCGTGGAGAAGACCGAACTTTTTGTAGAAATCGTCGCTCCGCTTGGGATCGTCCTTGGCGAGGCTGTCCACCGCGGACTCCTCGGAAAGGCGGACGTTGATCCACTCCATGGCGTCGTTGTAGGCCGCGACGAATTCCTCGATGGATTCGACGGCCTTTTCCATGTCCGACACCACGTCCAGCGTGACTTTTCCCGGTCCCTGCAGATTGAGGGTGACGCCGCCGATGAGATCGTCGATGGTGTTGCTGGAACGGGTCACCCGGACTCCTTCGACGAGAAGTTCCGCGTTCTGAGCGGCGGTGTAGTGGTCGGCGTCGTTGAGGTTCAGGCCGAGGGCGGCGATGATGTCATCCCCCGTGCCGGGCTCCAGGAAGAAAACGCTCTGGTCCACCTTCGGGTTGCCCAGGGTCACCGTGAGGGCTGTTCCGTCCGCCGGGCCGGCGAGCCAGGTGATCTCCCCCGTTCCGGCGTTGTAGGTATAGTCGGTCCCCTGTACATAGGTCGTGGACCCGTTGGCGATGGAGATCGACGACGGAAAGATGCCCGAGGGCGGAAGCGTCAGGGTGTTCGTGGCGGCTTTGGTGATGTTCTCCGTCTTTGAATAGGTGATGTCGTACTCGGCCCCTATGTAGGGTTTGTCTCCCGCGGCGAGCCAGGTGATCTCCCCCGTGGACTGGTTGTAGGTGAAGTCCGTGCCGGACTGATAGGAGGTACTGTTGAACTTGATTTCGAGCACATCGGGAAAGGCACCGCCGGAGGTGCGGAAGGGGACGGAATCCACGCTGCCGGAAGAACTTCGGGTGAGTTTGCCCGCCGTGATGGGGGCGGTGTTCGTGCCGCTGGTCGCGCTGGAGAGGACGAGACGGTTGTCGATCAGTTTGGAGGTAACGCCCACGCTCGCTCCGCTCGCCGCGTCGGTGGCTCGGGCGATCATCTGGTTGATCGCCCGCAGGCTGTCCGACGCAGCGACGCTGATCTCCGCCACCTTGTCCCCCACGCGGATGGAGAAGGTGCCTGTCAGGCCGAGCGCCTCGGAGGCGCTGTCGAAGCGGGTGCCGATACGGGTCTCCGCCACGGCTTTCTGGAGCACTTCGATGTTCCACCTGCCGATGTAGGCTTCCGTGGTGGCCGTGGCGGTGAGGATAGCCGCGTCGGAAACGCCGGTGGTGAGCGACGTGATCTCCGCCTGTTTCATCTTGTACGTGGAAGGCTGCTTCAGGACCGTGAGGGCATTCCGCGCACCCTTCAGAACGGCGGAAAACTCCTCGTAGAGTTTCACCTTGAGACGCAGGGTGTCCTGCTGGGTCTCCCAGAGTTCCACGGGTTTGCGCGCTTTTTCCATGATCTTGTCGATCATGTCTCCCCAACTGATACCCGAGCTGACTCCTGGCATGGAGAAGAGCGGTTCATTGTAATCTGCCATCGTGTTGTCCCTCCCCGGAAACGGCCTCGTCGATGTTTTCCTCATGGGGGAGGCCGAAATACCCCCTATCATCCCTTGTATCGGTTACGGCGGGTCGGCTCTTGATCCGGGAGCGGGCGTTTTTTCATGTCGTTTGCCCGGTGTCGTTCCGTCCGCAAACTCTCATTCTCCCGAGCATGCACCCTTATTCCCGGTGCAGACATCGGTGAGAAGCTTCGGATGTTTCCCCGCGAGGAAGTACCTGTCTCGCGAACGAGGGTTTTCTGTTCCTTGTGGTAGAATAGTCCGCATGTCATGGAATATGCGGTGCGCGGAACAGACCGCCTGTTTCATGGTGTATCGTGCAGGAACGAACGGAAGTTCGAGGGCGGTGTCGTCTGGAGGAGGGGTGGCCTTGCGAATCTACGTGGATGACCAGGAGTGGACGGAGCAGACGTTCCCCGAAGAAAAGGACGCGCTTTGGAGAGAGATCGCCCAGCGGATCGGTCGCGAGGGACGTGTTCCCTGTGAGGTTCGAGTCGACGGGGAGCTTCTGGACCAGGAAGCGTTCGCGTCTCTTTCGGGTGGCAACGAAGTGCGTATTCGGACCGAATCGCTTCGGGAACTTCTTCGGGATTCTTTGGAACAGGCGAAACATTACGTTCCTGCGCTTGTGGGCGGACTTGGCGCCATTGCCGACAGGTTCGAGGCGGAAAAACCCCAGGAAGCCCTCATGCTGCTCCATCAGGCGTCGGAGGGAGTGGAATGGCTGTTCAAGGTTCTCGAGAACACCTGCATGCTTTCCGGCATCGAAGAAGGGGAGATCGGCGACGGAGATTTCGCTGCATCGCGGAACAGCCTTGCGCTCACGCTTCAGGTTGTCGTGACCGCCCTCGAAGAGGGGCGCTATTTTGAAACGGCCTACAAGATCCGGGAGGAACTGCTTCCGGTGGTGACGCACATGGGGACCTACGTCGACTCCATCTCGCAACTCGTAGGGAATCGTGTGCAATAGTATGGCGAAAGAAAGGGCTTTTCTTCGGTGACCGTACGGAAGGGGATTGCTCTCTTTCTGGGGCTCACGGCGGCGGTGAGCGCTGCCGTGCTTTTTGCCACGGTGGACAGGACGACTCTCCACCTTCTCCTCGGGGCGAAGAAGGAAGGCCTGCTCCTTGCCCTGGCGGTGGTTCTCGTGGCGTGGAGCTGTGATACACTGCGATTTTGTTGCTTCGCCAAGGCGGCGGGGGAGCGGGTCCCTCTCAAACTGGGACTGTCTCTCACGTGGCTCAATTATTTTGGTTCCGCCATCACGCCCATGCAGGGCGGCGGGGGGCCCTTTCAAATGTACGTGCTCTACAAGAGAGGTGTTCCCATCGGGAAATGCGTGGCCATAACGCTCACGAGGACTCTGATCACTCTTTTCCTGCTGGGGTTCTTCGCACCTCTGGCGCTGATCTTCCGTCCCGAATTTTTCAGGGGACGGATTTTCATCAAGGGCATCTTCACCTGGGTTCTCTTCTTCGTAATCTGTTCGTGGGTGCTGGTGATCTGCAGTATTCTCTATCCGAAGGTCATCAAGCGCCTCGGCAGTTGGGTCACCCTCGTTCTCAACCGCCTGGGTTTCCTCAAGAAGCGGTACAATCTCTCCATCGTCCGGCGCATTTACAAGGAAATCGACAATTACCGCGAGAACTTTCGCCTCTTCTTCTCCGGCGGGTTGCCCCACTTCATTCTCGGCGTCGTTTTCTCCTGTCTGCATCTTCTCTGTCTCTTCTCCGTACTGCCCTGCCTCATCTGGGCGGTAGGGCTTCCCGTGCACTACTTCGAGGCTCTCATGGTGCAGGCGCTTTTCATGTTCGTGCTCTATTTCGTTCCCACGCCGGGGGCGAGCGGTGTTGCGGAAGGTGGGGGCGCGGCGATCTTCAAACTGCTCGTGCCGTTGAACCTGGCGGGTGTCATGGCGATTTCCTGGCGCTTCTACACGGAATACCTGGCGATTTTCATGGGAGGTATCGTGGCGGTCAAATTCCTGGGCTGGGGTATCACCGAGAAGATCCTGAACGAAAGCAGGCAGGGCAAAGAGGAGACGAACGAAGAGAATGCAGAAGCCCAGTGACGTCTCCTCGCCAGCTCCCCTGGGAGCGTGGGCGTTTCGCCTTCGCGGGGGGGCATGGAGCCTTGCCTACGTGGTTCTGCTCGGTCTGGCTCGCCCCACGTTCCCGAGTCTTCTGGCGGGGTTGGTTCTCGTGTTTTTGGGGCAGATACTCCGCTTTTGGGGGGTCGGGTGCATTGTCCGCTACCGCGGGGAAACAGTGGGTGCGGAGCGGCTGGTTACCTGGGGTCCCTTCGCTTTCGTCAGGAACCCCTTGTACTTGGGCAACGGCCTGATCGGCCTCGGCTGGGCTTTCTCGGGCAATACCCTTGTCGGCGTCGTCTTTTTCCTCCTCCTTTTTTTTCTGCTCTACATTCTGTTGATCATTCCCCACGAGGAGCATTTTTTGGAGGACCGTTTCGGTGTCGCTTTCGTGGCGTATCGGGTGAAAACAGGCATGCTCCTTCCGAGGCGTGTACCTTCCCGGGAGGAGCTGCGGGGGGCGTTCGATGTTTCCGTTCTCTGGCGGAGCGAATGTCACTCCCTGTACGTCACTGTCCTGGGAAGCGTTCTCATTCTCTCGCGCCTCTGGTGGTAAAAATTTCGCCATCCGGCTGTGTGCAGGCGGAGCGATCTTCCAGGAGCGGTTGTCAAGCGCGGGTGCCTTTATTGGTGGCCGAGCTCTTGGTGTCCGTTTTTCCGACCTGCCTCATTCCCTCTCTTGCCTTTTTCTTCGACAACACGGTCCGAAAAGACGGCACGAGCGCCCGTCCCGCCCTGCGATCTTGTTCCATGCGGAGGTGCTTTTCTCCCGCAGTTCGACGAAATAGGCGGTCTCTTGGCCTGTCGTTGCGGCGGAGGAGGCTCGTGCCGGGATGGTCGTCGGCGCTATGTTTCGCTGTTTCCGGAGCTCCAGGTCAGATCGCTCCCATTATATGAGCGAAAAGACGCTGCCACGTTTCGTTGTACACGGTTCCCGCCGGAAGCGGGTTTGCGGCGACGCCCTCCCGCACCGCTGTTTGCGCCACTGCTTCGGCAATACGGGGAGCCACTTCGTCGGAGAACACGCTCGGAAGGATATGCTGCGGGGTGAGTCGCCTGCGATCCACCGCCGTCGCCAGGGTTTCCGCTGCGGCGAGAAACATGCCCGGGGTGAAGGTGGTGGCCCGTACGTCGAGGGCTCCACGCATGATGCCCGGAAACGCATGGAGGTTGAGCATCGGATTGGCGTTTTCCCTCAGAAGCCCCGTTGCCACGACGGCGGCTCCGGCGGCTCGGGCGGCCTCGACATCGATTTCCGGCTCCGGAAGCGCGAGGGCGAAGACGATGCTTCGGTCGTTCATGGAGGCCACCGCTTCCTGGGAAATGACGCCGCCCCGGGAGACGCCAATGAGAACATCCGCTCCCCTGAGGGCTGCGTCGATGCCTCCTTTTCTCCCCTCGGGATTTGTCTTTTTCGAGAGTTCTTCCTGGACGTGGTTCATGTTCGGGTTTTCCGGACCGAGAATTCCCGTGCTGTTCAGCACAGTGATGTTTTTCGCGCCAGCGGTGAACAGGAGTTCCGCAGTGGCGATGCCCGCTGCACCGGCACCACAGATGACGATGGAGATCTCGGACAGTCTTTTGGCGACGATCTCTAGGGCGTTCCACAGCCCTGAGAGAACCACCACGGCGGTTCCCTGCTGGTCATCGCAGAAGACGGGAATATCGAGCCGGTTCTGCAGTTCCCGGACCACGGTGAACGTATTCGGACTGGAGATGTCCTCAATGTTGATACCCCCGAAGTTGGGGGCGAGCATCATGGCCAGGTGGATGATATCCTCCGCGTTTCTGGGAGAGTTGACGCAAAGCGGAATAGCGTTCACGTCGCCGAAAAGCTTGAAGAGCAGGCATTTTCCCTCGATGACGGGCATGCCCGCCTCGGGGCCCACGTCGCCGAGGCCGAGGATGGCCGTGCCGTCGGAGATGACGGCCACACGGTTTCCTTTTCCGGTGTATTCAAAGGATTTCTCGACATTTTCCTGGATTGCCAGTGCGGGGGCGACGCTTCCCGGCACGTAGGCGAGGGCGAGGTCTTCTTCCGAATGAATATTCACCGTAGGGTAGATCTTGATCTTTCCACGGGCTTTCCTGTGTAATTCCAGAGAGCGCATGCGGTCGAGGGGCATGAGTGATCCTCCTTATGAACGTACTTTTTCATTCTTGTGCAGATCGCCACTCCGCAAGGGCTTGGCCGATCTGTCGGGCGGCCTGCTTCAGGATGGGGACTTCCTGGGTCAGAGCGATGCGGATGAATCCCTTTCCGTTCGGTCCGAAGGCACTGCCGGGGACGATCGCGACACCTGCCCGCTCGATGCAGAAACGGGCGAATGCCATGTCGTCACCTCCTCCGGGAACGTTTGCCCAGATGAACATGCTCCCCCGGGGAGGAGGAACGTCCCATCCCTGGGAAGTGGCACTCTCCACGAAGGTATTTCTCCGCTCCTGGTACATGGCCCGGACGCCGGCGATGATGGTGTCCCTGTCGGGATGGGTGAGGGCGCAGATGGCCGCACGCTGGGTAGGATGGAAAAGTCCGAAGTCCATGTTACCCTTGAGTCTGGCCAGTGCACGGACCACGTCGGCGTTGCCGAGAATATAGCCGAGGCGGATGCCTGCGAGGTTGAACGTTTTGGACATGGAGTTGAATTCCACGGCCACGTCCTTCGCCCCGGGGACTTGCAGGACGCTCGGTGCTCTCTCGCCGTCGAAGGTGAGCTCGCTGTAGGCGTTGTCGTAGACCAGGGCGATGTCATGGGCTCTGCAGAATGCCACGGCCTCTTCCAGGATCTCCAGGGGTGCGACGACGCCGAGAGGGTTGTTCGGAAAATTGAGCAGCAGAAATCGCGCATTCCGAGCGACATCGGAGGCGATGTCGGAAAAGTCGGGAAGAAATCCCCGCTCTTTCCGGAGGGGAAGAGCGTGTCCCGTTCCATCCACGAGGGTAGGCAGATAGTGGTAGATGGGGTATCCAGGGTCCGGAAGAATACAGGAATCGCCGTGCTCCATGAGGGCGAGCGGCAGATGGGCGAGCCCTTCCTGGGTGCCCCATAGGGGAAGGACCTCCCGGCAGGGATCCACGTCCACGCCAAACCGTTCGGCGTACCAATCGCTGATGGCTTTCGGAAGGTCGGCGAGAATGAAAGGGTAGCGGTAGGTTTCGTCCTGCCGGCAGGCAGCCACGATCTCCTGAAGGATCGGCGGGGCCGGCGTTCTGTTCGGACTGCCCTCGCCGAGATTGATCACCGTTTCGTTCCGCGCTCTTTTTTCCGAGCAGCATCTGTTGATCATGCTGAAGACGCCTTCGTTCCCTTGCCTGGCTCGTTGGGCGATGTAGGTCATTGCCGTTCTCTCGCTTTCTCTTTTCTTGATTTTGTTGCGCTGGTGCATTTTTGTCGTGTCTGAGTGTTCGTGCGGTGCGGCGGTGGCACCGCACTGTGGGGATCACTTGAACAGGGGGAGGATCCGCTTGAACAGGTCTGTTCCGGATTTACCCACGAGTTGGTAGACGATGGTCTCCACGGGAACGACGAGGGCGCCGCACTGGCGCATCGCGTCGAGCGCGAGCTGATGATGATCGGGATTTCTGCTCCCCGTGGCGTCCGCGGCGACGGCCACATCGAACCCCCGCTCCAGGAGTCCCATGGTGGTGGAAAGAACGCAAATATGGGTCTCGATGCCGCAGAGCACGATTTGGGGGCGGTTCATCGAGTCCAGCAGCTCCAGAAATCCTTCTTCGCCGCAGCAGGAGAAACTGGTTTTCTCGAAGGTGCGGTGAGAGGTGGCGGAGGTGGCGATGGCCTTCAGCGCCGAAAGAGTGTCTCCCAATCCTTTCGGGTATTGCTCGGTGAGGAGTGTGGGAATGGAGAGGTGCTTCATCGCCTCGGCGAGGCGATGAAGGTTCCCGCGGAGCGCCTCGCCGTTCGCGATGGCAGGGAAGAGCTTCTCCTGTACGTCGATGAGAAGGAACATGGTCTTTTCGGGAGTGAATACGCACGGTTTCACGGTTGAAATCCCTCCTTGACGGCGAGGGGACGTGTCCCCTCGAATGCTCGGGGGTGTCGTCTTCCTCCGAGAACGCGTTCCATTATAGTATAGATTCGATCGCGTTGTTTTGCCCAAAGAAATCCGAAAATGTGCGGATTTCCGGCGCGCATTTCGCTGTTCGGTGCGGTGGCGCTGTCCGAATTCCTGTGTTATGCTCTTTCGGGCTGTTATCGGCTCAGTGGTGGGAGGTGAGGAATATGCTCCGCAATCGTTCCGAAAAGGAAGATGACAGGGAGAAAATGACTGTCGGCGATGTGCTCCGCGCCATGGAGGAGGGGCATCCCGAATACATTGCCACGATGCTGGATCAGGTACAGGATTGGATGGTCGCCGTCCTGTCCAGCCAGGAGATCGTTCCCAACGAGGACGACTTTACGGGGCTCGGGGAACGGCGTTTTCAGGGGGACCCGGAAAACCTCATGGGACAGCTCGAATGGGTGAGTGCCTATGCGGATCTGCTTCCCGCACCGGCACACCAGAAGCGGTCCGAAGCGGTGGTGATCGCCATCGGGCCGATCGACGTGGACGAGGGGCTCCGCATCGCCGTCGACCACGCGGCTCTTTTCGCCAGGGATGCCTGCAAGCGTGTCTGGGTGGTCTGCGATAACTGGATCGTCGGGGATGCGCTTCGCTATCTCCAGCACGTGACGGTGCTGTACGAAATGGGCATTCACGTCCGTTTCCTTCTGGTGACGCCCTGGGGATGGACCGAGATTCCCCTGGGTGGCACGGTCCGGGAAAAAGGATATTTCCCCTGGCGGGGAGAAGGGCGTTCCCCCCGGAATCATTCCCGAGGAACGACCGGCGAGGACGCGGGTTCCTGACGGGAGCGGCTTTGCTCGGGATTGCGATCTGGCGTGTTCCGTTTTCGTGAGAACGGTGCATTGCGAGAGGCCGACAACGGAAAGGGCGAAGGGGGGCTCGCAGCCCCCCTTCGCCCTTTCCGTTGTCGGCCTCTCGCAATGCACCGTTCTCACGAAAACG
>DIMS01000121.1 GCA_002425685.1 Synergistaceae bacterium UBA5560 | reverse complement strand
CGAAGCAAAGGGGAGGCCGGAATGTTTCCGGCCTCCCCTTTGCTTCGCGCTGTTTTCGTTCCGAACCGTTTTCGTTCTCCGGTCCGGTGAATGCCTTTCTCCGAAGTTACTCCAGATCCGCCCACGCCTTGGAACCATCCCAATGGAGCGTCACGACGGAGATGTCGCAAAGATTGAGGTTTTCCCAGGTCAGGGAATTTCCGTCCGAATCCTTGACCATGAGGTCCCACTTGCATCCCTCGTGTCCCGTGAAATTGATCGTGACACTGTCGCCATCCTCAAGGACATCCACACCCAAAATGTCCTCTTCCCAGGAATTCGTCTTCACCGAAGACACGTACACTTCGTAGATGTCCACACCCGTTGCGTTCACAAGTTCAAAATCCTGTACTCCAGCAAAAGCGACTCCGGACAACACCAACAGACACGCCAACACTGCCGCAAAAAGCTTTTTCCCCATGATTGACCACCCTCCCGATGAAAAACCTGATATTATGACACGAACGGCAACGATCATACTTTGGCCATCGAAAAAAGTAAAGAGAGTCTTCATGGAGTCAGAAAAGTCTTTTTTGTGCTCTCCGCATGAATCCCAAATGATGCTGACCCAAAAGAATCAGGACCCAGAGAGCATCAGACCCAGTCGAGGATAGTTCCCGGGTACCGTGCAATGCATTCTCACTCCGCCTCCCGAAGGAGCGTCACTTCTTCCGAAGGCGACACCACCGCAACTCGCTCCGTTTCTTCACGATGCGTCGCTTTGGTTTCTTTTTCCGCACCGTTCACGGATATTCTTCCTCCCTCGGGATGGTTTCCATACTGCCTGCACTCCATCCTGATCCTGAAGGCCTTTCTTCGACCTGTCACATTCCAGTTGTGGCACAGTTTTATCGTTTTGCTGCAGGAAAGACTCCTGCGGGAATCCGAACGCAGACTGTCGCTTCAGGAAATGCAAAATGTCCCGTTTCCTTCGCCGGCAGGGCAAACACGGACAAAAGTTCCGGGAACCATCAAGCGCCGCCGGGGATTCGCCTTCCCTCCAGCGCCGCTTCCGTGGCGGCGACAACGGTTTTGAGCACCTTGATCCGGGCGTATTCCTTGGAATTCGCCTCCACTACCGTCCAGGGAGCACAGGGAGTGCTGGTCCTCCAGAGCATCTCCTCCACGGCTTTTTCGTAAAGGGGCCACTTCTCCCGGTTCCGCCAGTCCTCTTCGGTGATCTTCCACATTTTTTCGGGAGTTTCGCTCCGCTCGGTGAAACGCCGGAGCTGCTCCTCCCGGTCGATGTGGAGCCAGAACTTGATCACTACCGTACCGAAACGACTCCATTGATTCTCCATTTCATTAATCTCTCCGTAGGCCCTCCGCCAGGCATCCTCGGAACAAAACCCCTCCACGCGCTCCACCAGAACACGTCCGTACCAGCTTCGGTCGAAGATGGCCACGTGTCCGGCCTTGGGAAAGGCAGTCCAGAAACGCCAGAGGTAGTGATGGGCCCGCTCGATATCGTTCGGGGCCGCTACGGGATCCACTTCGTAGCCCCTTGGATCCAGGCGCGAAGTGAGGCGCTTGATGCACCCTCCTTTACCCGCCGCATCCCATCCCTCGAAGAGGACCACCACGGGAATCCGCTCGCGGTACAGCGCGTATTGAATCTCCCGAAAACGATCCTGAAGACGGGGAAGTTGTTTCTTGTACTCTTCGACGGAGACATCCCTCGACAGGTCCACCCGGCCGAGCACGGTGGGGCGGAGCACGTCGTCCATTTCCTTCCGGAGCACATCCCCCCCGGAAAGGTCCGCTTCGTCTCCCTCCGCGACAGACGCAGGAGCCTCCTGCGAAAGCGCAACGGGGTCAGGGAGATGTTTTTTTCCAGAGGCATCCGCCTTCAAAGCGGCGAGCCGCTCCTCCAAGGCTTTCACCAGCGTGGCGAGGATTTTCACCTCCGCGTATTCCCGGTCATGGGATTCCACGAGCGTCCAGGGAGCCTCGCCCCGATCTGTGCGGAGCAGCATCTCCTCCACATACCCCGCCATCTCGTCGTAGCGTTCGTGCCGCTCCCAATCCTCCTTCGTGACGCGCCAGCTTGTCGCCTCTTCCGCCTCAAGAGCCTTGAGACGCTTTCTCTGCTCTTTCTTCGAGATGTGGAGGAAGAACTTGACGAGCAGCGCTCCTTCCTGGGCCAGTTGGCGCTCGAACTCAAGGCTCTCCTGAAACGCCTCGTCGAGGCGATGCGGAGAAAGCGCTTCGGTGAGCCGATCGTCCAGAACGCGACGGTACCAGCTCCGATTGAAGAAGGCGATGCGACCGTTCGCGGGAGTTCTGCGCCAGAAAGCCCAGAAAAAAGGACGGAATCGCTCGTCTTCTCCAGGACGCCCGACATTCTCCACACGGAAACCTCTCGGGTCGAGAGGCTGAAGAAGTTGATTGAGCACTGTTCCTTTGCCCGAAGTCTCCCATCCCTCGAAAACCACTACGACGGGCATGCCCGCCTCCTTCACCTCCCGCTGCAGTTCCGCAAGCCGGAGTCGCAACGCAGGCGCGGTCTCCTTGTAGGTTTTTCGGTCCAGTTTCTTTTTGAGATCCACCTGGTCCAGCACAACCCGTCCCTCCTGTCGTGCGGATTTTACCTGAGTGCAACAATTTTACCTCAGTGTGGAAATGTTTGCAGAAAAACTCTCCGGCGAAACCGTCGCTCCTTCGCCTCGGGACAACACCCACGTCCGCAAAGGCTCCGCAAGCACCGCCGCCTCACCGCGTGATCCTCGCGGCAGGCCGGACATCACCGGAACCCTCCGCACCTTCACCGCGCAAAGCAGCGAGGATGACGCGAACGGCACATGCTCGGAAGCTCTCGAAGAGCTTCAGGAGTTATACTCTTTATGTCTTTTGTTTATGTATTTTCCGGGAAAATCGGCCGTGCAAACCGGATTCGGAATCGAAAGGGGGAAACCGCTCCGACACATCCTGTAAAGAAGGCTCGAAAACGATACTGGTTCTTCTCCGTTCGAGAACATGGAATCGCCCTTCCGGCGACTCCGCTTCCACACCGGGAAACGACATCGTACAAGGGCAACGAGGCGCCCCCTCAGGCTTCCGATTCCGGCGGTGGAACAACACAACAGACAACACCGGACAGAAAGGTGGACGATCATGCGTTCTTTGGACAAGCTGCTTCTTTCCCGTCTCGGCCCCGTTCTCGCCGGAGGAGTTGCGGGAGTGCTCGCAGCGCTTCTCGTCACGTGGGGAAATCCGGGCAACATGGGAATCTGCGTAGCCTGTTTCACCCGGGACATCGCGGGAGGACTCGGGTTGCACAGAGCCGCGGTGGTGCAGTATCTCCGTCCGGAAATCGCCGGACTCGTGCTCGGTGCCTTCGGCTCGGCCCTGCTCTTCCGGGAATTCCGCCCCCGTTCGGGTTCGTCACCGCTGGTGCGGTTCTTTCTCGGCTTTTTCGCCATGGTAGGTGCCCTGATTTTTCTCGGCTGCCCCTGGCGGGCCTATCTCCGCCTCGCCGGAGGCGATTGGACGGCCATCGCAGGCATTGCTGGCCTCTCCGCCGGCATCGGCATCGGCATCGGATTCCTCTGGAAGGGGTTCTCCCTCGGCAAGAATTCGAAAAACCTCTCCGCCGCCGGCTATCTCATGCCTCTCGCGGCAGTGGCCATCATGGTTCTCCTCGTGATGGCGCCGCTTTTTGGTCGGGATGCACAAGGCACTCCCGTCGGCCCCATCTTTTTCTCCGAAAAGGGCCCGGGGGCACAACATGCCCTGCTCACCCTCTCCCTCGCCGTGGGACTCGCCGTGGGCTGGCTGGCTCAGCGAAGTCGCTTCTGCACCGTGGGGGCGCTGCGGGATCTTTTCATGCTCCGAGACGGGCATCTCTTCTTCGGCGTGCTCGCCTTCGTCCTCGCCGCCTTCGCGACCAACCTCGCCCTCGGACAGTTCAAGCCTGGGTTCGAAGGACAACCGGTGGCCCACACGAACCATCTGTGGAATTTCCTCGGCATGACGCTTGCGGGACTCGCCTTCACCCTCGCCGGAGGCTGCCCGGGGCGCCAGCTCATTCTGAGCGGCGAGGGAGACGGTGATGCGGGCGTCTTCGTCCTCGGCATGCTCGTCGGAGCGGGGTTCGCCCACAACTTCTCCCTCGCCAGCTCCGCCTCCGGACCCTCACCCTACGGCCCGACGGCGGTGGCCATCGGGCTGGTGTTCTGTCTTGCCGCCGGTTTCTTCATGCGGGAACGCCTGGACTAGACGCCTATTTTCGGAGAGGAGGCGAATACGCGATGAACGCAGCACACGAGGGAAGCGCACAGCGTTTCGAGGTGGACGCCCGGGGCCTGTCCTGCCCACAGCCGGTCCTGGAGACGAAAAAAGCCCTGACAGGGCGTACCTCGGGAGAGGGAACAATCCTGGTGGACACAGTCACATCCCGGGAAAACGTGAGCCGCTTCGCCCGAAGCCAGGGCTGGCAAGTCACGTGGGCGGAGAGTACCGACGGAGGATTCCGGGTGCTCCTCTCGAAATGATCCTGAACAACAGGAAACACCTCTGAAAAAGGTCATACAAGACGTTCATGTGCCGAAAGTTCGAGAACCCCCTTGCTGCGGCGGATGCCCCTTTGAAAGGGACATCCGCCGCAGCAAGGGGACAGGAGGTTTTCCGGAACGTCGGAACGTGGGGCAGGAAGGAAGCGAGACAGGGAACAAAGGAACAAAGAGACATCCGGCGGAGACCGCACCGTTGCGATTTTCCACCGGATGTCTCCCTTTTCCGAATCTCAGGGGATGCGCAACGTCTCCTCCGCCTCTTTTTTGGTCTTTTCGGCGGGTTCTTCCTTCGGATGCCCAGAAAGGGCCTCCCTGACGGACGGTGCGGATAGGATTTCCCTCGCCACCCGAAGCCCCCCGGGCTCTGCCATCACCATGAGGGTATCGTAGGGCGCTATGCGGGTATGCCCCCTGGGAACGACGAAACCTTCATTGCGCCGGATCAGGAGGATGAGCACGTCCCGGGGCAGCTCCAGTTCAGCAATGCTTTTTCCCGCCGCAGCCATGTTGGGCAGAATCTCGAACTCACGCACGTCTCCCTGCATCTGAGGCGTCCGCTCGAATTCCAGAGGATTTTTCGGCCGGGCGGACATGGGTTCGTCCACTCCCAACAGGCTCGCCGCAGACATGAGTGTCTTTCCCTGGAGCAACACCGACGCGAGTACCGTGAAGAAAACCATGTGAAAAATGCTGCTCGAACCGGCATAACCCGCCATGAGCGGAAACGTGGCGAGCACGATGGGAACCGCGCCGCGCAATCCCGTCCAGGCGACGAGAGCCCGTTCCGCCAGAGAGAAGCGGCTTCCCAGAAGTGCGGTGAAGACCGCCAGCGGGCGGGCCGCAAACATCAGAAACCCTGCGACAAGGAGCGCCGGAACGACCACCTGGGGAAATCTGGAGGGGAACACCAGCAATCCGAGCACGAGAAACATGCCGATCTGCATGAGCCAGGCAAGTCCATCGTGAAACTTCAGCACATAGCGCTTGTTCGGAAAATCCGTGTTGCCCAGGGTCATGCCGCAGGCGTAGACCGCGAGAAATCCGTTGGCGTGAACGTACTCGCTCACCCCGTAGACGAAGAGCACCACCCCGATGCTCAGCGTCGGATAAAGGCCTTCATAGTCGAGGCGTATCCTGTTGAAAACCCATCCCGCGGCGAACCCGAGAGCAATTCCCATCAGAACGCCTCCGGCCATGTTAAGGACAAAGGCCCCTGCCAGGGACGTCCAGGAAAAACCGCCGTGCTGCAGAAATCCGAGCACGCCGAGGGTCATGAACACCGCCATGGGATCGTTGCTGCCCGACTCGAACTCGAGAAGCGGCTTGAGTTCACCCCGAAGTCCCACGCCGCGGGAACGAAGCACACCGAACACCGCCGCCGCGTCGGTGGAAGAGACGATCGATCCCAGCAGCAGCCCTTCACCGAAGGAAAATCCGAGAACTCTCCAGGTGAACAGCCCCACCAGAAGTGCCGTGATCGCCACTCCCACGGTGGAAAGAGCGAGGCCTCTCCCGAGCACGGGGCGCACGACCCTCCAGTTCGTGTCGAGTCCTCCCGAGAAGAGGATGAACGCCAGCGCGAGGGTCCCCACGAAGTTCGCCGCCACGGCATTGTCGAAGTAGATGCCTCCCAGACCGTCCGACCCCGCGAGCATGCCCAAAGCGAGAAACACCACCGCCACGGGCACGCCGAAGCGGTCCGAGACCTTGCTCGCCAGGATGCTCAGAAGAACCAGGACGCTCGTGGTGAGCAGAATACGAAAGGGCTCCTCCATTCTCTTTCCTCCTTGACAAATTCAGTTCTCACTCGTAGTACCCCGAGAAGTACGAAAACGGGGGCAGATCTTCCTGTGCCTCCGGAGCGATCTTTCCGTAGTACAGGTCGCACACTCCTCGCGGAACGTATTCTCCGGCGACAAGACGCTTGATTCGGGCAACCCGTTCGGCGTTGCGGTCGGGGTGAGCGCGCAGGTCAAACACCGTCGGGGCGATGATCATGGCCACGAGCGCCATGTATTCCTCCTCCTCGAGTTCCGAAAAGGGTTTGCCGAAGTAGACCTCCGACGCCTGGGCGAATCCCCACGCCTGGTTCCCGAGATATATCGTGTTGAGAAAAAGACGGAGCTGCTCCTCCTTGGACATCAGGGGATCCAGAACGAAAGCGGCAATCACGGTCTGCTTCAGTTTCGCCACACCCGGCTTGAACGCGTCGAAATAAAGCCCTTTCACGAGCGATTGGGTGATGGTTGTGATTCCCGCGCCGGGCGTAAGAAAATCGACGCCTCCGTGACCGAAGAAATTCGGATCCTCCACCTTCAGCAGAATGTCCGTCTGTCGAGGCGTCAAGTCCCATGGCGACAGTGCGTAGGATCTCTCCCGAACTTCCGGAAGAACGGTGGAAAGCGTGTACTCCCGAGCCGTAGAGACGACCCAGAGACAATAGGAAGAGACTCCTGCGAGCGTGAGAAGAACGACGAAAATCGCAACTTTCAGCATTCTTCTTATGAACACGTGAGATCACCTCTCCTTTGAACTCCTCCGATCCGGGCGAATGCTCCACAGATGTTTCGTTCCATTCCCTCTCCGGATCCTTGAGCGGAGTGTTTCCGAAAAGCGCTCCCGTGGAAGACTTTTCCCTCCATGCCAGCTCCTTACGGATGCACTGGACGAACCGTGATCCGCAGCGCCTTCTCCGGCTCCGGCACGGTCGTATCCACATCCACGCGAAGGTAGTGATAAAAGGACGCAGCGGGATCTTTTCCGTACAGGGGAGCTCCTCCGCCTCCGGTGACGATGAAGGGAATCTTTCCCCATCTCCCCGCATAATACGCGTGTACGTGGGAGGAGAAGAGGAACGTCACGTTCCCGCGCTCGAAGATTTCCAGGAGCTTTCGGGCGTAGGAGGGATCGGACATGGCGTGTTTGAAACGCCCTCCCCTCGGGTCCTCCAGTGGAACGTGCAGGAAAACGAAACGAAAACGCGCCTTCCGGGCCTCAAAAAGCCGCTCTTCGAGCCAACGCTCCTGTTCCCGCCCGAGCGAGTGGGCGTTGCTGTTGTCGAGGACGAGAAAAACCACGTCTCCCACGGCAAAAGAGTACCAGGGATCACCCACGAGGCGCTGGTACAAAAGCCCCTTGGGATCGGCAGCGCGCTCGTGGTTGCCCATGGCGGCAAGAAGGGGCATGGAGGCTTTTTTCGCAGGAGCGAAGAACTCCTTTTGGTAATCCTCGGGAGAACGGGAATAGTTCACGAGATCCCCCACGTCGAGAGCGAAGAGAACGTCCCGTTCTTCGTTCATGGCAGCCAGAACGGCGGAAAATTTCGACCCAGGCCCGCGCGTGTCTCCGAGGACAAGGAAAGAAAAGGCCTCCAGGTCCCGGGGAATGCGAGAGAGCATTTCATCGTTCCAACGGAGTGCGTCTGCGGCGCTCCATCCCGAAGCAGGGAAAACGAGCGAAATGAGCAGGACAAGACAGTCCAGCGCCACGATGGCGTGTTTCAGGACGCTCCGTGAACGGGAAGGATCTTTTCGCAAAGGCGTTTGTTGCGACACGGTCGCTGCAGAAGGCGAGAAAACACCCCCTTCCGGAGGATTCCACCGGCGACTGCAAAAGGAGAATTTTGTTCTGTCCACGACTCGTCCCACCTTTCCGAAGGATGCATCTTCTGTTTTCGGAGGTACGAAAAAACCTCCCGACAATCCCGAAAAGCCGTTTCAAGGATAAAAGGACAGATATGCCATCGCCTGATACGGGCACTGTGCGTCGAAACCTCCGAGGCGCGGCGAGAGTTCAGCCGCTCCCGTAACATGGACCTGTTGCTCGAACATAAAAAGGCAATCCTGGACAAGTGTGGTGCATCGCCGCAGACGGCCGCCGAACACCATGAAAACCTTTTTGCGTAGCGGAATGCACACAACTTCCGGATCGGTACGGCGTCAGTGAAAAACGAAACGTATCCCGTCTGCCGCTCCTATCTTAGCGCAGAAGGTGGAAAAACACGTTTTTCCAGTCTGCCGGAAAGATCACGGGCACCCAGCATGGCGCCGACGCGCAACATCGAAAAAGCAGATTCCACGCGCTGTGCAGGAAAGCTGCATCGTCATACCACAGGGACCCGAACGACGGAGCGATTCCGTTTCGTTTCGTCCATCCGATATGCGCGACTTTCCGTTTGCAAAGCCCGGAGAGTGGATTTACACTTCAACCGTCCCAAGCGCTGAAAAACAGCATTTCAAGGGGCAGATGTACACTGCAACCATCAGGAAGCTCTGAAAAATGCCACGCCGATCTCGGAAAAACGTGATGCGATCGCAATCGTGAGAGGGACTTGATCAGAGCCTTCTTAACAAGAACTGAAGGACAGCACCCCGAGAAAAACGGAGAGACCATGGCAAGCCCTTCGCCCAAATGGCGTTCCCCGACAACCGGCCAGCGGGGCGGAATCAGTCATGAACCGCCGCTCTCCTGCCGGCGGCGCGAGCGCCTCACCATCGGCCTGCCGATCGGAGCATCTCAATGGAAGCCCCCGCCCGGATCAGGCGGCACGGGGGGACAACCTGCACCCGCGGTGTCTCTCATGCCGGAGGGAAAATTCCATCTTCACGGAAAGGGAGGATCAGAATGAACAAGCGTTCTCTCATGGAATTTCTCGCACTGCGGAAGAGCATGGTGGGACTTCTGGTTATGGTAATCCTCGTGGGCATGGGGGAAAAAATGGCGGAACGCTTTCTCCCCATCTATCTCGTCGCCCTCGGGGGTGGTGCCCTTTCGGTGGGACTGCTGAACGGGTTGGACAACCTGCTCTCCGCCCTCTACTCCTTTCCGGGAGGCTATCTCTCGGACCGGCTCGGAACGAAAAGGGCGTTGCTCGTCTTCAACGTGCTCGCCATGGCGGGCTTTCTGGTAGTCATCCTCATTCCTTCCTGGAAGGCGGTGATCCTCGGCTCCATCCTCTTTCTCTCCTGGACGGCCATCTCTCTCCCCGCCACCATGGGCCTGGTGGCGCAGGTTCTGCCCTCAAACAAGAGAACCATGGGCGTCTCCATGCACTCCCTGGTACGACGCATTCCCATGGCGCTCGGCCCCCTCGTGGGAGGGGCCTTCATCGGCCTCTTCGG
Organism: Synergistaceae bacterium UBA5560; assembly: GCA_002425685.1. Taxonomy (GTDB): domain Bacteria; phylum Synergistota; class Synergistia; order Synergistales; family Aminiphilaceae; genus Aminiphilus. Next base: position 796 of record DIMS01000121.1, on the reverse strand, counting down.
AGAAGTCTGGGGCGTGCGCCTCGCCTTCGTGGCGGCCCTCCTCATGGCAGGAGTGGCACTGGTGGCACAGCAGCACCTCATCGAGGACGATCCGCCGAAAAAGGGAGGCACCTCCGGAGCGGAGAAAAATCCCCTTCGCCTGTACGCCCTCATGAGTCCGGATCTGAAGAATCTCCTCGTGGCGGACATTCTCGTGCGCTTCTGCGAACAGATTCCCTACGCCTTCGTGGTACTCTGGGCCATGAAGGAAATCGCCTCTCCCGTCAGCGCTTTTCAGTTCGGCCTGCTCACCACCGTGGAGATGATCGTGGCCATGCTGGTCTACATTCCCGTGGCGGCTCTGGCGGACCGCATGGGAAAGAAGCCTTTCGTAGCCCTCACCTTCATCTTTTTCACGCTTTTTCCCGCGATGCTCTATTTCAGCCGCTCCTTCGGAGCCCTCGCGGCAGCCTTCGTGGTGCGGGGGCTCAAGGAGTTCGGAGAACCCACGCGCAAGGCTCTCATCATGGATCTCGCGCCGGAGGAGCGCAAGGCGGGCATGTTCGGCCTCTACTACCTGCTTCGGGACACCGTGGTCTCCGTGGCGGCATTCGGAGGCGCCTTCCTGTGGATGATCTCGCCGGGACTGAATTTCTTCGTCGCCTCCGCCTGTGGCCTGGCGGGAACCGTGTGGTTCATCCTGAAAGGGCGCGACCTGCCCCAGGCCTCCGACTCCTGACAGGGAGAAAAAATGCCGGGACGCTGGGAAACATCAGTGCTTCCGGGAAAATCCCCCAAACACAGCAAATGAACGCCG
>DIMS01000070.1 GCA_002425685.1 Synergistaceae bacterium UBA5560 | reverse complement strand
GGGGGCGGGTGCAGAACATGTCCGGAACGCCCGGTGGCTCGGCTTCCAATGGTCTGGCTTCCGATGGCCCGGTGGCGGCGTTGCACGGCAAGGTTCGGGCGGGCAGTCCGGTTCGCGTGGCGGTGCTCAAATGGACGGCTTCGGTGACCACCGACGAGACGTACGAAGGGCTGGTGGCGGGGCTGGCGGAGCGCGGCTTCGAGCATGGCAAAAACGTGACGCTGGAAAAGTTTTCCGCCGAGGGAGACATGCCCACCGCCGTGAGCATGGCCCAGAACGCCTGCGGAGGCGACTACGACCTGATGCTCACCATCAGCACGCCCATGCTGCAGGTGGGGGCTACGGCCAACAAGGAGGGGAAGGTGGTGCACGTTTTCGGGGCGGTCACCGATCCCTATGCCGCCGGAGTGGGCATCAGCCGTGAAAATCACCGGGAGCATCCCGCATGGCTCACGGGGGTGGGGACCTTCCAGCCGGTGCGCGAGGCGCTGGAGCTGACGAAGAGGCTCTATCCGGACCTGACGCGCATCGGGACGGTGATGAACCCCTCGGAGGCATGCTCCCAGGCGTGTTACGAGCTGGCGAAAAAGACCTGTGCCGAACTGGGAGTGGAGCTGGTCGCCGTGACGGTCGACAATTCGTCGGCGGTGTATGAGGCGGCGTCGGCGCTGGCGTCGCAGGGCGTACAGGCCTTTGCCATCGGAGGCGACAATTCGGTGGAGTCGGCCTTCGACTCGGTGGTGCGGGCGGCGGATGCGGCGGGCATTCCCGTGGTGGGCTACGCCTCTATGTACGCCGAGAAGGGGGCGCTTTTTGGTCTCGGAGCGAACTACGTGGAAGTGGGGCGCATGCAGGCGCAGGTGGCGGCGGATGTCCTCGGGGGCGTTTCTCCCGCGGACATCCCCGTGGAAAACGTGATGCCGCTCAAGCTGTCGCTGAACAAAAACGTGCTGAAGAAGCTGCGCGATCCCTGGCGCATTCCTCCCGAGGTGGAGGCGCAGGCGGCGATCGTCGTGGACGAGTCGGGGACGCGGCATCTGTCGCAGGAGGTTCCCGCGCCCTTGGGGGTGCCGAAGGCGGGAGCGGGCGCCGCTCCTGGGGCTCGCCGATGGAACCTGCATTATCTGAATTACGTGGACTCCGCGCCGCAGGAGGAGACGCTCCGCGGTTTTCTGAAGGCGCTTGGGGACGAGGGATGGACCGAGGGGAAGGAGTACGCGCTGACGGTGTCAAATGCTCAGGGGGACATGCCGACGCTTGCCGCCATGGTGGACAACGTGCTGACCCAGAACGCGGACATGCTGGTGCTCACCTCCACCCCAACCCTGCAGACGGCGGTGAAGAAGGTACGTGACATTCCCGTGATCTTCGGTGTGGTGGCGAATCCCGTGCTGGCAGGGGCGGGCACGAGCGACACCGACCATCTGCCCAACGTGACGGGCATCTCCTCGGCGTCGGCCTACGACGAGGGCGCGGCGGCGCTGCTCGCGTGCCTGCCGGGGGCGAAGCGCGTGGGAACCCTGGTGAACCCGTCGGAATCGAACTGCGTCTACAACTTCGAACAACTGAAGGCGGTCTTCGCTGCAAAGGGGGTCGAACTCGTCTCCGTTCCCGTCTCGACGCCCACGGAGATTCCCGACGGCATCCGGGCTCTCCTTTCGATGAACGTCGATGCGGTGCTGCAGGTGGCGGGGAATCTGTTCTTCTCCTCCTTCGCTCCCATCTCGAAGGCATGTCTGGAGGCGAAGACGCCCCTCTTCGGGTTTGACACCGCCACTGCGGTCAAGGGCGGGGCGGCGGTGGCCGTGGCGCGCGACTACGTCGCCGGGGGTGAGGACATGGGGCGCGTGGCCCTGCGCGTGCTGCGGGGAGAAAAACCCGCCGCGATTTCCTTTTCCCCCATCAGCAGGACCATCGTCACCATCAACGAGAAAAACGCGGCACGCTACGGGCTCGACATTCCCGCCTCGCTTCGGCAGCGGGCGAACATCGTTTCGGGCGAGTAGCGAAAGGAGAAGGGACCATGCAGATCGAACGGCGGGAAGAACAGAACGGGCTGGCGCTGCTGCTTCGGGGGCGGCTGGATGCGGGACGTTGCCGCATTCTGGAGGACGAGCTGGAAGACGCCATCAGGCAGGGTTTTCATCGCATTGTGCTCGACATGGACGAGGTGCTCTTTCTCAGTTCCGCGGGCATTCGCAGCCTGTTGCGCTACAAGAGGACGCTGACGGCGCTCGGGGGTGATCTGGCGATCCGGCGGCCCTCGGAGTTCGTGCGGGAGATTCTGAACATGGTGGGGATGACCGCGTTCTTCGTCGAGGGAGATGCGACGGCGCCCGCTCATGCGGCGGAGAAAATCGCCCGGTTCGATCTGGGGGCCGGGTCGTTCCGGGCGGAACTGTTGGGAGCGGGGGAGGCGCGCTCCTTCGGGTCCGGCAGTTGGGGATTCGGCATCGGTTCCTTTGAAAAGGAACGGCGCGACAGCGGAGAAGTGTTGGCGGCGGAGGGATTCGCCCTGATGCTCCCGCCGGGGGACGGGCAGACGCCGGATTTCATGGCCGCCTCGGGTGATTTCGTCCCCTCGGTGCACTTTGCGTCGGGGGTGGTGCTGGAGGGCGCGCCCTCGTGCTGTCTGCGCTTTTCCGAGAGTCTGCCGGGAATGCCCCTGTCGGAGCTGGTGACTCTTGCCCTCGATGCCGTGGGAGCGCCGGCGGCGGCCCTGGCGCTGGTGGCCGAAACGTCGGGGCTCGTCGGGGCAAGCCTGAGCGTGCTCGGCCCGGAGGCCCTGCCGGATGAGGGATTTTTCGCCTTTCCCGCGGTGCGCGAGCATCTGGACTACCGTCCCGAAAAGCGTTTCGACCGTCATCTGGCGGTGGTGGTGGGTCTGGCGGTCCGGGGCGACGCGGGAGCCCTCGCCCCTCAGGTGCGGCCCCTCGCCGGAGGAGAGGCGCTTTCGGGGCACTTTCACGCGGCGGTCTTTCCCTTCAAGGCCATTCCGCAGGGCCGGGTGGAGTTGCCGTCGGTGCTCGCCAAACTGTTCGATGCCGTGGATCCCGTGGGGCTGCTGCATCTGCTGCACGACCGGCGCCCCATCTCCGGCGCCGGAGAGAGCGCCTTCCTGAGCGGGGCCCTGTGGGCGGGCGCCCTGGCGGGGCTGGAAGGAGGCCGGGCGTGAGTCTTCTTATCGGGGCTCTCACCATGGGTTTTCTCCTTTCGCTGATGGCCCTGGGGGTCTACCTCACCTTCCGCATTTTCGGTTTCGCCGACCTCGCCACCGACAGCATTCTCACCCTGGGAGCCGCCGTGGCGGCGGTGCTGATGGCGGGCGGCGTTCCGCCGGCGCTCGCCACGCTGGCCGCCGTGGGGGCGGGCATGCTGGCCAGCGGCGTCACCGGTGTGCTGCACACGCGGTTCCACATCAACAACCTGCTCTCGGGCATTCTGGTGATGACGGGGCTCTACTCGGTGAACCTGCGCATCATGGGGGGGAGCAATGTTCCTCTGTCGCAGACCGTCACACTGGTGGACAGCGTGGGAAATGCGGTACGGCGCCTGACGGGGTTCGACAGCGTGCGGATCTCCATCTGGCAGGTTTCCGTGGGCGATCTGGCGGTGCTCGGCGGCGCTTTTCTGCTGGCGTGCTTGTTCGGTGTGGCGCTGTGGGCCTTTCTGCGGACCGATTTCGGCATCGCGCTGCGGGCGTCGGGTGATAACAGCCAGTCCGCGCTGGCGCAGGGTGTGAGCGCCTCCAACATGCTGCTCTTCAGCCTGATGCTCGCCGGGGGGCTTTCGGCCCTCACCGGGGCGCTGCTGGCCCAGTATCAGGGCTTCGCCGACGTGCAGATGGGAGTGGGCACGCTGGTGCTGGGGCTCGCCAGCGTCATCATGGGGCAGGCGCTGGTGCGCACGCGCTCCATCGGCATCTCCCTCGCCGGGGCGGTCATGGGGTCGGTCCTCTTCCGCCTCCTGGTCTCCATCGCCCTGCGCTGGGGGCTGAATCCCAACGACCTCAAGCTGATCACGGCGCTCTTCGTGCTCGC
>DIMS01000059.1:11971-16350 GCA_002425685.1 Synergistaceae bacterium UBA5560 | reverse complement strand
TCTCCAGGGGAAACGCCTCCTTTGTTCTTCGGCTTCAAATGCACGTTCGGTTTCCATTGCGCGCCCGGTTTCAGGGGGCGATTTTCGGACGCCGCTCCGGGGGGAACGAGCGGTGCGGGTCGGTACGTCGCGGAGCGCAATTCAGGAGGTCGTGACGTGTTCTTGATGAGAGTACACCTTGACAGTGTGTCAGAGTCAAGGTCCAAAAAATGGAAATCGGAGAAAAGCGGGAAAATCGGGGAGCAACGGGTGAAAACGGGGAAGGGGGGAGAGGACGGAGAGGCGAAGGGAGATGAGGAGACGAGACGAGACGAGGGAGGAAAGGGAGAGAAGAGAGCGTGCACGTCATCGCACAGTCGTGTTGACGAAAGAAAGAGCACAGGGGGAGAAGGGGAAAGAAACGTTGAAAACGCTGGAGGTGGAGTGCCGGGGATACGGTGTGAGGGGCGGAACGGACGCGGAGCATCTGCCGGAAAGGAGTGGCGAAAGCGGAAACGGGTGGAACGGGGAGCGGCGCGGGGCGATTCATGCTATGCTTTCACGTGAACAGGACTCAGCGGGACAGTGAAGAAGGGTGAAAAAGGAGAAAGAAGAGGGCGGGAAAAAGCGGAGAAGGGGCAAGAAAAAACGGGAGAGTGGGGAAAGGCGTCAAAGGGTGGGAAGGAACGCGGGAAAGGATGTGGCGGGTATGCGCGGAATGGGCGGAGCGCGGCGGGCGGCGGCGGGGACGGGAGGGAAATCGCGGCGGACTTTCGCGCAGGGGACGGCGGGGAGCGCGAATCAGCCGCGGATTGTGCGGGAAGCGCAGGGGGTAGGGGAAGCGCAGCGGGGGATTCGCCCGGCAGTTTTCGGGTCGCCGCGGTGCGGTACCCTTGCGCCTTCGGCTTTCGGGGTGCGGCGGCGTGTTTCCTCCGGAACGAAAGTCCTGCGGCGGGGGATTCTCTCGGTGGTGCTGCTCGTTGCGGCGGCGGTGCTGACGGTTCTGTCGGCGCTGTCCGCCTCGCCGGTTGCGGCGGCGCCGGGGGGGCTTGGGGCCTCGCCCGCTTTTGCCGGAACGTCTCCGGCGCACCGGGGTGAGTTCTACACGGTGGTGCGGCACATCGCCCCCATCATGGAGAAGCCCGGTCCGTATGTGCTGGTGGAGGACGGGCGCGGCGTGGAGGATCAGGAGGGCATCGCCGGGTGCATCTATTACGGCGGCCGGGTCGCGGCGGCGCCGGCGCCGGAGGCGCAGTGGGCCGCGGACTGGATGCTGCTGCTCCATCAGGGGCGGGTGCTGGGCTACGTGGAGAAGAACGCCCTGGCGCCCTTTCCCCGGCACACGCCCCTTGAACCGGAGCCTTTTTCCGCGGCGGCGGAGCGGCTGTCCCTCTTTCTGCTTCCGGGGTCGCACCCCGTCAGGGACTACAGCGACTTCTACCTTCCCCGGGGGGTGACCGTCACCGGCGTGGGCGAGCTGGTGCTCGGGGGTGAAACCTGGGTACTGCTGCGTTTTTCGAGCTTCGGCGTCTACGGGGACGGGGAGGGGGGCGACTCCGGGGCGGGGGACGTGCATACCCGCTATGCCTGGGTGCGTGCACGGGAGCTGCTCCGGCTGAGGGACTACGCTCCCGATCTGTCCCGGGTGGACGAGGCCCGGCTTCCGGGGGAGATGATGGAGTGGCAGTGGGACGGAGGGCTGGGGGCCGTTCCGCTCGACGGAAAGACCCGGCGGCTCTTGCTCGCCCGGGGGTTTGCCGTCCGCCCGGAGCCGCTGTTGGTGGAGAACCTGATGGTGGACGATCTGGTGGACGCCTATCCGACGGATCCCTCCCACGTGGTGCCGCTTTTTCTCACGGCGGATCTGGGGTTGCACACGTTTCATCTGCTCTTCGACCGGATGCTGCAGAAGGTGGAGGAACGCCACTTCGCCCCGCTGCTGGCGGAGTTTTTGGGGCGGCTCGACGCGGCCCTGGCGGCCCGGGAGGGGGTGCTCGCCGGGTCGGCCCGGGGGCGGGAGGTGGTGGACCTGACCCGGGACTACCTTGCGGTGGCGCGGGCGCTCCTGGCAGGCGGAGAGGGCGGTGACGCACCCCTCGTCGCGGCGGTTCCGCCCCTCGGTGAGCGGGCGCGGACGGAGTACGACCGCATTCTCGCCGCCGCGGACGTGACGGAGAGCACGCTCACGGGCAGGCGGCACGACTACACGCTCTACAAGCCCCGGGGGCACTACACGCTCTCCCCGGCGCTCTCACGCTATTTCCGGGCCATGAGCCTGCTCGGCGGGCTGACGTTTCCCCTGAAGGGCGCGGCGGGGGAGGACGAGGCGGTTCTGCGCAACACCGGGGTCATCGCGGTGCTCTGTTCGCTGCTGGAGGACCCGGAGATCCGGCAGGTGTGGAAGCGCCTCTTCGATCCCTTCACCTATCTGGTGGGGGCGTCGAACGACAACTCGTGGTACGACTTCGGCCCTGTGACGGTCCGGAATTTCGCCGGGCTGCCCCTAGGGGACGAGGCGGCGCTGCGGCTCTACAACCGGGCGCTTCTCGCCGCGGCAAGGCCGCCGCTCATCGTGGGAGTGCCCGCGCCGCGCACCGGGGCGTCCCAGGAGGAGCGCGAGGAGGACGCCGTGGGGTTCCGCTTCATCGGGCGGCGTTTCACCTTTGATGCGCTGGTGTTCAACATGCTCACGGCACCGCAGACGGGGAGTGAGGAGCTGCCGCGCAATCTTCCCGATCCGCTGGATGTGATGGCGGTTCTCGGCTCGCCCGCGGCGCTCGGGGAGACCGGCGCCTTCGCCCGGTACGCTCGGTACACGGAGAATCAGGCGGCGCTGCGCAAGCGGTGGCTCGCCTTCGGGGACGACCCTCTGTCGCGCAATGTCTACAGCGATCTGCTGCACCTGTTCTCGGACTACTTCGCCCCCACGGAGGGGGGGCAGTTCTTCAGCCGCGCCCCCGAGTGGGAGTACAAGAAGCTGGTCACCGCGTCGGCGGCCTGGGCGGAGCTGAAGCACGACACCATCCTCTACGGCGAGCAGTCCGGAGCGGAGATGGGCGACGGCGGCGACGTGTGGTACGCGCCGGACTATCTGTTCCCCGAGCCGCGGGGGTACGTGGAGCCCGCGCCCCGTCTCTTCGCCGGGCTGGCCCGTGCGGCGGGCCGGGTGCGGGATTTTCTTGCCGAGGCGGGGTGGGATGACGAGGAATATTCCCGGAAGCTGGAGACGTTTGCGGGGCTGATGGGGCAGCTTGCGGACATCGCGGGACGGGAGGTGCGGGGCGAGCCGCTGGGGAGCGGGGATTTCCGGGTCATCCGGGAGTTTCCCGCGGCGCTCGACCGGGACCTGCTCTTTCCCGAGGACATGTCCGGGCTCTATCCCCCTTACATGGAGGACGTGGTTGAGCGACTGCGCATGGCCCTGACGGCGGACGTCGCCACGGACTATTTTGAGGGGCGGGTGCTCTACGTGGCCACCGGCGCGCCCAAGGTGCTCCACGTCTTTGTGGACGACCGCTGGGGCGGCCCGCGGGTGACCCGGGGCGCCGTGTTCTCCTTCTACAGCTTCGACCGGCCTCTGCCGGAGGGGCGGCTTTCCGACGAGGAGTGGAAGGAGATGGTCTACCGGGGCGATCCCGCGGGCCTGGACGCCCTGCGCCCCGACTGGACCCGCCGCCCGGAGAAGTGATGCGCGGGACGGAAGCGGCGGGCGGCGGTTGCGGCGATGCGTGAGAAAGCGCGGAGGAGCGGGCGGAGGATTCGGGAAAGCGCGGGTGAGGTGATGCGGAGGGGAGTCGCGGTGAAGCGGGCGGCGGCGGCGACGAAAGAGCGCGGCGCTGGTTCCGTCCCCGGTGCCGGGGCGTGCCCGCCCGCTTGCCCTCTGTCTCTGTCCGGTGGCGCCCGTCGCGTGCTTGCTGTTGCCGTGCTCGTTGTTGTCGCGTTCGCCGCCGTCCTTGCGCCTGCGGCTGCTGCGCCGGATGCCGTGGCGGGAGTGGAAGCGGAGGGGCCGAAGGCGGCGGAGGGCGGAGAGGCCGTGGCGGTGGCGGAGGGCGGAACGGGAGCGCTGAAGGTGTCGGTGGGAAAGGCGAGCGCGGCGGAGGGGGAAAGTTCGGCGGTGGAGGCATCGGGTGCACGTGGTTTCTCCGGCGGCGCCACGGCGGGGGGAAGTCCGGCGGTCATGGTCTGTCCGCCCCTGCCGGAGGGCATCCGCCGCACCCTTGACGCGGCGGGGAGCGTGCCCCCGGAGGATGCGGGTTTTTCCGGGGGCGACGGTGCGGCGGGGGGCGCGGAGGCTGCGGCGGATCGGGATAACGCGGCTTCGCCTGCCGTGGCGGTGGCGGAGGGGGAAACGGGAGCGCTGAAGGTGTCGGTGGGAAAGGCGAGCGCGGCGGAGGGGGAAA
>DIMS01000059.1:0-11932 GCA_002425685.1 Synergistaceae bacterium UBA5560 | reverse complement strand
CGATGATGCTGCGCTTCTACGACGCCCTTGCCGAGGCCGTTCCCGCGCCGGAGCGGATCATTCTCATCGCCCCGGATCACTACCGGGCCGGGCGGAGCCCCGTCTCCACCTGCGGGGCCGACTGGCTCACCGAATTCGGCCTCCTTTCCGCCGACCAGGAGGGCGTTGCGGCCCTCACCGGGGCGGGGCTCGGGGAACGACAGGATCGCCTCTTCCGGAGCGAGCACAGCATCACGAACCATCTGCCTCTGCTGCGCCGCACCTTTCCCGGCGCGACGGTGCTTCCCCTCGTGGTGCGCAAAGGGTTGTCCGACCTGCACCTGCTTGCCCTGCGCAAGGCCCTGCTCCCTCTGGTGNNAACGGGGCGGCCTGATACTTTTGAGCATGGATCTCTCCCACGGCAAAACCCCCGCCGGAGCCGCCGCCGAGGACGCCCGCACGCTTCCCGTCCTGCGGGAACTCCGCACCCCGGCCCTGCGCGGCCTCGACCTGGATTGTCCCCGGGGCGCGGCGCTCCTCTTCGCCCTTCTGCGCGACCTGGGCGCCACGCAGGCGCGCCTTCTCGACCACACCGACTCGTGTCTTCTGCTGAACGACGGCCGTTCCCCCTGCACCAGCTACGCCACGCTGCTCTATCTGCGGCATTCGTGCGGGCAGCGGGGCGCTCCTTCGGCCCGGTAGCCCCGGGGGTTCTTGCCCGGTCGTTGCGGCGTGCTGCGCGTGACGGCTCCGTCCCGCCGCCGCATTTCCGCGCCATCCCGGGCGGGGCCTCACTGAAGGGGGCGGGGGAAGAGGAGGAGGGCGGCGCGGTCGTAGGTGTGCTGGAGTGCTGACTTCTCCCGGGCATTTTCTTTTTTTCGCTTCCGTACGCGGTTTTCCCCACCCCTATCTTGTCGCTGTATTCCGCTACACTGATAGGCGACACCCTGGATAGGCGTTACGACATCAATGGAGGCGCTTTTTGCGTCTCTCCTGTGTAATGCTTCTTGTCGTAATTTACTGAATACAGTTAATCTTTGGGCGCGTTCTGCGGTGTATAGTCAAGCTTGTTTCGTCATGTCAGTCGATTTTCTCTTAAGGGGAGATGATTCGTTCCCAAGGATCTCAGCTCCATACGGCTAGGACGTCTGAACCGCATCATGATGGAACTGGCTCTCGGCGACGTGGTACCCAAGGATAGGTTGCTGTGTCGCCTGGAATATGCCCGAGGCCGCACTTTTGAACGCGATCTGCGCTTTCTGCGCGACGAGTACGCGGTGGATGTGGCCTATGACCGCAGAAGAAAAGGTTACCGGCTCCGGGGTTCCGGACGGTTTCTTCTCACGCTGGATCTCTCCGACAGGGAAGTGACGGCCCTCGCCGCAGGGCTTCGCATGGCCGCCCATTTCCTGCCCCATCTGGATGAAGAGTGTGCTCGCCTGTGGCACGTTCTCCGCTCCGTGATCCCCGAATCCCTCGACAGACAGGGCGACACTCTGGGTAAATGCGCTGTCGTTGCCCTGCCCGTTTCGCCCGTCGCCCCGGACATTTTCGAGATCGTCACCGGAGCCATCACCCGCAGGAGAATGCTTCGTTTCGCGTATGCCTCACCGCAGCGATCCGATGGCGAAGCCCGGGAGCACACCGTCTCTCCCTGGGGAGTCTACTTCCGTGCCCACGCCTGGTATCTGTGTGGACAGAGCGAACGGCACGGCACGCCCGGCAATTACCGGGTCGGACGTATCATCTGGGCGGAGATGCTGGATTGCCCCTGGCACGCCGACGTTCCCGAGGGGATGTGCATGGAGGACTATGCCTCCAGTGCTTGGTACGGCAGGCCTGGTCCCGCAACTATTCCCGTGCGCATCCGTGTTCGTGCCCCTCTCACCACCGCTGTGTCGGAGACGGTATGGCATCCGACGCAGCGCATTGTTTGGGAGACGGGAGAAAGCCTCGTTCTGGAGGCCACTGTTCCCGATTTGGAGGATGTAGCCCATTGGGTTCTCGCCTCGGCTCCACATGCAACGGCCCTGGACCCTCCGGAACTGCGGCGCCTTGTGACCGCATGGGCGGGGATGGTGGAGAAGGGGAATGCCGACTGAACGAGACGAGGGAGCCCGTAGAGAGAGCGGGCTGGCTTGAGGAAGAGTGGTTGAAGAAGAGCGGGTGAATGTGAAAAACGAAAAGCGCAAGGCGTGTGAGTTGTCTTCGGTCGGTGCGGCACCCTGGGATTGCGGGGTTTGAGAGGGTTTGCAATCGGTTCGGAACTCTGGGTTTTCGGGGTCTGAGAGGGTTTGAAAGGAGAAGGAGACTGATGGACGCACAGAAAAGAAGTGTGGAAGAACGTGTGGAAGAGCAGTACGCATTTCTCCTGGAAACGGTGAGCACCGCTACGGCCCTGCGTCTCCGCCGCAGGCTCCAACCAGCGGGAGGAGCGGGGGACAAGGTCTTTCCCCCCACCTATGAAGGAGGCAAATACGCGCTGGAAACCCGGGTCATCGACGGAGAACGGGTTCCCTGTGTTCTGCTCGACAGTGTCCAGTCCCAGGCAAACCGCATGGAGCTGGCGCTGCTCAGAGCCCATCGGGAAGGAAAGATCCGCATTCCCGTCATTTCCGTGGATTTCGGACATGCCGGTGTCGAAGGCGTCGGCGTCATCACCAGTCTTGAAGCCCCTCACCGGATCGCGGACGCGATATTGAGGGACAGCCTGTACGAAGGGATCAAATTTCGCGAAAGCCCGTATGGAAAAATTCTTGAAAACGCCTCTCCGGCCAATGCGACGCAACTCTTTGCAATCTGTCCGACAGCCCTTCTCTTCGGCGTTTGGGATTCCACGGGGCCGCTCGGTGGCCTGGGGGCCAAGATGCAACGTGCGGTGGTCTCAGAGATCTTCGGCGTCGACATCGAGGTAGGGACGAAGACATCGAGCCGCATCGACCCCTTGCAGATTCAATTGAACGCGGGACCGTTGTATGTAAAACAAGACGGAGACTGGACGTTGGATGCCAGCAAGGCAACAAAAAAGGACGGGAAACCTCTTTTGTTGAAGAAGGAGGGAAAACCCAGCGAGGCGAACCACGGTAATATTAAACCGACGCTCGAAAAAATCGAAAAAAATCCCGGCGGTGTCACTATGCGCTATGCCCTTCAGACGGTGGTGCTTTCTCTGCCCATGCTCCGGCGGCTTTCCTTTCCGATTGTCGGCGCGGACTGCGATAAGCAGAATAAAGTGAATAGCGCCGCGAGGTCCGTCCTCGCAGCGCTCGGGCTTTGTGCCGCTCTGTCTGTTGCGGATGATCTGGATCTTCGTTCCCGTTGCCTTTTGGTCCCGGAAGAGGCGGCAACGTGGGAAGTCATCAGGAGCGACGGAACGAAGGATTCCTTCTCGTGCTCGGCGGAGGGCGCATGTCAGCTTACGGCCCATGCTGTCAAACAAGCGAAAGAAGCAGGGCTTTCCTGGCTCGACGACGGCATTTCTCTTGTCCCGAACGGTGCTCTGGTTGAGCTGGTCAAAAAGAGCCGCAAGCTCGCGATGGAGTCAGGGCCTGAAGACGGAGGAGAGTAGTGCCATGTTCGCGCTGCAGTGGGAATATCTGACAGGCCGTGCCGTCGCCCGGGCGTACCATGGGGGGCAGATCGGCACGGATCCCGAATGGCCGCCGCACCCGGACAGGGTGTTCCAGGCGCTCGTCGCGGCCTGGGGCGCGCTCGGTGAGCCCGAAGCAGAGGCCGTCGCGCTGCGGTGGCTCGAATCCCTGAAGGCGCCTGATCTTTATGCGCCGGAGGTGGAACGGTCCGGCGCGGAGACGGTCCATGTGCCGACAAACGACAAGGCCGCCGCCGTCGCCGGCTTTCACGGCCGCAAGGGACGCACCTTTCCGTCGGTTCTTCTTCCGGAGGGCGGCAACGCCTCTCCGTCGGGGCGTCCTTTTGCAGCCTGCGCACTTGTCTGGCCCGACGCGACGTCCGAGGACGCTGCCCGCTTCCGCGAAGTCTTTGCCCGGCTCTGCGAGGCGGTGACGCACATCGGACACTCCCGGTCGCTCGTTCGCATGTGGGTCGGTGCGGAGGATCTTCCGGAGCCGAATTTCCTTCCTTCGGAGGGTGGTCGGGGAAGGGTTTTTCTTCGCATCCCCAAAGAGGGAAGGTTCGACGCACTGTGCAGTGCCTATGCGGGGGGTGGGAAGGCGTGGCGACGTCCTTCCGTTGCGCCCTACCAGTCCTACGTAATACCCGCACCGCAGAAAAACGGCCCCGAATACGGTCTCTTCGATCCGCGCCTGGTCATTCTCCGGCGCGTCGGCGGGAACGCGTTGACGCTGCTGCAGACCCTTCCGTTCACCGATGCCCTTCGGGGCACACTTCTTAAGGCGGCGGAAGGTGTGGGCAAAGAGCTGATCAGCGGTCACCCGGAAGGCGACGGAACTCCGACGAAAAGGCCCCACGTGGCTTTTGTTCCCCTTCCCTTCGTCGGGGCGGAGTACGCGGACGGGCATCTGCTCGGTTTCGCCCTCGCCTTTCCCCGGGGACTGTCCCTGGAGGAAGAGGAGAAGATCTGGGAGGCCTTCACCCGTTCTCTTGATCCGGAAAAAGACACCCTTTCCCTCGTGGCCGGGGCGTCGGGAGCGTGCGAGCTGGTGCCCGAGGAACGCCCGGTGCGGCCTTTTGCCCTGCGGGAGCGGACCTGGTGCGATCAGTCCGCGGAATGGGCCTCCGTGACGCCGTTGGTTCTGGACCGTCTTCCGCCCCGGCGGCATCAGGATTTCGACCAGTGGGCGGCAGGGCAGATCGTCGAGGCCTGCGCAAGGCAGAACCTGCCCTCCCCGGCCCGGATCGAGGTGGGGTCGGTCTCGTTTGTGCGGGGCGTCCCCCCGGCGAGGAATTTCCCCTGTCTGAAGCGCAAGGACGGCCTGCGGCGGTGGCACACGCACGCAAGGATCGTCTTTTCCGAACCCGTTGCCGGGCCGCTGCTCCTCGGGGCCGGACGCTTTCGGGGATATGGCTTCTTCAGGCCGGTTCTCCAGTGGGGAGGAAACAGTCATGACGATTGAGATCGGCCGCTTCGGCGAGTATTTCGCACGTGTCCACGGTGTTTCGCCCTTTCCCTGGCAGACGCGTCTTCTCGAAACGGTCATGAACGGCGGGTGGCCCAAAAGCATTGCACTTCCCACCGCGTCGGGAAAAACCGCAGTGATGGATGTGGCCCTCTTCGCCCTCGCCTGCCAGGCCGGGCTCCCTCCGGAGGAACGGACGGCACCGCGGCGCATCGTCCTCGTGGTGGACCGGAGAATCGTGGTGGACGACGCCTACGGAAGAGCGCGGAAGATCCGCGACACGCTTCGCGGTGCGCTCGGAGGCCCTGCAGAATCAGGTGTGGCCCCGGCCCAGGCTCCGGACATTCTGCGGGAGGTGGCGCAGGCCCTTGTCTCCCTCGGCGGAGACAATTCCCTGCCCGTGGATGCGGCGCTGTTGCGCGGCGGCATCTACCGGGAGGACCGGTGGGCCAGAACTCCCGCGCAGCCGGTCATCCTGTGTTCCACCGTCGATCAGGTCGGCTCGCGCCTGCTCTTTCGGGGGTACGGCCTGTCGTCGAGCACCTGGCCTCTTCACGCCGGACTTCTTGGCAACGATACGCTGCTCGTCCTGGACGAGGCCCACTGCAGCAAACCTTTTCTCCAGACGCTGGAGCGGATTTCCGAATACCGTGCCCGCGGGGAAACCCCCCTCGCCCTGCCCTTTTTTGTGACGGCCATGACTGCTACGCCGCGGAGCGGAGAGGAGCCCTTCGAGCTGAACCGGGAGGACCGCTCCAATGCCGTGCTGCAAAAGCGGCTTGGAGCGTCGAAGCGCATGCGGCTCGTGGCGCTGCCCAAAAAGAGCGGCAGTGCGGGGAAGAGCAGTGACAAGGACATTGCAGCCGCCTGCGTGGAGTTTCTGTCGGGGGACGGCGCCGCGGGCGGACTGGCGAAAAAGGGAACCACCGTGCTGGTGGTGCTCAACCGTGTCTCCGCCGCCCGGGCGCTGCGTGAAGCACTCCGACAGAAAGAGGAACGCGGCGCACTCAAGGTGATTCTGCTCACCGGGCGAAGCCGTTCCGTCGAACGGGACACGCTGCTCCAGGAGTACCGGGACCGCATTATGGCCGGCAGAGATCGCGGGAGGGTAAAGGAGTTCCCTCCCCTGGTGGTGGTCGCCACCCAATGTGTCGAAGTGGGAGCGGATCTCGACGCGGACGCCCTGATCACCGAGGCCTGCCCGCTGGATGCCCTGCGCCAGCGCATGGGGCGTCTCGACCGCCTTGGAGAGCTTGGCGAAACCGAGGCGGTATGTTTTCTCCGCAGCGAATACCAGGGCGACACCCCACCCCCTGACCCCATCTATGGAGAAGCCCTTGTCAACACCTGGAAGTGGCTTAAGGAAAACTCGACGAAGGTGAGCGCCACGACGGCGAACGCGGCAGGTAAGAAGGCCACGACGGCGAACGCGGCGGATGGCGAAATCAATTGCGGCATCGATGCATTGGCCGCTCTTCTGCCCGAGGATCCAGCCATGAGGGAACGCCTGTGCGCGCCCTCCGCCGACGCTCCGGTGCTCTTTGCCGCCTACTGCGACATCTGGTGCCAGACCGGCCCGGAACCCGCGGTCTGCCCCGAGCCCGCGCTGTTTCTCCACGGTTCCAAGGACGGGCCGGGAGATGTGCGCCTTCTTTGGAGGGCCGACCTCGTCGTCGATCCGAATTCCGCCGCCCCGGAGCGGTTGTGGCAAATCTGGACCGACACTGTGGCGCTCTGTCCTCCCGTTTCGGGAGAGACGCTGCCTCTTCCCATCGGAGAGGCCAGGGCGTGGCTCCGCGGCGACTCCGTTCCGGACAGCGGAGATATTGAGGGCAGCCCCGGGCCGAAAGAGGGAAAAACGCGGGAGGGCGTCTCCGGCACCGTGCGCTCCGCCGCCAGGTATCGCAAGGCCCTGCGATGGCTCGGGCCGGAACGCAGCGAGCCTGTTTCCGAGGCCGCCCCGCCGCGCCCCGGGGACGTGTTGATCCTGTCCGCCTCCGAGGGCGGGTGCGACTCCGCAGGGTGGAACCCCTCATCCACTTCCGCCGTCGCCGACGTGGCCGATCTCGCCCGACTCAAGGCGCGCCGCCCGGCGGTGCTGCGCCTGCACCCGAACCTGCTCGAAAGCTGGAGTGAGGAAGCCCGTTCCCTGGTTGCGCCCTTCGCGGGATGCAAAGCGTTCGGTGAGCTTTCGGGCGACATGGACGACATCGAGGAGCGTGTGGAAGAACTGCTCCGGATGCTTCAGTCCCGGAACGACCTCTCCGAAGCGTTGGCGGAGGCGGTGCGCGTTTTGCACGAGGACTCCGACCGGCGCATAGAACCGCACCCCTCCGGGACCGGCCTGGTGGTGTACACCAGGGTGCGGCTTGGCGAGGCGGATTTCACCGACGAGGACAGCCAGTCGGTTTTGGCGCGAGACGACCTTGTGTCCCTAAAGGACCACCTCGAAGAAGTGGAGGCCCAGGCCCGGCAGGCCTCGGCCTCTCTCTCCGAAACACTGCGGAACGACATCTCTCTTGCGGCGAAGCTGCATGACCTCGGGAAGGCCGATCCCCGGTTCCAGATCTGGCTCGCCGGAGGAAGCAGGGTGAAGGCCCTGAAGATCCTTCGGAACCACGGACTTCTGGCCAAATCTTCCCTGCTTCATGCCGGTCCCGGCGCAATGCGGATGGCCCGGGAAAAGGCGGGTTATCCCGCGGGAGGTCGCCACGAACTGCTCTCGGTGCGGCTTGTCCAGTCCTGCGAGGAACTGCTGCAGAGGGCGAACGACCCGGATCTGCTCCTGCACCTCATTGAATGCCACCATGGCTATGCCCGCCCCTTTGCTCCCGTCGTGGAGGATCCGAATCCCGTCCGAGTGTCCGTCCCCTTCATGGAAAGCAGTTCGGCGACGGAACTGGACTGGCTGGACAGCGGCGTGGCCGAACGTTTTTGGCGGCTCGTCCGGCGATACGGGTGGTGGGGGCTCGCCTATCTGGAGGCCTGCCTCAGACTGGCGGACCACCGTGCGAGCGAGAAACCTACCCGGAAAAGCAGCAGGGAGGGAACCCCATGACGACGACTGCGGCAGCACACGAGCACCGAGGCGAAAAGAAGTCACTTGCCTGCCCGGGGTTCGACGGCGCCAATCCCCTGCATTTTCTCGCAAGTCTCGGAACCTTCCGGCTCCTGTGCCTGCACGATCCGGAAGCACGCATGCGCTGGCTTTCCGGCGAGACTTGGCACCCCGAATACCTGACCAGCCTGGACGAAGAAGCCTTCTGCAACACCCTCGCCGGGGATTTCGGGTGGGACCCCGCCGGGGATCCCGCCACAGAAGAAAGCGCGGCATCCACGAAGGGAAGCGGTGCGAAGAGAGGCAAAGACACCGATGGCGGCAAGAAAAACAAGGGCGACGACGACAACGACGACGACGGAGAACAGGAAACAGCGACGGAAGACGGGGGCGCGGGGGCGCAGACCATGTCTCCGAGGATGAAGAAACTCGAAACCCTCTTTCCGGCAGCCTTTTCAGGGCAAGTCATCAAACGCCCCGTTGCGGAGTTCCGAAAGCTGGCGCTGCATGCCTGCAACGCCGGGGAGGCATGGCCCGGCGCGTTACCTCTTCAGGACGAACTGGTCGCGGCCTTCGCCAGTGACGGGGCCGTGGACAACGCGGAAAAAACCGGTGAAATACCGGAAATCGCCCCCTCAGCATTGAGTTTTTCCAATGGAGGAAGCGGAAAGTGTCTCTTGAAGGATTTTCGCAATTGCGCCGTCAATGTGAGCCCGCAGAGCCTTGGCAATTTTTTCCGGTGCACCGGAAAAANNAACTGGGATCCGGGGAGTCAGCGACCCCACGCGCTCCAGTATGGCGATCCCGGCGACAGAAAAAACAGAGTCCCCTGTGATGCCACTGCCAATGCCCTGGCTTTTGTCGGCCTGACCATGTATCCTTCCATGCCCGGAAAGCGGGGCATCGCTACGGTGGGCATCGTCAGAAGTGGAAAAGCCTGGATATGGCCCCTCTGGAAACCGCTGTTACCCCTGGCTGTCCTGCGGAGCCTGTGCAACACGGTGCCCGGAGAAGGCAAGGGACAACATCTCCGGCAGGAAGATTTTTGGACCTGGCTTTGTGCGGAACGGTATTCCCTGAACAAGCGGTTCTTCTTCTCCCCCTCCATACCGGTGGACATGGCGGGAGAATAGCTCATGGAGCAGGTCGCCGAACTTCTCCTGACCATCGACATGGTGCACCAGTTCGCCTACTGTCCGCGCAGGATGCAGCTCATGTACGTGGACGGCCGTTGGGAGGACAACCTCTTCACCGATCAGGGGCGGAGCGTGCACGCCCGTCTGGACGCGGAGGACGACCCTCTTCCGCCATCGGCGGAAGGAGATCCGGAGCCCGTCGTTGCCCGTTCCGTTTCGCTCGCGTCGGAAACGCTCGGGCTCACCGGCAAGCTGGATCTTCTTGAAGTGACGGACGGCAGGGCAGTCCCCGTGGAAACCAAGCGGGGCGCGCCTCCGGTCAATCCCGAAAGAAGCTACGAGCCGGAGCGCGTACAGCTCATGTGTCAGGCGCTCCTTCTGCGGGAGCATGGCTACCTTTGCAACCAGGGAATGCTCTATTTCGCCGCCGTCCGCCGCCGTGTTCTTGTGGAGTTTTCCGCGGAACTGGAGGCGAGAACCCTTTTCCTGATCAACGAAACCCGTGCGGCGCTGCAATCCGGAGAAATGTACCCGCCCCTCGTCGATTCGCCCAAGTGCGGGGGGTGTTCCCTTGCGGGAATCTGCCTGCCCGACGAGACCCATCTGCTGGCCGAACTCGGCGGAATGGAGGAAAATCCCCGCCCTCCGGACATTCGCCGCCTCTATCCCGCACGTGATGACGCTCTGCCGCTCTACGTCCAGGAGCAGGGCGTTCGGGTGGGAAAATCGGGGGAGGCGCTCGTCGTTTCAAAGGGAAGGGAGAAGATCGGCGAGTTTGCTCTCAAGGACGTTTCTCAGCTCGTCCTTTGCGGAAACGTATCGCTCACGGCGCAATGCCTGCATTTGTTGTGCGAGAGGGCCGTTCCCGTCGTGCATCTTTCCATGGGGCATTGGTTTTACGGCATCACGACCGGCATAACCCTTAAAAACGCCTACTGTCGGGCTGCTCAATTTTCCGTCGCCGCCGACGAGGGGCGTTCTCTGGCCCTGGCAAGGGCATTTGTCCTCGCGAAGATGCAGAATCAAAGGACATTGCTTCGACGAAATGCCCGTATG
The DNA here is from genome assembly GCA_002425685.1 of Synergistaceae bacterium UBA5560. Lineage (GTDB taxonomy): Bacteria > Synergistota > Synergistia > Synergistales > Aminiphilaceae > Aminiphilus. The sequence goes on along the minus strand of DIMS01000059.1, from coordinate 1,646 downwards.
GCAGTTGACGAAACACTTGCCGCAATGAAAAAACTGATCGACCGAGTGGGGACATGCCGTACCACGGAAGACCTGATGGGACTGGAGGGAGCCGTTGCCGCACAGTATTTCGACGCATGGCACACAGTGCTCGCCGAAGGCTTGCCGGATGAAATCGCCTTTTCTCCAAGAAACAGAAACAGGCGTCCTCCGAAAGATCCGGTCAATGCCATGCTCTCCTTCGGTTACGCGCTGCTCGCGAAGGAAGCGACACTAGCGCTCCTTGCCGAAGGGCTCGACCCCTACTGGGGCTTTCTGCACCGTCCGAGGCACGGTAAACCGGCGCTTTCCCTTGATTTGATGGAGGAATTCCGACCGCTGATCGTCGATTCTGCGGTGATGACAGCCATCAACACCCGTATGGTGGAATCGAAGGATTTCGTGGTCTCCGCAGCGGGATGCGCCATGAAAGACACCGCACGAAAAGCCCTGATACGAGCCTACGAGTTGCGGCTGGATCAGATGATCACCCATCCCGTCTTTGACTATCGCTGCTCCTGGAGGGCAGTGATCCGGGTGCAGGCAAAGCTGCTGGCGAAGGTTCTTCGGGGCGAAATTCCCGCCTATTCGGGAATCACGACAAGGTAGAAGAGCGCCGATGCGGCGGTTCTTTCTGGTTTCCTACGATATTCCCGACGACAGAAGGCGAAACAGAGTGTTCAAGCTGTTGACAGGCTGGGGTGATCATGTTCAGTATTCCGTGTTCTGTTGCCAGCTCAACCCCAGGGAGTGTCATCAACTGGAAGAGAATCTGAGAAAAATCTTGAAGCAGAATGAAGACCAGGTGTTGCTCGTTGATGTGGGGCTCGTGGAAGGCGAGCATCCGGAGCCGGAGATTTCCTACATCGGAAGAGTGTGGAAACCCGACGTTCGGAGTCAGATTGTCTGATTCGTCCTCTCGAGCGGCGAAATGGTTCGAGAAACCCGAAGGATGCTCGCGAACCTTGAAAAAAGGGGTCTTCCCCGGAAAATTCGAATGCAGAAAAGAACAGGAAAACGTTTTTCGGAGCCCCTGGGGTTGACCGCTCGAAGAGAAGAGCCTATGTTGTTGCAAACACTCCCTTGAAGAGGGGGTGGATTTCCGCGCCATCCCAGGCGCGGCCTCATTGAAGCCTAAAACGGTCAGGAGGGGGCCGTGTTTTTCCGGAGGATTTCCGCGCCATCCCAGGCGCGGCCTCATTGAAGCATTCCGCCCCCGACGCCATCCATCCGGGCGAGGCGCTGATTTCCGCGCCATCCCAGGCGCGGCCTCATTGAAGCACGGTGGACGACGTGATGGAGTGGGGGCCGTGCAAAGGATTTCCGCGCCATCCCAGGCGCGGCCTCATTGAAGCGCGGTGAAATCAACACGATGTGTCATCCCCCACGGCATATTTCCGCGCCATCCCGGGCGCGGCCTCATTGAAGCCACTGGCACGCGGTGGATTTCGACGGGGTGATGTGGATTTCCGCGCCATCCCAGGCGCGGCCTCATTGAAGCTCTGAAGTTCGTACTCGGTCGTGAGGGAGGGACGTCGAATTTCCGCGCCATCCCAGGCGCGGCCTCATTGAAGCCGCCGGGCTGGGTTTCGAGAACTGGGGTCGTTCGTCAATAGCGGACACCAAAA
>DIMS01000098.1:232-2549 GCA_002425685.1 Synergistaceae bacterium UBA5560 | reverse complement strand
CATCCCGGCACCGAGAACGAGGTGCGTGCCCTGCAGGGAGTGGAGCTGCGGGTGGAGGACGGCTCCTTCGTGGTGGTCATCGGCACCAACGGGTCGGGTAAATCGACGCTGCAGAACGCCGTGTCGGGAAGCTTCTTCCTCGACGCGGGGCGCATTCTGCTCGCCGGTCAGGACATCACCCGGTGGCCCGAGCATCGCCGGGCGTCTCTGATCGGGCGCGTCTTCCAGAACCCCTTCAGCGGCACGGCTCCCAACATGACCGTGGGGGAAAACCTCGCCCTCGCCGCCCGGCGTGGTCTGCGGCGCACGCTGCGCCCAAACGCGTTCGCCCTGCCCGGGTCCAGGAATGCCTTGGCCGAGCGGGTGCGCTCTCTGGGGATGGGGCTTGAGAACCGCCTGGAAAACGAGATCGGTTCGCTCTCCGGGGGGCAGCGACAGGCTCTGACGTTGCTGATGGCCACTCTGCGCCGTCCCGAGCTGCTGCTGCTCGACGAGCACACGGCGGCCCTCGATCCCCGGGCGGCGGACATGGTGATTCGCGTCACCGACGATCTGGTGCGCGAGGGAAGACTCACCACCCTGATGGTGACTCACTCGATGCAGCAGGCGGTGAGCCTGGGCGACCGGTTGATCATGATGCACCGGGGGCGCATCGTGGCCGACATTTCGGGGTCGGAGAAGAAGCGCCTCCGCCCCGGCGACCTGCTGGACCGCTTCGACGCCATCAAGCGCCGCGAGCAGATAGATCCCTCGGTGGCGGAGATGCTGCGGGAGATGTACGTGTAGGGATTCCGGCGCGGCGCGGGCGTCGTCTTCGTCGCCGGCTGTTTCTGTGTGGCCGTTTTTACCGACCTGTGATCTCCGTTTCCTTGACAGAGGGCTGGAAATCACGTGTACTCTGATGAGGGAGTCGGAGGAGGCGCCTTTCCTGTCGCGAAGAGGCGGTTGTTGCGGTTGTTGAGGTTCTCAAGGGGAGACGAAAGAGGTATCCGAAAGAGGCGTTCGGAGAAAACTCGGAGAAAACGACGGAACCGGCGGGCGTAACGGAACGAACGAACGAGCGGAAGATCGGGGTGCCCGGGGCTGTTTTTGTCTGGCCGGAGGGCGGCGGCAATTCCCTTGGAGGGGGAGACATGGCGGAATATTCGTCCCGGAACAATTTTCACGTGGAGCTGAAGATGCTCGAGTCCGATCTCGTCCGGCTCGGAGGAAACGCCCAGGACGCGCTCACCAACGCCACGTGGGCGCTGAAGGAGAGGGATCTCTCCCTGGCTCGGGAAGTGTTTCAGGACGAGGAGGCGACGAATCTTCTGGCGGAGCGCATCGATTTCCAGGGATTCCAGCTCATCGCCCGAAACCGTCCCATGGGGCAGGATCTCCGGATCGTCTCCGCGGTTCTCCACATGGCGGTGGATCTGGAGCGCATCGCCGACTACGGCGTGAACATCGCCAAGATCGCCATCGAGATCGGCGACGCACCCTTCGTGAAGCCTTTGGTGGACATTCCCCGCATGGCGACTCGGGTGCGCGAGATGATCGGCGGAGCGCTCTGCGCGTTTCTCGGGCGGGACGCCGCGGCCGCCCGGGAGATCTGCCCTCTGGACGACGAGGTGGACGATCTGGAAAAGCGGATCATACGGGATCTCATCGATCTCATGACCCGCGATCACCGGACCATTCCCCAGGGCACGCGGCTTCTCCTCGTGGCGAGAAACCTGGAGCGTGCGGGCGACCACGCCACCAATCTGGCGGAGCGCATTCTCTTCATGATCACCGGCGTGGCTGAAAAATCCTGTTCGCTCCGGCGCCCTCTCTGCGAGGGCCCCGAGGAGTCCTGCTGAATCTGCCGGCGCAGGGGCGCTTTTCTCCGGGCGTTTTCAAGAGGCAGTGGAATTGCCTGGAATGCGCCGGGTGTGTCGTTTTCGGAGACAAAAGACCCCTCTTGTTCACGAAAGAACTCCGCAAGAGGGCAAAGGGCGATGTCGGAAAATACGTGAGAACGCCGGAAAAACGGGCCGCTTTCGGGCGGCCCGTTTCGTCTGCCTGGGATCGGAAGGAAGTGCGCCGTCTCGGCTTGAGTGTCCGGGGCGGCCAGAGGGAAGCGGAGCGAAAACAGGATTCGGTCATGGGGGCGCCCCGGTTCCGCGGTTTTTTCGGTGTGGGCGTGCCGCAGCCCTGCGGGCGATGCCCTATTGAGTTGTCTCCGGGGATGCGGGGGCGATGTCCGCCAGCTCCAGATAGAGGCGCACCCGCTCGGCCAAGCGCTCCCGGTCGAGAGGGCCGTTGCTGGTCTGCACGGAGAAGAGTTTCTCCGGAA
>DIMS01000098.1:0-122 GCA_002425685.1 Synergistaceae bacterium UBA5560 | reverse complement strand
GTCTCGCCGTCGTAGATGCTCCGGGCGAAGAGGCAGGTGACGAGAGAGTTGGTGACCATGCGCCACTGGGCGTCCTTCACCTGCGCCGCCACCTGTTCCCGCAGGGGCTGGGGCTTGCCGAG
>DIMS01000078.1:7237-7387 GCA_002425685.1 Synergistaceae bacterium UBA5560 | reverse complement strand
GGGTGGACACCATCTCCGCCGGAGGCGCAGCAGCCTTTCTGATGGAATGCGCCGAACGGGGGATTTCGTTGCCGGAGGATGCGCGATCCCTCGGCCTTGCCTGGGGGAACGGCGCTGCACTGGCGCCACTGGTGCGGAAGATCGCCTTTC
>DIMS01000078.1:6969-7103 GCA_002425685.1 Synergistaceae bacterium UBA5560 | reverse complement strand
CTTGCCCTCACCTACGGAACCAATCCGAGGGGAATGTGTCACATTCATCCCGTGGAGGCGAAGGCCTGGGATGGAGACAAGCTCGATTTCGGGCTGCGACGCTTCGGCCTTCCCGATCCGGAGGGAATCTCCCC
>DIMS01000078.1:6710-6896 GCA_002425685.1 Synergistaceae bacterium UBA5560 | reverse complement strand
CTGGCGGCGCGGCTTCTCCAGGACGCGGGAACGCTTCCGGAGATCCTCTGCACTTGCAAGTTCTACATGTACGCCGGAGTGACCCTGGACGATTATGCGGCCATGCTCGCCGCCGCGACGGGGTGGGATGTCTCCGGAGAGGAATTGCTCGAGACGGGAGAACGGATTTTCACCCTTCAGCGGCTT
>DIMS01000078.1:792-6694 GCA_002425685.1 Synergistaceae bacterium UBA5560 | reverse complement strand
CCGGCGGGAGGGATTTGCCACCGGGGACGATGCGCTCCATCCCCGGGTTCGGGCAATGCCCGAGTTCGGGCGCTATGCGGACGATCCGCGCTGCGCCGTGGCGGATTACGAGGAGATGCTTTGGGAGTACTATGCGGCTCGGGGGTGGGATCCGGAGACAGGAATCCCCGAAGCGGAGACGCTGCGCAGGCTGGGTCTGCCTTCCGATCTCGCCGGCGGTTGAGGGAGCGGCGAAGAGGCATTGTTCTGAACGGTGTTGTTGCGGGAACGTGCGGACAAGGAACAAACGCCATGTCCTTCAGCGTTTTCAGGGACGACAGCGGGGGACATGATCGGGAAAGGGACTTGGCTTTCCGCGCAGCCGTGTTCCCGACGTAGAGAGATGCGCTGACGGTTCGATGCGGTAAGCGCTCTCTTCGCCGGAAGACAGGTCAGGAAGAACAAGCCGGGAAGAGAAAAGAGGCGTCCGCTTTTCTCTTCCCGGCCTGCGTTGTGCCCCGGTTTTTCCGCGGCGCTTTCCGGGACTCAGGCGGAAAGGGAGCGGGTTGCCTGGATGGCCTTGTCGTAGTCGGGGTGACTCGTGACTTCCGGGACGATCTCCGCGTAGCGCACCGTGCCGCTGCCGTCCACCACGAAGACCGCTCTCGCGAGGAGACGGAGTTCCTTGATGAGAACGCCCCAGGACGTTCCGAAAGAGGCGTCTCGATGATCCGAGAGAACCCGCATGTTTTCGATGTTGCCGGTGAGGCAGAAGCGGTTGATGGCGAAAGGCAGGTCCATGGAGATGTTGAGGACTGCTACGCCGGAACCGAGAGCGGCGGCCTCGTCGTTGAAGCGATGGGCCTGGAGATCGCACACGGGTGTGTCGAGCGAGGGGGCGACGCTGAGAAGGACGACCTTTCCGGCGTAATCCTTCAGCGTCACAGGGGCCAGCTTTGCGTCCAAAACGGTGAAGTCCGGAGCGGCGTCGCCGGGTTTGATCTCCGGTCCCACCAGAGTGACAGGATTTCCTTTCATGGTGACGATTCCGGTACGTTCCATGGAAAAACACCTCCTGCTCTGTGGTTGTCGTGCAACCTGATCTGCTTTTGAGTATAACAGAGTTCGGCAATACAAACAAAGGTGTCTTGCCGAGAACAGGATGCTCCCGGAAGGTTGACATGCTAAATCCATTCTTGCGGCCCCACTGCTTCGTGATGTATCCTTCTACGGGGATCTCGTGGAATTCGGGCGGCGCGCCGCTCGAACTCTTTTTGTGTCTTCATGGTGCCGGCGACGGAGGGCGTTGGGGTGTTGAGACGACCCGGAGAACGTGTTCACCATTTCTCTTCCGTAGATGAACAGGAGGCGCTGTTCCGCTACCTGCAACGGGTGGATGGAGCAAAAGACCCCGAACAGGCTTGTTCCTCCGCGATGGAAGTCATTGCGGAGAACACGCATTTTGCCTATCCCTCGGTGTATCTTCTGGATCGACGCAGTGATTCTCTTCGCCTCGCCGCCTTCGCGGGGTACGTTCCTTCCATCACGACTATCCGCAGAGGCGAGGGCATTTGCGGCAGAGCCCTCGCAACCGGGGAAATTCAACTGGTGGAAGATGTCACTCTCGATGCGGACTATATCGCGGGCAAGGAGGATACGGCATCGGAGCTGAGCATTCCGCTACTGTGGCATGGTGCCCTTCTGGGTGTTCTCGATGTGCAATCACCGAAAAAAAAGGCGTTCCAGGAAGAGGATGTCCGTTTTCTTCGTCTCCTTGCGGCAGTGCTCGGATCTGTTCTCTCCCACCTGGAGACGGAAAAACAGCTCACGCGAAATCTGGAGCGGGGGAGCATGTTCCGCAAGAACCTCCTAAGAGCACAGGAGGCGCTCAATCTTGCGCTGGAAAACCTCGTCGCCCAGAAAAGAGAAACGGAAGAGCTTGTCCGGGTCCAGCGCGCTCTCATCGACATCTCTCAAATGCTCTTCGCCTGCCGGAGTGCGGAGGAACTCTTTTCCCTCATCCTCGACGTACTCCACGGTGACCTGGGTTTCGAGTGCATTCTGCTCTTCGGCAGAGAAAACAGAAAAGCACCGCTTGCTCTCGCGGCCTTTCAGGGGCATCGCCTGGCCGACGGGGAGATCCATGAGCTTCTCGTGGAGAGAAAAGGAATTTTGGGATATGCGCTCGACTCCTGTCTTCCCTATTTGTGCAACGATACCCGCAAGGACCCCAGATATGTCCCGGACGCCTTCGGGACGCTTTCTGAACTCGTCGTTCCCATCGTCGCGAGGGGGTTTCTCTGGGGGGCGCTCGTGGCCATCAGTCCCCTGGAAAATGCCTTCACCCACAGGGACCAGGAAGTGCTTGTCCTGGTTGCAGGGTTCATGGCGGTGGTTTTGGAGAACATCGCCAATCTGGAGATGCTCTCCCGAGAGGTGCAATATATGCGCCTTCTCCATGATGTCGCGAGTGAAATTTCTCTGCTCAGAGACCGCAAGAGCGTCGCCGAGCGCGTCGTGACACTCTTGAAAAAGAACTTCCAATATACGCACGCGACGCTTTTTGAGATCGAGGATGAAAAGACCGGCGCCTGTCGCACCATTGCCGCCACGGGATATGGAGAGGAGCTGTTCGCTCCTTTCGACGCGGAACGAAAACGGCGCGGCGGAGGTTTGGTGGAATTGGCTGCCCGAACGAAAACGCTCCGTAACACGCCGGACGTTCGTCTTTGCGAGGCCTATGTTCCTACGATTTCTGGAACATTGTCGGAGCTGGACGCTCCTATCGTCTACGGGGATCGTCTTCTTGGCGTATTGGCTGCGGAGAGCGCGCATGTGGGCGCTTTTTCCCGGGAGGACGAGGAGGTCTTTTCCATTCTCGCTCGGAGCCTCGGTGCCACCTGGGCGGTGACCTCGCTTCTGGAGGATTCGGAGAGACAGGCGTTGACGGATCCGCTCACGGGAATCGCTAACCGGCGGTCTCTTTTCAAATGCATGGAGATGGCCCAGCAGGAATTGAACGAGCGGGGAGGCACTTTCGCCATCGTCATGGCCGACTTGGAACGCTTCAAGGACATCAACGACACCTTCGGCCACGCTCTCGGCGACGAAGTGCTCGTGTCCATCGCCCGGTGTTTCCGGGAAAAGGTGGGTGCTTCGGGTGTCGTGGGGCGTTATGGGGGAGACGAGTTTCTGCTGCTCTTTCCGGGAATGACGAAAGAAGCGGCGGAAGCCTTTGTCCTCCGTCTCGATGAAGCATGTCGTGCCCTTCGTTTTTCCGAACCGGTCCTGAAGGCCCGAGCGAACTTCGGTATCGCCGTTTTTCCCGAGGACGGTCCCACGCTTGAAAGAGTCTTGCGCGAGGCGGATCGAAGGATGTATGCGACAAAAGAACAGGCGTGACGGCCTGCTTCTTTTGTCGAAGTTTCTCCCCGCTGTTCCTGGTTGCGGCTGTTTTTCAGAGCAGGGAAGTGCAAACGGGGCGGGAAGTCCGGAAGGCACTTCCCGCGTCAAAGAGAATCGTGCCCTTGGTCAGGCAGAGCGCTTCGCCCCGAAGGGAAATGCGCACTCTTTCCGGAGAGGTGGTATCCTGCCTGACAGTAACCTCGCTGATGCCGCCGGGGGTGATCACGCTCACTGGAGAAGAGCATCCCAGGGAGAGACACGCAACAATTCCGCCCGCCGCGATGGCGGTGCCGCAAGAACTGGTCAGACGGTTCACGTTTCTCTGGTATGTGAGGAGCCGAACGCTCTGTCCTTCCTCGTCTCGTTCGAGAAAATTGACGTTCGTGCCCTCCGGAAAGCGCTTTGCGTCGAAACGGAGCCCTCGCGCAAGAGGAATGAGGTCGGAAGGGGACAGATCTTCGAGATTGTCGAGAGGGAGGACACAATGAGGAATGCCGCCGATGGAGAGTGCGTGATAGACGAAGTTTCTTCCCCAGAAGGAAAAGGTCTGGTGCCATTGTGCATGTCCAAGGTCCACTCCTCCCATGTCGAGTGTCACGAGAGACGTGGAGGGATCTGGCGGAACGGGATCCACCGTGGCGTGTACAATGCCTCCTGAAAAACCGAAAGTCATCTCCCGCGGGGCGATGCCGCTCTGAAAAGCGAGCCCTGCGAGGCACCGAGCACCGTTTCCGGACAGAGTCTCCTCAGAGCCGTCACAGTTGAAGGCCCTCATGAAGAAATGTTGTGCGGGATCTCTCGTTTTCTCGACGACAAGCAACCCTCCGCTCGCGAGAGTGCTTTTCTCCAGACAAAGTTCTCTGGCCAACGTCGCAAGTTCCGCAGAACAATAACCGTGCTGTCTGTTGTCGATAACGATGAACTCGTCGCCGTTAACGCGCATTTTCGTAAAAAAGATCACGCTCGCTATGACCTCCTTCTTCTCCTCTTTTCGCCTCTTCTCGTCTACGTCTCGCCGTTCTTTTTCACGTCAAGGAGGCTCCGGTCTAGAAGAAATCGCCCTCTTTCGGTTACGGTCCGAACGACGCCGAGACCAGCGCAGCATTGTCCGGCGCTTTTTCAGGGGCTGCCGAAGAAGCTTTTTCACCCCCTTGTGAGGGGTGTGGAAAGACCTTTACCGATGCTACCATACCACAACGGTTTTTTGGGGGCATTGGAGAGGATTTTCGTTTTTTTGCGGGCTTGCTCCTGAGGAGCCTCTCCGAGGGTAAAGGGTACGCGAAGGCTTCGGGGCGAAGCCTTCGCGCGGCGCTTTCTCCGCTCTCACGGTTGCGGAGGCCAGACAAGAGGGCTTTCGGGATGCCAGGCGGTGCTTATTTTACCCACCAGCGCCGGAAGAAGAGGCAGCGTCGTTTTTCCAGGGATCCACCCCGACGGGCACGCCTCCGCGCCACCCGTCTCCCGTACGTGCCGGAAGGCGGCGAGGCGGCGGAGAATTTCCCGGACATTCCGTCCCACGGAAGGAGCGAGGATCTCCGCAGCCTGAAGAATGCCGTCAGGATCGACGAGGTAGGTCGCCCGGAAATGAACGCCGGTTTTTTCGTCGAGTGCTCCGTAGGCTCTGCCGACATCACGATGGAGATCCGATGCCATGAGGAAAGGCACACGACCTTCGGGCGCCATTTTGCGGAGCTCGTGTTCCTCCCAGGCTTTGTGGACGAAGGCGCTGTCCACGCTGATGGCGATCACCTCGGCGTCGAGGGAGCGAAAGAGATCGTAATTGACGGCGAGATCGGTCAGCTCCGTGGGGCACACGAAGGTGAAGTCGCCGGGATAGAAACAGAGCACCACCCATGAACCGAGAAACCGGCTGAGATGGACGGAGAAAATCACCCCGTCCCGATAGGCGGGCACGTTGAAATCGGGAGCGCGCTCGCCGATCACTGCCAGGGGGGGCGGATTTCCCTTACTCCGGGCCTGGAAGGCTCCTTCACCGCCACGTCCTTCATGAAAAGAAGAAGAGGTGGAATCGGGGCCGGGCGTGCGCGCAAACTCAATAGGTCCAGACAAAGGGGATACCTCCTCCAAGGACGACGCGGCGGTGCATGTCCTCTTCGATCTCCCGGAGGGCCTCCGGAGTTTTTCCCTCGCACCGGGCGACGAGAACGGGCTGTGTGTTGGAAGCACGGAGCAGCCCCCATCCCTGGGGGTAGAGAATGCGCACGCCGTCCACGGTGATGGCCTTGTGCGTCTTGAGCGCTTCCTCCCGCACCGCTGCCACCACATGGAATTTTTTGTCGTCGGGGCAGGGAATGCGCGTTTCTCCCGTGCTGAAGTAGTGCGGGATGGTGCGGACGATCTCCGAGAGCCTGCGCTCCTCGAAGGACAGCAGGCGGAGGAGTCGCGCCGCGGCGTAGAAGGAGTCGTCGAAACCGTAGAATTCGTCGGCGAAGAACATGTGTCCCGAGACTTCGCCGGCGAAAAGGGCGCCGATCTCCTTCATCTTCGCCTTGATGAG
>DIMS01000078.1:0-728 GCA_002425685.1 Synergistaceae bacterium UBA5560 | reverse complement strand
CCGAGGCGTTCCACTTCCTCCACGAGCGCTTGGGAGCTCTTGACCTCGATGATCGCCGTCGCTCCCGGATGTTTCGGAAGGATTTCCCGCCAATAAAGCGCCATGAGCGTATCTCCGAGGAGCATCTCTCCTGTGTCGTCCACGACTCCGAGGCGGTCCGCGTCACCGTCGAAACCGATGCCCAGATCGGCCTTCTCCCGCAGGACCGTCTCCGTGAGGATCTGAAGATTTTCCCGTACGGTGGGATCGGGATGGTGATGCGGAAACGCGCCGTCGGGTTCCGCGAAGAGGGGGAGCACGTCGCAGCCGAGACGCCGGAAGAACTTTTCCATGAAGAGTCCTGCCGTGCCGTTTCCCGCGTCGAGCACCACCTTGAGTTTCTTCGGCCCCAGGGTAAGTTTGCGGCAGAGCATCTCCACATACTCCTCGCCGATATCGGCCCGTTCGAGGACGCCGGGGCGTTCCGCCACGAAGAAATGTCCTTCTTCGGCGATGCGGCGGATCTTCTGGATCTGCTCGCCGAAGATCGTGGTCTTGCCGAGGGCGAGCTTGAGGCCGTTGAATTCCTTGGGGTTGTGGCTGCCCGTGATCATGACGCCGCCGTCGCAGCCGAAATGGTAGAGGCTCCAGTAGAAGAGGGGGGTCATGACGGTGCCGATGTCGATGACGTCCATGCCGGTGCTGCGCAGTCCCTCGATGACATCCCTGCGGATCCGTTTCGACGAAAG
>DIMS01000116.1:93241-93505 GCA_002425685.1 Synergistaceae bacterium UBA5560 | reverse complement strand
CCTGAAGGAGACCATGACCGCCCTTCCTTCCGGGACGAAGCTCTTCGGCAGGAAGGGGGTCCCGGGGACGGGCCTGATGGAGGGCGCGTTTCTTCTCTGTGCGGTGTCCGCCCTTGTCCTCTTCGTCTTCGCGCCGCTCTGCGAGGTTTTCTGGCGGGCCTTCGTCGATTCCAGGGGGAACTGGATCGCCGGCGCGAATTTCGTCACCTATTTTTCAACTCCCTACCTTTTCTCCTCCTTCCTTAACACGCTGTACGTCGCCAC
>DIMS01000116.1:0-93233 GCA_002425685.1 Synergistaceae bacterium UBA5560 | reverse complement strand
GTCACCGCCCTCTGGTCCGTCACCCTCGCCTTCGGCTACGCCTACGCGGTCTGCCGGACGGACATGCCCCTTCGGTCCTTCTTTCGCCACGTGATCTTTCTGCCCCTCTTCGCGCCGACCATGATGCACGGCATCGGCATGGTCTATCTCTTCGGCAACAAGGGACTCCTCACCGCCCTGGGGCTGCGCGTCGGGCTCTACGGTCCCGTGGGCATCATCCTCTCGGAGATCGTCTACACCTTTCCCCAGGCCTTTCTCATCCTCCTGATCTCCCTCTCCACTTCGGACTACCGTCTCTACGAGGCGGCGGAATCCCTCGGGGCGGACAGTCTGCGCAAATTTCGGACGGTGACGCTCCCCGGCGTCAAGTACGGCCTGGCGAACGCCTTCATCGTCTCCTTCATCCTCGCCTTTACGGATTTCGGCGCTCCAAAGGTGGTGGGGGGCAACTACAACGTGCTCGCCACGGACATCTACAAGCAGGTGATCGGGCAGCAGAACTTCTCCATGGGGGCCACCGTGGGCATCCTGCTCCTCCTGCCCGCCGTGGTGGCCTTCTGCGTCGAGCAGTACATGCGCCGGCAACAGGGGGGTGTCATCAACGCCAGATCCGTCCCCTACCGGGTCCGGCCCGATAAAATGCGCGATGCCGTGGCGTTTCTCTATTGCGGCTCTGTGGCGTTCTGTATCGTCGGTCTGCTCGGCGTGGTCGTCTTCGCCGCCCTCGTCAAGGTGTGGCCCTACACACTCTCGCCGACTCTCGACCACTTCTCCTTCAGGTACGTTGCGGGAAACGGGCTGGAAACCTACCTGAACAGCATCGCCGTGGCCGCCGCCTCCGCCGTGGCGGGTACGCTCTTCGTCTTCTGCGCCGCCTATCTCTTCGAGAAGACGCGCCGGTTCAGTCCGGCCCGGCGCGTCGGGCGTTTTCTGGCGCTGCTGCCTCTCGCGCTGCCGGGGCTCGTCATCGGCCTCGCCTACATTTTCTTTTTCAACAGAACGGTCTTTCCCCTGCCCGGAGGCATCGTCCTTCCCAATCCCTTCCGGGGGCTCTACGGCAGCGCGGCCATCCTCGTGCTGGCGAACGTGGTGCACTTTCTCTCCGTCGCCTTCCTGACGGCCACGACGGCCCTCCGGAAGCTGGACGACGAGTTCGAGCAGGTGGGGGAGTCCCTGGGCGTTCCCTTCTACCGGATCTTCACCGCCGTCACGGTCCCCATGTGCCTTCCCGCCATTTTCGAGATTGCGCTCTATTTCTTCGTCAACGCCATGGTGACCATCTCGGCGGTGGTCTTTCTCTATCCGCCGGGGTTCAAGCTCGCCTCCGTGGCCATCGTGAACATGACCGACGCGGGAGACATCGCTCCCGCAGCGGCCATGTCGGTTCTGATCGTCCTGACGAACATCGCCGTCAGGGCCGTGTTCGAAGGGGTTACCGGCAGTGTCAGACGGCGCACCGCCGTCTGGATGCGATCCGAAGGAGTGTGAAGATCGTGAGATATGTGGAGGCTGTCATTCTCGATTGGGCCGGAACGACCGTGGACTACGGCTGTTTCGCTCCCGTGGGCGCGTTCATGAAGGTCTTCGAGGCGCGGGGCGTCCCGGTCCGCCTTGAGGAGGCCCGTGCCCCCATGGGGTTGCAGAAGCGGGACCACATCGGCGCCATGGCCGGAATGGAGCGCATCAGGGAGGAGTGGCGCCGGGTGCACGGCCGAGAGCCGCTGGAGGGGGAACTCGACGCCATGTACGAGGACTTCCGCCTTCACCTCCTGGCGGTTCTCGCGGAGTACGCCGCGCCGATCCCCGGAGCGGTGGAGACCGTGGCGGCGCTTCGGGCGGAAGGGCTCCGGATCGGTTCCACCACGGGGTACACGGCGGAGATGATGGACATTCTCGTCCCCGAGGCGAGAGACCGCGGTTACGCGCCGGATGTGGTGATCACCCCCGACGACGTTCCCGCCGGGCGTCCCTGGCCCTGGATGTGCTATGCCAACGCCATGCGGCTCGGTGTCTTTCCGCTGGAGCACCTCGTCAAGGTGGGGGACACCCTCGCGGACGTGCAGGAGGGACGCAACGCCGGCATGTGGAGCGTCGCCGTCGTCGAAGGAAGCAGCGAACTCGGGCTCTCCCTCGAAGAGGTGGCTTCCATGCCGTCCGCCGACCTCGCAGCCCGGAGCGAAAAAGTCCGGGCGGGCTTCGAGAGCGCCGGGGCGCACCTGGTTCTTCCGAACATCGCGTTGCTTCCCGAGGCGGTGGAGGCCGTGGATCTCCTGCTCGCGAAAGGGGGGCTTCCCCAGGCGACGGGAACCATTCCGCTGTTCGGCGGAAGGAAATGACGCCGTGAAAAGGGTTGAGAGAGGAAATCCGGAGATTCCGGAAAACCCCTATCTCCTGCTTACGCCGGGACCGCTTTCCACCGCACCTGGTGTCCGGGGGGCCATGCTCCGCGACTGGTGCACCTGGGACGAGGACTACAAGGCCCTCGTCCAGGACGTGCGGCGACGGCTTCTCGACATCGCCGGAGTGAGCCCGGCGACGCATACGGCGGTTCTCATGCAGGGGAGCGGCACCTTCGCCGTCGAGGCCGCCATCGGTACCGCCGTTCCACCCGGAGGACGGCTCTACGTTCTCGCCAACGGAAGCTACGGCCTCCGCATGGTGGAGATCGCCCGCCGGGCCGGGATCGACGTGGCCTTTCAGTGCGAGAGTGAGATGGAGCCCCCGGATCTGGAACTGTTCCGCCGCGAACTGGAGCGCGATCCCGCCATCACGCACGTGGCGGTGGTCCACTCGGAGACCACCACGGGCATGCTCAATCCCATCGAGGAGATCGTTTCCATGGCGAAGGAATACGGCAAGGTCTGCATCGTGGACGCCATGAGCAGCTTCGGCGGTGTTCCTCTCGACCTCCGCTGCCTCGGTGCCGACTACCTGGTGAGCAGCGCCAACAAGTGCATCCAGGGAGTCCCCGGGTTTGGCTTCGTCATCGCCGGCGTGGACGAACTCCGTCAGTGCGAGGGGCGCAGCCGCTCCCTTTCCCTCGACCTGTATGACCAGTGGCGCGTCATGGAAGCCGACCGGGGCAAGTGGCGCTTCACGTCCCCGACGCACGTGGTGCACGCCTTTTCCCGGGCGCTTCGCGACCTAGAGGAGGAAGGGGGCGTCGCGGCGCGGCACGCCCGCTACGTCGCGAACCAGAGGACCCTCGCGGTGGGCATGCGCGCCCTGGGGTTCGAGCCCCTTCTGCCCGAGGAATGGCAGGGGCCTATCATCACCACCTTCCGGTATCCCCCGGGCAGTGCCTTCGAGTTCGTTCGGTTCTACACACTGCTCAAGGAGAGGGGGTTCGTCATCTACCCGGGAAAGATCACCCGGATCGAAACGTTTCGCGTGGGTACCATCGGCGACATCGGACCGGAGGATGTCGCACGGTTTCTGGCGGCGGTGGAGGAGAGCCGTTCCCGGCTCGCGGTGTGAAGAAGACAGTGGAGCAAGACATCCGAGAGGAGAGATGGATCATGAAAAAAGCGATGGTTCTGGCATGTGCGCTCGCGTTGTCCCTGTTCGCGGCGGTCGGTCCTGCCCTGGCGGGCAATCTGGTAGTCTACACGGCTCTTGAGGACGACCAGATTCCCACGTATCTCGAATCGTTCAAGAAAGCCCATCCGGACATCTCCGTGACCATCGTGCGCGACTCCACGGGCGTCGTGACGGCGAAACTGCTCGCCGAAAAGGACAACCCCGTCGCGGACGTCGTCTGGGGAACGGCGGCCACGAGCCTGCTGATCCTCCAGGGAGAGGAATTGCTCGAAGGATACGACCCCAAGGGAATCGAACGGGTTCTCCCCGAGTTCAAGGACAGCGCCTCCCCAGTGCGCTGGGTCGGCATCGACGCATGGATGACCGCCTTCGTCGTCAACGAGATCGAGATGAAGAGCAAGAACCTTCCCCATCCGCAGTCCTACGAGAATCTTCTCGATCCCAAATACAAGGGGCTCGTGGTCATGCCCAACCCCGCCTCGTCGGGAACGGGTTTTCTGACCGTCTCCGCGATCCTGCAGCTCTTCGGCGAGGAAAAGGGCTGGGCCTATCTGGACAAGCTCAACGAGAACATCGCCGTCTACACCCACTCTGGCTCCGCTCCCGCCAAGCTCGCAGGCACGGGGGAATACCCCATCGGCATTTCCTTCGGCTATCGGGGCATCATCCAGAAGCGCAAGGGTGAGCCCGTGGCGACCATCTTCCCCAAGGAAGGGTCCGGATGGGAACTTGAAGCCAACGCGCTGATCAAGAAGAAGGAGATCAAGCCCGAGGCCAAAATTTTCCTCGACTGGGCGATCAGCGATGCCGCCATCGCCGAATACTCCAAGAACTTCGCCATCGTCTCCGTTCCCGGCATCGGTTCCGTTCCCGAGGGCTTTCCCGCGGACCCGGTGAAGCAGATGGTCCGGAACGACCTCGTCTGGGCGGCGGAATCGCGGGAGCGCATCCTCGACGAGTGGAACAAACGCTACGGCATGAAGGAGACCCGCTGATCCCCTCACTCCTGCCTGGTTACGTCAGGCGAAGCGCCGAAGAGTCTGCGGATTCGTTTCCGCAAGCCCTCCGGCGCTTCTTGCGTCAAAGAGGCGTTTCCCATCCAGGGCTTGCCCCGACGACGTGTCCACTCCGAAGAGGGGCGTGCACCATCTCATGCCCGAAAGGGGGTTTGAGCGGCCGCCTCTTTCATGCGGGATCTTCCTGGGCCTTCAGGGCGATGTCTCCTTGTCGGGGCGCGGGAGCATGGTGCCGCAGTACCCGGCTTCTTGTTTTCTCGGTCGCGTGATCGCCCGACCGGGCGCGGTTCTCCCCTTGTGTCCGGAAAGAGGCGTACTCCCCATACGCTCTCGTGTCGTGAAAAATTCTTGTTTTCCGCACATTTCCGCCGACGGTTCCGGCGAGAGGAGCGTTTTCTGCGATCTCGTGTTCATGCAGCAGCACCTGTTGCTGCGCTGGTCCCTCACGAACGTGTTCAGGACGTGCTCAGGGATTCTTCTCGCCTCTCCCCGTCACTGTGGCTCCGTCGGCGACCTTCTCCGAAGGGTGGAGAACGACCCGGTCACCCTCGGAAAGCCCCGAGAGTACTTCCGCGGCGACGCCGTCGTTCTGGCCGATCTCCACGCGCTGCAGGAACGCCCTGCCCTCGCGCACTACAAAGGTCATCCAGTCGCCGCCCTGCCGGAAGAGGGCGCCCAGCGGCACCTGGAGCGTGTCGTCGCTCCGGCGGAGAATGATGCGCGCCTGGATGCGGAAGCGGTCTCCGAGGCGATAGCCCGGCGGCACGGGATCGAGGAAGGTGATCCGGGCCTTCACGCGCTGTTCCTCCACGCCGAGGGCGGAGATCTTGGTAAAGCCGCTGTGCTCCACCAGGGAGATACGTCCCCGCAGGGGCATGGCGCCGCCCCATCTCTCGACGAGCACCTCCGCGTCCGGGGGAACCACCGCCGCGTCCACGGAGAAGAGATCCACCTCGCCCTCCAGGTCGTCGGGGTCACCCACCTCCATGAGGGGTGTTCCCGAGGAGACCGTCCGGGCGCTTTCCTCGAACACGTTGAGGACGTACCCGTCCACGGGGGCGAGCAGGCGCACCGATGCGGCGCGGGGCCCCCCTTCCTCTCCCTGGATCAGGGCGGATTTCGCCTGTTCCACCTCGAACTCGGCCATGCGGAGGGCGAACTCCGTCGCCTTTGCGTCCTTGGCGGCGACCTGCAGGGCCGTCTCGGCGATGTCCCATTCCTGCTGGGAGATGCCTCCCGCGGGGAGCAACCTGTCCTGGCGCCGGAACTGCTTTTGCGCCAGATCCAGGTTCACCCTCGCCCGGTCCAGCTCGGATCTGCGGAGCGACCGGGCCGCCTCGGCGGTGCGCAGACGGGCCTCCGCCTCGGCGCGGGAGCGGGGCGTCAGCAGCCCCGACGCCTCGGCCTCTATAACCGCCAGAACGGTCTTCCCCGTCCGGACCGGATCCCCGGCCCGCAGGGGAATCCGGTTGAGAAATCCCGTCACGGGGGCGGAGACGGTGTAGCGGTGCCGTATCCGCGTCTTCCCCTCCTCGGAGACGCTCACGACCAGAGGCGCCCTCTCCACGAGGGCCGTTTCCACCTCCAGCGGCTTCGGCCACAGAAGAACGACCACGCCGCTCACAAGGGCGGCCGCAATGCCGAGGGCCGCCGCCTTTTTCCCGACGCCGTCGCGTCGCCTCTTTGCGTTCTTCGCTCCGGTCCCGGATTCCATGAACCGCATCACCTCTCTTTGCACGGATCGTTCGTGCACGGGCACTTTTCAGGACCGAGTCCTCCGCCTTCCGGCGGCTCCCGCCCGGTCCTCCGGTGTTGTCTATTCCGCGGATTTCAGCACTGCCTGCAGATCGAGCCGCGCCACCCGTCGTCCCACAACGGCGAAGGAGAAGAACGAGGAGGCCAGGACCGTGAGCACCGCCACGACATACGTCCGGGTAGTCAGCACCAGGGGAAAGCGCATGGTCTCGGTGTTCGCCGTGGCAAGCACCGCCTCGGACAGACGCGCCCCCAGGTAGAGTCCCGGAGCGATGGAAAGCGCCGTGAGCAGCGCCAGCTCCAGCACGAGGATGGTTGCCACCTCCCGCCGGGTGAAGCCCAGCACGCGCAGGGTCGCCAGATCCCGGGCCCGCTCGGAAAGGGCGATGCGCGCTCCGTTGTAGATCACCCCGAAGGAGACGATGACGGCGAAGACAAAGTAGAGCGCCTGGGAGGTGCCCATCATCTCCTCCGTGGTCCTGCTGAAATTTTCCTTCGCCCCGGAGGTGGTGGTCACCGTCCCGATGCGGGGAATCCCCTTCACTCGCTTCCAGAAGGCGTCCCAGTAAAAGGGGTCCACCTTCAGATAGGCTCCGTTCACGGTGTCCCCCTCGCCGAGAAGACGCCGCAGCGCGTCGATCTCCATGTAGGCGGAGACGCCGGAGAAATCCATGATGGTTCCCGAAACGACGGTGTGCAGCACCGGGCGTCGCCCCTCCCGTACTTCCACGCGCACCTCGTCGCCGGGGACGAGGTGGAGGAGTTCCGCGAGCTTCTCCGAGAGGAGCAGGCCGAAGGACGGCAGGGGCACCTCTCGTTCCCGCTCGTCCAGAAGACGGTTGAGTCGGGGGGACGCGGGCAGCCCAGTGATCGCCGTCTCCCACTGCCGGTGTCCGTGGAGAAGGCGCACCGGCACGGCCCGGAAGGGCTCGGCGAAGAGCACTCCGGGCAGACGGGAGAGGGAGAGAAAAGCACCGTTGTCCCCGGGTTCGATGAGGGAGACCACCGCGTCCTGCCGCTGCGCCCGGTTCCACTGGAAATCGACGAGATAGTCCACGCCGTCCCCCATGACGCCCGGAAGGATGGGGATGGCCGTGGCGAAGGCGAGGCCGACGGCGGTGAACAGGGCCTGCCAAGGCTTGCGCTCCATGTTCCGGAGGGCCATCCGAAAGGACGGGGGGACGAGGCCGTGGAGTCCGATCCGCTCCAGAAAAGTGGGAGTGAACCTGGCCGGGGCCTCGGGGCGCATGGCCTCCGCGGGAGGGAGTGAGGCGGCTTGGCGTACCGCGCCGAGCACGCCCAGAACCGATGTGAGGGCGCTCGCGCCGAGAGCCGCCGCGAGCGCCCTCCAGTCGGGGACGAACTGGAGGGACGGAAATTGGAAAAACCGGCGGTAGAGGGAGACGAAGGCGCTTCCCGCCCACATGCCGAGGGTGGCGCTGAGCAGGGTGGCGACTCCCACGGCCACAAGGGCGAATTTCACGTAATGGAACCCCACGGCGAAAGGAGAGTAGCCGAAGGCCTTCATCTGGGCGATCTGTTCCCGTTGAAGCCGCACGAGCCGGGTGAGAACGGCGCTCACCATGAAGGCGGCGATGCTCAGGAACACCGCAGGAAAGGCGATGGAGAAGCCCCGGAGCTGGGTGATCTCGTCGCGCAGGAGCTTCGCCGAGGGATGCCGCGTTCGACCGTAGGAGGAAAGCCCCCCGTAGGGTTCGAGAATGCGGTCCACTGCGGCCTTGATGTTCTCCGGATCCGCCCCGGGAGCGAGGCGAAACGCCACGCTGTTGAACGCCCCGTCCAGGTCCAGCGCCCGGGAGAGTTCCCGTTCGCCCATCCAGAGGACGGCGAAGCGTCGAGGGTCGGGGAGCATCTCTCCGGGGCGCGTTTCGTACACGTACTCGGGGGAGACGGCCACCCCGACGATGCGGAAGCGCCGCCGCACGCCGTAGACGGTGAAGTCCAGCGGATCTCCCGGACGGAATCCGTGGGCGTCGGCGAACCCCGCGCTCACCACCACCTCGTCCCGGGAGTCCGTCCCGGGAAGCCGCCCCGCCTTGAGGACGAGGCGGTTCAGCCGTCTCGGACGTCCGTCGGGAAGGGAATGGATCACCCCGTCGGCGGGTTGCTTCATGCCCGGAAGATCCAGCACCACTGTGCCCTTGACGCTCGTTTCCAGGGCGGCCACCCCGGAGATCTCCCCGAGGCGGGTCTCCACGAAGCGGGGCGCCCGCTTGAGATCGCAGAAGAGATCCGCGAAGCGCGACGAGGTATAGTAGTTCCGTTCCGTGGTCTCCAGCGTGACCACGAGTCCCCGGGCCATGATCATCATGGTGAGGCCGCAGGCCATCACCAGCACCACGGCGGTCATCTGTCCCTTCATGTTCCGCAGATCCCGCAGGAGCTTCAGATCGAGCATCCGCACGGCGGATCACCAGGAAAGCGACCGCGCGGGAACGCGGGTCGCATTGGGCGCAACGGAGACGATGCGCCCCGCCGAGAGGGAGATCACCCGGTCCGCCATGGCCGCGATGGCCGCGTTGTGGGTGATGAGCACCACCAGGGTGCCCAGCTCGCGGTTTACTCTCTCCAGCGCTTCGAGGACGGTGATTCCCGTGTTCACGTCCAGCGCTCCCGTGGGCTCGTCGCAGAGCAGCACTTCCGGTCGCTTGGCGATGGCCCGGGCGACGGCGACGCGTTGCTGCTGTCCCCCTGAGAGCTGGGAGGGAAAGGCGTCCATCCTGTCCGCGAGCCCCACCAGACCCAAGGCCTCCTCGGGGGGCATGGGGTTCGGGGCGATCTCCGTGATGAGCGCCACGTTTTCCCGGGCGGTCAGGCTGGGAATGAGGTTGTAGAACTGAAAGACGAAGCCCGCCACGTCCCTCCGGAAGAGGGTGAGATCCCGCTCGTCCGCGTCCGTGAGATCACGGTCGCGGTAGAAGAGCGTGCCGCCGGTGGGGACGTCGAGCCCCCCCAGAATGTTCAGCAGCGTGGATTTGCCGCTCCCCGAGGCGCCGAGGAGCACCGCCAGCTCTCCCTCGTGGAGGTCGAGGTCCACACCATCGAGGGCTCGCACCTCCATCTCCTCTCCGGGAAAGTAGACCTTTGTGATTCCCCGGGCTCGGTAGAGCGGGGGAGACGAGGCCGTCGTCATCGCGTATCCCGCCTCCTCTCCGGGGCTGTCGGGGCGGATCCCGACGGAGTGCCCGTTCTTTCCTTGCGGCGGTTTTTGTCTGCGCGGGAAAGGGTGCGATCTCTGAACGTCTCGCTTTCGGAGACCTCCGCGTCCCCACCTTCAGAGCGCTCTCCACCGTCCGTACGCATACTGCCCTTTTGCGTGTTTCCGGGTGTGGCCGCTTGGTTTGCCTCCGCCGCCTGCGCTCCGCCGCGATTCTCGTCACTTCCTGCAGGGACTGTTTCCGAGCCGGTGGTGCTTGGGTGGATGCTCCGGTGTTGCGTATGTTTTGGCGTCTCCGGGCATGGTGTCTTCGCCGAAGCCCCTGCCGTGCTCGTTTCCTTTCCGAAGGCGAGCAGTTCCTTCAGCGACGCACGAGCCTTCTCCGTCACCCGGATGAAGAAACATCGCGCCGCGTCTCTGTCCGTTTCCCCGCCGGGCGCCAGCCCCCGGTCCAGGAGAAGCGCCAGGGCCTGAAGGGCGTCCTCAAGGGAGATGCGGTTCTCCTCGGGGATGATGTCCCTTCCGGCGATGAGACCGTACCCTATGGTGGTCACGAGAAAGGCGAGCGCTTCCGGGGAGATGTCGCGCCGCATGATTCCCGCCTGCTGGAGCGCATCGAAGAGTTCCCGCCGCATGGAGAGGGCCATGGAGACCAACGTCGCGTCGCGTTTCAGAAAATCTCCGTAGAGCTGCCGGTCCCGCGTCACCAGCCCCTTGACGAAACGGTTCTCGTCCATGGCGGCGATGCTGTGGCGGAACATGGAGGCGAAGCTCCATCCGTTGGAGTCGCCCTCGAAGCGGCGAAGCCAGTCCTCGGCGTACCGGGCGAGTTCCCGGTAGACCACGGCGCGGAACAGCGCTTCCTTGTCCCGGAACTCCAGATAGACCGCACCCTTGGAGATGTGGGCCTCCCGGGCGATTTCCTCCACGGAGGTCTTGTCGTAGCCCCAGCGGGCGAAGAGGCGCCCCGCCGCGTCAAGCAGTTTTTCCGAACGGCTGTTCTTTTCGTCGAAGGGTTTCATAGGCTCTTTATAACCGATTGAACGAAAACGGTCAAACGGTCAAAAGATTCTGGCGTCCATCCCTTCGACTCGGAAGCCGCTGCGCGCATCCCTTTTTCCTTGCGGCCCTGATTCTAAGCAGTGTCCTGTCGCGGCATGTTTGCGGCAGTCAAGTGCGGAGCGTGCAGCATGCGCTTCGGCAAGGATCCGCCGGAGGCCGCCCCCGGTGTGCACGGCCGTTTCGAGAAACGTGTTCCGGAATGTCTCAGCGGTAGATCATCTTCCTGGTCATGCCGCCGTCGACGAGAAATTCCTGTCCCGTCACGAAGCCGCTCCGGGAGGAGGCGAGAAAGAGCACGAGGGCCGCCACGTCCTCGGGGCGTCCCACCCGTCCCGCGGGATGCTGCAGATGATCTTCCGGGGTGAGGATCGGTTCCTCCCGCAGAGATGGTTTTTTCCAATCCCGTACCTCGATCCAGCCCGGGCTGACGGCGTTCACACGCACCTCCGGCCCCAGGCTCACTGCAAGAGCGTGGGTCAGCGCCACGAGCCCTCCCTTCGAGGCGGCGTAGGACTCAGTGTGCGGCTCCGACATGTGGGCTCTCGTGGAGGCGATGTTCACGATGCTTCCCCGGTTCGCCCGGAGCGAAGGGGCGCACTCCCTGGCGCAGAGAAAGGCCCCGGTGAGGTTTGTGGCGAGCACGCGGTTCCATTCCTGGAGTGAGAGTTCCTCCAGTGGTTTCTCGTACATGATCCCCGCGTTGTTCACCAGTACGTCGATGCGGCCGAACCGTTCCAGGCAAGAGGCGACCATGGTCCGCACGGAGTTTTCGTCGCACAGGTCGGTCTCCAGAAAGACCGCTTCTCCCCGAGGCGACAGCTCTTCCTGGGCTGTACTTCCCGCCTCCACATCCTTTTCGGCGATGACTACTCCCATGCCCGCCTCGACGAACATGCGGGCGATACATCGTCCGATTCCCTGGCCTCCTCCCGTGACGACGGCGACTTTTCCCTTCATGGCGTTTTCCTCCTTTGTCCTCGCTCAATGCTCAATGCGATGGCCTTGCTTTCTCCGGAGTGATGGGACTGGACCGAACTTGTTTCGCCTCTTGCATTGCCGCGAATGCTCTTGCCGGACCTCGGTGCGGTGTGACAACCGTGCTCGTGCCTTTCCTGCCATGGTCTGCGTCGTTTCCTCCATGATCCGGTGGTGCCGGGCTGCTGATACGCCTCTGAAACCTCCGAAAAAGTCCCCGAGAGGACGTTTTCTTTTCGGACGCTCCCTGGACGAATCCCCTGCGGTGGCACATGTTGTTCTCAAAGGAATCTGCGCGCAGTGAGGCCGCAGGGGCTTCGTCCGGGGCGCCTTTTTCACTCTCTGTTGTCTGTTTTTTGCCGGTTGTTTTGCCCGTCTATTCCGCCTGTTCCGTCTCCGCTGCTCCCGCGAACACGTTCTCTTCCGGGAGGGATCTTCCCGAGAGGAGGAGCGCCAGAGCGGCCAGGGCGAGAAGGAGCGCGAAGGCCTCGAAGGCTCCGGTTCCCTGTCCGTACTGCACGGCCTTTCCGAAAAGCAGGGGGCCGAGGAAATAGCCGGCTCCCCAGAAGAAGAAGTAGGTTCCGGCGATGCCGCCCCGGATCTCCTCGGGAACGGTCTCGTTGACGAAGGCCAGGGAGGCCAGGTAGAAGATACCCAGTCCCGTTCCGGCGGCGCCGAGAGCGAACAGGGCGGCGGCGTCGCCGAGGAAGGGAAAACCACCGATCCCTGCAGCGGCGAGAAGACAGCCGCCGATCATGAAGCGCCGGGTACCGAACCGATCGCAGAGAGGGCCGCTCACGAGCTGGGTAAGGCTGATGGTGGCGTAGAAAAGCGTGAAATACGCGCCCATCCCCTCCGGGGAGAATCCCCGGACGGCGATGAGGTCTCCGGGAATGTGGGTGATGAAGAGACCGTATCCGGCCCCGTAGAGAGCGATGCCCGCCAGCGCTGGAGCGACGCTCCGGGACGCGACGATCCTGCGGAGCACCGCGAGGCTCGGCTTCGGCGTTGCCGCGGCCTGTTCTTCCCGGTCCGTGTTGCGGATCGTGACGAGCACGAGCAGTGCTCCCAGGCCGCTCAGCAGCGCGAAGGCCAGGAAGAGGGAATCCTCTCCGGCGGCCCTGCTCAGAAGAAGCCCCGCGAAAGGGCCTGCGGTGAGTCCCAGGTGAATGGCCGCGTTGTAGAGCCCCACGACCTTTCCCCGCATGTCGGGAAAGAGGGCGGCGAACAGCGCCGGCCCCAACGCCCAGATGGGCACTTCTCCCGCTCCCTGGAGAAGGCGTCCCGCGAAGAGGAAGGACAGGGATGTGCCGCTCCAGTAGAGCAGTCCCGCACCGGCGCAGAGGAGGTATCCTCCGGCGAGAAAGGGCTTGAAGCCCCACCGGTCGGCGAGCATGCCCACGGGAACCTGGAGTGCCACATAGGAAACGGCGAAGGCGGAGGCGAGATAGCCCACGGCATGGGTGGATCCGGCGGCGATCATGGTTTTTCCGGGAAGAACGGACATGATCATGCCCACGCCGAGCATGAGCAGCAGTGCGGAGGCGATGAGCCCCACGAGCGATGTGATGCGGGACACGACGATCAACTCCTCGTTTCGACAACAAAAAAACATCCTGAAGTACCGCATCGGAACAGCGGTACCCGTCGAACCCGTGGGGGAGATCGGTCTGTCTTAGAAGGAAAGCAGAAAGAAAAGCGGTGGCGGTAGGATCAGGAACACACCACCAACAGTTCCCGCGGAGAAACTCCGAGGGAACCGTGCCACAAAAACCACTGCGGCCCTTCTTCTTTCGGGAAAACGAGACGGCCCGAGGGGGTCAGACGAGACTGTTCCGGCGGTACTCCGCCCGTGTCGCGGTCATGCCCTTCGGGGGTGGGGGAGAGGGAAGAAACGGTGTTCGTCTCATGGAATTTCCCTTCTTTCCGTGTTTTAGCGAGGTAATAGCGGCGGTTCGGCGTTCTTTCGGGAAAAATTTTCGCAGGAAGGCGTGGTCTCCCTCCGCATTCGCTCCCGTACCATCCGTCGTCATTCCTCTTCCACGATCGTTTCCGTCTCGGAGCGCCTTCGCAGAGAAGCCTTTTTGCACAGGCGTTTCCGTCGCGGTATCGCAGCAGCGCTTTTTCGCGACGAGACGGGAAAATATGCTCCCGACGCAAGTTTTACAGGAAAGCGCCCCGGTCGTCAAGGGCGATACGGGGCGTGTGTGACGGAACAGGGCAAATACTCTCTGCCATTCTTTATGGATGGGGGGAGCGGTGTTTTTCCGGGCCTGGAGGAGGAGCGGCGTTCTTTCGAGCATGGGAGAGGCACGATGTCTGCGTTGCGTGTGTCCCGCCTGCGCAAAAAGGTTTTCATGGTGTTCGGCGGCCGCCTGCGACGATGAGTCGCACTTGTCCAGGAATGCCTTTTTGTGTCCGATCAACAGTCCCATGTTGCGGTAGCGGCTGGACTCCATCCACGCCTCGTTGGTTGCGGCGCACAGTGCCCGTATCAGGCGCTGGCATGGGTCGGTGTTCGGGAAGATACGGACGACAGGGTGTTTTTTGCGTCTGAAGGGAGCGAAAAAAAGCGACGGTTCCGGACAGAGGATGAAAAGGAGAAAACGGCGGCGGAAGAGGCGGTTCGTCTGGAACGAGGAAGAAGCGGCTCTTCCGCCTGAACGCGACATTTCACAAAACCGGTTTTGCCTGTTCTGTCTCGCGGAACCTGGAACAGCGCACCGGATCAGGAGAAATCCGCCTCGGTACGCTCCCGTGGTTTTTTGCCCAGATGCTTCCGCAGGTAGGGGCAGTAGATCGCGGCGAGGGGATTGTGCCCGAGCTTGCGGTCCTTGACGGCAAGAGTCGTCACGGGGCGCGTCCAGTTCTTGTGGAAGAGCATGTCGTGACCGACACAGAGTCCGAGGAGCACTGCAAGCTCGCAGTCCGCCTCGGCGAGGACTTTCGCCTGCTGGGCTGGATTGCACGAGGCTTCGCCGAGCCAGGGTGCCCCCACGACGCCCAGTTCCTTTTTGCTGATGCCCCCAACCTTGCAACACACCGAGTGAAGGGTGAACTCCCGGGCGAAGATCTCTCCCACCACGGCGGCTTCTTCGGCCAGCCCCACGCAGAAGGCGAGGCCGATGCGGGAAACGCCCAAGCGGCGGGAGAACTCGAGAATTTCGTCCAGGCGGCAGAGCATGCCGTAGTATTTCGCCTCCACCTCGGCGCCCACGGCGAGAATGCGCGCCGATTCCGGGTCCAGGTAGAGGGAGCGGCTTTCCTTGGGAACACAGGGGTTTCCTTCGGTACAGGGTTTTTCCTTGCACAGATCGCAACGCATGAGACGTCCTCCTTCGTGCTTTCCGGCGCATCGATGTCACGTCGGATGCCGGTTCTCCAGGATCGAAGCGCGCACCGGGAAAAACGCGGAAATCGCCTCACGGGTGCTCGGATTCGCCGGGAGCGGTTGGTTCGGATTTTTCTGTTGTTTTTTCCCCAACTCTCCCCAACTATACTACGGTATAATGACCTTCGATAGTGGTTCCCGTAACTGACTCGGCGAAACACTTCCCCGGCGCGCCAAGCACCTTCCGTCTGCGGAGGTGCTTCGGCGCTCTGCGGAAGCAGCGGTGTACCCCGGAAAGTCGAAGGGAAAATCAAGGAGGGAGTGGAACTGTGAAAACGTCATCGAAAATGTGGTTTCTTGGGCTCTTTTGCGGCCTGTCTCTGTTTCTCCTCGGCGGATGCGGCGGAGGAGGCGGGGGCGGAGGTACGCCGCATCCGGCGGACAAGGCGGTGTCGGTGACCAACAAGGGGAACTACTACGAGATCGTGCTGAACTACAACGAGGGTTTTTCACCCTTCGAGGTGGGGCAGGAGTACGGAAGGAAGGTGCTCGTCACCGTTCCAGGATACGAATCGGCCCTCGACTCCTACCTCGCCGAGCTGGCGGAGAAGACGGACTTCCTCTACCAGCTCTTCCTCTCCCGTGCCGAGGAGATCCGAAAGAACCTGGATGCCACCTACCTGGAGGAACTGGAGGGCTTCGCGGACAATCTCATCACGGAGAACAAGCTCGGCGACGGCCGTCTTTCCGTGGACGAGTTCTTCCTCCTCAATCTCGTTCCCGACGTGGCTCGGGCCACGGCCTGCAACGCCCTCGCCGTGTGGGGAAACCGCTCCGTCACGGGAAAGACCCAGCTCGTCCGCAGCCTGGAGTGGTTTTCCGGAAGCCAGGAGCAGCTCTCCCGGGTGAACGCCGTGACCGTCGTGAAGAACGGTACCCGCTCCTACGCCATGGTGGGGTACGTGGGAATGCTCGGCATGCTCACGGGCTTCAACAGCCGGGGAGTCTTCGCGGCGGTCCTCGATTCCCAGACGGGAAGCGAGTACAGCTACACGGGATGCCGCTCCTACACCTTCGATCTGCGGCGCGCCGTGGAGAACGCCGCAGCGCTCGGCGACGTGGCGGACGACATGAGAAACTCCCAGAGGAACTACACGGTGAACCATCTGATCTTTCTCGCGGACGGAAGGGAGGCGCGAGTGCTGGAGAACAACCTCCGGGGTCTCGGCACGAACGTCTCCAGAAGGGTGCGCACCGCCAGCTCCGAGACGAACCCGGGGTTCAACCCCGGCATCGCCTGGGGAATCGACGAGTCCATCGCGGCGGTCAACTCCTTCATTCTCCTGGGAAACACGGACAACCACACGCCTTTTCCCACGAACGCCATGCGTTGGAGCTCTATGGCGACGCAGCTCCGCCTCGCGGGGGAACTGGTGACGGGGACGGAGCTGAAGGCCGTCGCATCCTATTCGAGCACGGGCAAACCGGGCAATCGAGACCAGGGAGACCTGTATTCCACCCATACCGCGCAGCTCCTCTATTTCTGCCCGGAGACGCTTGAGCTGGAGGCGTTCTTCCGGAAACCCTCCGTTGCTGCTCCGTTGCCGGACAAGCCGACCTTCCAGGCCGTGCCCGTCAAGTTCTGACCTTTTCCCGAAAGGGACGTGGGACATTCGGGCTGGTCCGGCACAGTCGCTCCGTGAACTCGGGAAAAAATCCGCCAGGATCGTCCGGGTCGCGTGCAAGATGGTGGCACAGAGGTTCTTCTGAGGCAAAGGGTGTGACTGTGAACGCAACGAAGCGGGGGCAGCCTCCAAAAGACGTCCACCGGGGCGTTTTTCGGAGCGACGCGGCAGTTTCTTTGGGAGTTTTCGGCTTCAAGGGAAGGACTTCCGGAGCGTGAACCGGGAGGAGGCGGGGCGGGTGCGTGCGGCTTTCGCAACGGAAGGCCCGCACGTGCCTCGGATGCCCCACTCGGAAGAGGCTCTGTTGCGGTTGAAGTGACCCTCCATGCAGAGTAAAGAGACGCAGCGGGGGAAAGAGGAAGAAAAAACGGTCCGGCAAAGAGGGGAGGCGGGAACGTGGATCCGAAACGGAAGCAGAAACAGATGAAATTCTCCATGGGGTATATGCTGATAGCCCTGCTGGTCGTTTGGCTTTTCAACGACCTGATCTTCCGCCCTCTCTTCATCAGCGAGACCGAAGTGACCTACAGCGATTTCCTGAGGGATCTCGAAGCGGGCAAGGTGGAGCACGTCTCCATCGGAGGTGACAGGATTCTCTTCAATCTTAGAAACGAGAGCACTGGCAAGACGGGACTCCGGAACGCGGTACGCGTGGACGACCCGCAGATCGTGGAGCGGCTCCTTGAGGCGAAGGTCCCCTTCGAGGCCCAGAGCCAGACGAAGGGAGTTGTGGAGGCCCTTCTCGGCTGGGTGCTACCCTTCCTGCCGCTTCTCGTGATCTGGTACTTCTTCTACAAGCGCATGTCCGAAGGCGGTGCGGGGGTCATGTCCATCGGCAAGAGCAAGGCCCAGGAGATTCACGGAGAGCTGACGGGAATCAAATTTCTCAACGTGGGTGGCGTGGGCGAGGCGGAGGTGGAGCTGCGAGAGATCATCGACTATCTCAAGGAACCCTCCCGGTTCAACCGCTTGGGGGCCAAGCTGCCCAAGGGCGTCCTGCTCGTGGGGCCTCCCGGAACGGGAAAGACGCTTCTCGCCAAGGCAACGGCGGGAGAGGCGGGAGTCCCCTTCTTTTTCCTCACCGGATCGAGCTTCGTGGAGATGTTCGTCGGCGTCGGGGCCGCACGGGTGCGGGATCTCTTCGAGCAGGCCAAGCGCAAGGCTCCCTGCATCATCTTCATCGACGAGATCGATGCCATTGGTCAGGCCCGCTCCTCCGTCGCCGCCGTGGGCGGCAACAGCGAGCGGGAGAACACGCTGAACCAGCTCCTTGCGGAGATGGACGGTTTCGCTCCCAACACGGGGGTGGTCATCATGGCCGCCACGAACCGCCCGGAAATCCTGGACCAGGCACTGCTCAGACCGGGGCGGTTCGACCGGCAGGTGCAGGTGGTGCTTCCCTCCGAGTCGGGGCGCCTTGAGATTCTCCGCATCCACACTCGGGAAATGCCTCTGGACCGGGATGTCAGCCTGGAACGGCTCCCCAAGGTCACCCCGGGCTTCTCCGGGGCCGACCTTGCGAACATCGCCAACGAGGCGTCCCTTCTCGCGGTGCGCCGCAAGGGGGAGAGCGTCACCATGGCCGATTTCGATCTCGCCATTGAGCGCGTCGTGGCGGGGCTCCAACGCAAGACCCCCCTCTCGGGGGAGGTGCGGCGCAAGGTGGCCTACCACGAGGCGGGGCACGCCCTCGCCGCCTATTACCTTCCCCACACCGATCCGGTGCACAAGGTGAGCATCATCCCCACCGCGAAGGGCGCGCTGGGATATACCATGCAGATGCCCGAGGAGGACCAGTACCTCATCGGCGAGGAGGAACTCCGCTCCCGCATGGCGGTCATGCTCGGGGGGCGTGCGGCGGAGCTTCTGGTCTTCGGCGAGGCCACCACGGGCGCTGCGAATGATCTGGAGCGGGTCACCGAGGTGGCGCGGCGGATGGTCACGGAGTTCGGCATGTCCTCCCGGCTGGGGCCGGTGCGCTATGCCGCGCCGGCGGGCATGTACCTTCAGGGCATGGCGGGGGGGCGGAACGACCTGA
The DNA here is from genome assembly GCA_002425685.1 of Synergistaceae bacterium UBA5560. GTDB lineage: Bacteria > Synergistota > Synergistia > Synergistales > Aminiphilaceae > Aminiphilus. Next base: position 74,653 of record DIMS01000116.1, on the reverse strand, counting down.
GCCCCGAGACCATCGCCTGCATCGACGAAGAGATCCGGCAGCTCGTCAAGGAATCCCAGGAGAGGACCCTCGACATTCTCCGGCAACACGAGACGGCGCTCCACGAGGTGTCCCGGATTCTCCAGGAAGAGGAGATCATCAGCGGCGAGCGGATTCGGCGGATCGCCGAGGAGTGCGACAGGAACGGAGTGTCCGCTCCCGGAGACGAGGACGGAAATGACGCGGGAGAAACGGCATGAGGGCACATACGGAGTATCTCTGGTTTTCGACGAAGGAGCGTCGGGAGATCCTGCGCATCACCCGGGACGTGGAGCGCGTGGTGGAGCGGAGCGGCATCAGGGAGGGAATGGTCCTGGTCTCGGCCATGCACATCACGGCGGCGATTCTCGTGAACGACGACGAGCCCGGACTCCACGAGGACATCTGGGAGTGGCTCGAAACGCTCGCCCCGGCCCGTCGGGACTACCGCCACCAGAGGACCGGCGAGGACAACGGGGACGCTCATCTGAAGCGCATTCTCGTGCATCACCAGGCGCTCGTCCCCATCACCGAGGGACGGCTCGACCTCGGTCCCTGGGAGAGTCTCTTCTATCTCGAGTGCGATGGGCAACGGAAGAAGCGGGTGATCGTGAAGATCATGGGAATCTAGTGTTTCCCCCTTGCGTTCGTGTCACTCCCCGTTCCTCGCATCTTTTCCGGGGTCGGGGCTCCCGGACTTTCGGGACCCCCGATCTTTAGATAAGGGGCACGCAGGACGGATGGAGGAGTCTGCGTTTACCTCTGCCCGTGGCTGTAGATGTAGGCGCAACCGAAAGAAACGTTCTCCCTCCGGGAGAGGAGACATGTTCTGCGGTGTCTCGGGAGATTCCGGCGTCGCGATGCTTTCGCCTCCGGAGAGAGGGAGGCGGCTGGAAGCGTCGGAAAGACGACGATCCTAGGGAGGAGTCCTCATGTTCGATCTGGTCGTCAAGGGCGGCACGGTGGTCACGTCCCGGCACTGTTTCCGGGCTGACGTGGCGATGTGCGGCGAATCCATCGCCGCCGTCGGAGAGGGGTTGGAGGGACGGCGGGTCCTCGATGCGGAGGACCGACTCGTCCTTCCCGGCTGCATCGACGCCCACGTTCACCTCGATCTTCCCGTGGGGGAGTTCCGGTCGAGCGACGACTTTGCCTCGGGAACACGGGCGGCGCTCTGCGGTGGTGTGACCACCCTGGTGGATTTCACCGTGGGAAGTGCCGGGACATCCCTTCCCGAGGACATCCGAACTCGCCTGGAGGCGGCCCGCGCTTCCGTGACGGATTACGCGCTGCACGGAGAGATCGTCGGATGGCGACGCTCCAGGGCCGAAGAAATCCGAGAGGCCCTGGCGATGGGTGTCCGGAGCTTCAAGTTCTTCACCGCCTACGGCGCCTCGGGGCGGCGCACCGACAGGGGGCGTCTGCTCGACGCCTTCGGCGTTCTCTCCGGCGCGAGCGCCCTCGCCCTGGTCCATGCGGAGGATGAGGAGATCGTGACCGCCCTCCAGGAGGAACTTTCGCCGGAGGAGGAGGGATGCATGGCCTCCCTCGCCCGGACCCGTCCCGCCTCGTGCGAAGCCGCGGCGATCCACGACGTGGCCTGGATCGCCGCCCGGACGGGAGCACGGGTGCACATCGTCCACGTGAGTTCCCGGGACGGGGTGGAGGAGGTGCGGCAGGCCCGTCGGCGCGGCGTATCCCTCACCGCCGAGACCTGTCCCCAGTACCTGCTCCTCACGGAGAATGCCTATGCTGAGGAGGAGGGACACCTCTACTCCGCCGCCCCCGCCCTGAGGATGGCGACGGACGGAGAAACGCTCTGGAATGCCCTGGCCTCGGGGGATCTGGACATGGTCGCCACCGACCACTGTCCCTTTACCCGGGAGCAGAAGCGCTGGAAAGGGTCGTTCCGGAACCTTCCCTACGGCCTTCCCGGCGTGGAGACCCTCCTTCTCCTGCTTTACTCCGAGGGCGTCGTCAAAGGACGTCTTTCTCTTCCGGCGCTGGTCCGGCTTCTCGCGGAGGCGCCCGCACGCATCAACGGCCTTTATCCGCGCAAGGGATCCCTTCTCCCCGGAGCCGACGCGGACCTGGTTGTCCTCGACCCCCACGAGACATGGACCCTCTCCGCGAAGACGCTGCACATGCGGACCGATTTCTCCCCCTACGAGGGGCTTGCCGTGACGGGAAGGGTCTGCGCCACTCTCTCCCGGGGAGAACTCGTCTTCGCCGACGGGACATTCCTGGGGCATGCCGGAAGGGGACGTTTTCTGGCGGAGCGGTACTGAGCGGAAACGCCCCGGATGCGGACATTTCCGCGACGGGTTCGGGAGGGCCGGCCGCTCAGGAGAGCAGCAGCCACTTGAAGAGCGGGGGCATGACGATCAGGATCGTGAAGAGGCGGATCAGGTGGAGAATGCTCACTGCCACGGGATCCGCGCCGATGTCCTCGGCGATGATGCCCATCTGGGAGAGTCCTCCCGCACAGGTGGAGACGAAGCAGGTCATGGTGTTCCAGCGGGTGAGCCTGTGCAGGAGGAAGGCCAGTACGAATCCCCAGAGGAGCATGAACACCGTGGTGAAAAGGATGGGCAGGAGCAGATTTTCCAGGGAGCGGAGCATCTGCATGTCGAAGCGGCTTCCGATGATCGCTCCGAGGCCGATCTGGGCGACCGTGCGGAGCACCGGAGGCAGTCCCGCAAGACGGATGCCGAAGAATCCCAGAATTCCCGTGGAGAGAAAGGCCCCGAGAAACGCTCCGGCGGGTACGTGGAGGAAGGAGAGAAACGCCCCCCCCGCCGCGGCGGCCGACACGGAGAGGAGACGGCCTCCCGGAGCGAGAGATGGCGCCGTTCCACCGTTTCTCGTGGATGCCCCTTCTGCTTCCCCCCCTGCAGGTTTCTTTTCCGGGGAACACGGGCAGGCATTCGCTCCGCCGCCGAAGCGGCGCCGCACGTAGGGTGTCAGAAGGGGAACGCAGAAGAGCACCGAGGCGAGGCGTAGGGATTGGAGTAGCGCCACCATGGCGGGATTGCCTCCCAGGGAGAGGGAGAGGAGGCTCATTTCCGCCACACCCCCCGGAACGGAAGAGAGCAGTGCCGTGGCGAGGTCGAGGGAGCTGAACCGGTAGAGCAGCGCTCCCGTGAGCAGTGCGGCGACAAGCCACCAGATGCTCACGAGCATGGCGGGTTTCCCCATGACGCGGAGCACCTGACGTGTTTCCGGAGTGACCCGAAGGCCGATGAAAAGCCCCAGGAGGATCTGGAGGAGAACGTTGAAGAGCGGTGGAGCGGCAACATGTCCCGCGCCGAGCATGGTGAGCGCTCCCGCGGAGAACATGGCCCCCACGATGGGAGCGGCGGGCATCCGCAGCCGTTCGAGCAGAAACCAGCCGGGAATTCCGAAGGCGAAGAGTTTGGCGATTTCGATGAACCAAGTCATGTGTCGGCCTCCAGAACCGCGTCGAGTGTCTCGAACTGCGCGAGCGGGAATGAATGTGAACGTGTTGCGGATATCCTTTACATGATACGCTGAGGCAGAGGGTTTTTCGAGGGGCAATTCCCTCCGTGCGGTTCCGGCCAATTTCCTCTTGTCGGATCCGTTTCGGAAGCGCCCCGAAAGAAGGGAGGTCCCGTATGGCGAATGCGCGACAGGAATGGGAACAGAAACAGGGTGATTCGGAACGGACCTTCGCGGCGGTGCTGGCGGAGCGGATTCTTCGGGGCGAGCGCGTCACGGTCTTCACCGGCGCGGGCATGAGTACCGAGTCAGGCCTGCCGGATTTCCGGTCTCCCCAGGGATTGTGGAAGGACCGGGATCCGAGGGAGCTTGCCACGCTGTGGGCGCTGGAGCGAAATCCCGAGGCGTTCCGGGAGTTCTACCGGTGGCGCATCGAAACACTCCTCGCGGTACAGCCCAACCGGGGGCACCATATCCTGGCGGAGTGGGAGCGGCGGGGCATCGTGCGGTGCGTCATCACCCAGAACGTGGACAGCCTGCACGGAATGGCCGGTTCTCGGAACGTCATTCCTCTGCACGGCGACCTGCGCAGTCTCCGTTGTGCCCGGTGCAGGAAGGAATACGAGGCGGAACTCTTTCTGGAGCGACACGATTGCCCCGGCTGCGACGGAGCGCTTCGGCCCAACGTGGTCCTCTTCGGCGAGAACCTGCCGGAACGGGCCATGGAGGAAGCGGAGGAAGCGGCCGCCTCGGGGGGGCTCTTTATGGTCCTCGGCTCGTCCCTCACGGTGTCCCCAGCCAACTGGTACCCCCGTCTCGCCAGGACTTCCGGGGCCTTCCTCGCCATCGTGAACGCCGAACCGACACCGCTCGATGATCTGGCCCACGCGGTCTCCCGAAGAGCCATCACGGAGGAACTCCGGGACGTGGATGCGCTGCTGCACGATGCAGGATCGGAAGGAGGGCGTTGACCATGCCTCTCAGGGGGGAGGACCGCCGCAAGGAGATCCTGGCTCTCCTGTCCCGGGATGCGTCCAACCACAAGGGAAGCGATCTGGCCCTCCGTTTCGGTGTGAGCCGTCAGGTCATCGTGCAGGACATGGCGATCCTCCGTGCCGCGGGCGTTCCCGTCCTCTCGACGCCCCAGGGGTACGCGCTTCTCGGTGACGCGGCGCCACAAGGAGAGGTGCGCCTTCTCGTGACGCGCCACAGGACAAACGACGCCATGGAGGAGGAACTCTGCCTCATCGTGGACAACGGAGGCAGGGTTCTCGATGTGGTAGTGGAGCACCCTCTCTACGGTGAGATGACGGGAGCTCTCATGCTCGCCTCTCGAGCGGACGTGGCGGAGTTCATGGAGAAGGTTCGCGGGGAGGGCGTCACGCCCCTCTCCGCGCTCACGGACGGGCTCCATCTGCACCATGTGGAGGTCCGGGACGGAAAGACCTTCGAACGGATCCGCGCCGCCCTGCGTAAGGCTGGATACTTGATCGAAAGCGACGAGGCTGGTATAGTGGCGGAACGCTAGGTGACAAGACATTTGTAAAGTCATTGAGCGAACCCTGTCCACGAGAGGATGCGTTGCCATGGATCGACCCAAAGAGGGAACAGTCGCGTTTCGGGAGTACCTGGTGAACGTGTTGAACGGAATGGCCCTGGGACTGTTCTCGTCCCTCATCATCGGGCTGATTCTCAAGCAGCTTGGCACACTTCTCGGAGTGGAGCAGCTTCTGCGTTTCGGCACGGTGGCCCAATACCTCATGGGACCGGCCATCGGCGCCGGGGTCGCCTTCAGCGTCAAGGCACCTCCTCTCGGGCTCTTCGCGGCCATCGCGGCGGGAGCGATCGGCGCCGGAACAGTGACGCCGGGAGCATCCGGAATCGTCTTCCAGATCGGGGAGCCCGTGGGAGCTCTCGTCGCGTCCCTTGCCGGCGCGGAGTTCGCCCGTCGCATCGCCGGACGGACCGGGGTGGACATCGTTCTCGTTCCCGCCTGCACCATCCTTGTGGGGGGACTGGTGGGCATCACCGCCGGTCCTGTCGTGGCAAAGGGCATGGCGCTTCTCGGCGATGCGGTCAATCTGGCCACCCAGCTCCATCCTCTTCCCATGGGCATTCTCGTGGCGGTCCTCATGGGCATGATCCTCACGCTTCCCATCAGCAGCGCCGCCCTCTCCATCTCCCTTGGCCTTTCCGGGCTCGCCGCGGGCGCTGCTACCGTGGGGTGCGCCTGCCAGATGATCGGCTTCGCTGTGCAGAGCTACCGGGAGAACGGCGTGGGAGGGCTCCTTTCCCAGGGGCTCGGCACATCCATGCTGCAGATGCCCAACATCGTGCGCAACCCCTGGATCTGGGTGCCGCCCACACTGGCCGGGGCGTGCCTCGGTCCCGTTGCTACGGTGCTCTTCCGCATGGAGAACAGCCGTATCGGAGCGGGCATGGGCACCAGCGGCCTCGTGGGACAGCTTGCGACGCTGGACGTCATGGGTGCCGGGGCCTGGCCGGGCATTCTCCTGCTCCATTTTCTTTTTCCCGCCGTCCTCACCCTGGTCTTCGCCACCGTTCTCCGGCGACGGGGTCTCATTCGCGACGGAGACATGAAACTCTCCCGGTAATGCCCAGAGGCGTCGGGGGGGAGCCGATCAGCCGGAGAGATCCCATCTCAGACACTGCGCAACGTTCAGAAGCGTCAGGGCGAGCCGCCCTCGTGCCGTTGGTATTTCGGCGACACCCCGTTCCGCTGCTTTGGACTTTTGTGCGTTTCCTCCGTCCTCGTGAAAATGTCATCCGAGTATGGGGGCAACGAAGCGGAGAATCTTTTTCCGTTCCCTGGAAGCGCAACGTGCTTTGTCTCCGGGGCGGCCATGTCCCCCGAGAGGAAAAGACGAGAGAAAAGAACCCATGGTTGCACCGAAACCGCCCTTTTCCGGAAAGCCCGTGGCACGTTTCGTATCCGTAGGCGCGAGGAGAAAGCAGGGTTGACAATTGCCGCTTCCGTGATACAATCTTCCACAACTTGGTTTCGAGGAGGATTGCTGTGAACGCTCTGCATGGCTTCCGGCGAGCTAGACGCATAAGACCTGTGACCGCCTTCATTTCCCAGAATCGGGTGATGACGGGGAGAGTAGGTCGTCGTCTCGTCGCCAGAGAGGAAGCGCCTTAGGCTGAGAGCGTTTCCCGGCGAACACGGCTGAAGAGAACCTCCGAGCCCGCTCCGAAGAAAGGGCGAAAGCCCAAGTAGGAGCACGGAAGCCTCCGTTATCGGGCGTCGAGAGGGGAGAATCGGCAACGATTCTTCCAAGTAGGGTGGTACCGCGGGTTAATGCCCGTCCCTTGTTATGAGGGACGGGCATTTTTTTGTTCTTGACGAACTTCGAGTCGAAAAAACGGAATTCGGGACGATGTGCCCGACATTTGAGAAGGAGGAGACGGCAATGACGTGCAGCAAAAAGGCAATGGTAATGCCCAAGTGTGAGGAGTACAAGGGAAAGGTTGTTCTGGCCTACAGCGGAGGGCTCGATACCTCCGTGGCGATCGCGTGGCTCAAGGATCAGGGATACGACGTGGTGACCTTCACGGCGGACGTCGGCCAGAGCGTGAACCTCGAGGTTGCAAAGGACAAGGCTCTCAAGACCGGCGCGTGCAACGCCTACGTGATGGATCTCACCTCCGAGTTCGTCTCTGATTTCGTCTGGCCCGCCCTGAAGGCGAACGCCATGTACCAGGGGACCTATCCCCTCAACTCCGCGCTGTCCCGTCCTCTCATCGCCAAGTATCTGGCTTGGATCGCCAAGGAAGAGAACGCCGTCGCGGTCGCTCACGGCTGCACCGGAAAGGGACAGGACCAGGTTCGCTTCGAGGTGTGCGCCAAGGCGAACCATCCCGACCTGAAGGTCATCGCCCCCGTCCGGGACTGGCATTTCTCCCGGGACGCGGAGATCGCCTACGCGGCGGAGCACGGCATTCCCGTTCCTGCGGAGGGGTCCGGTGTGTACAGCATCGACGAGAATCTTTGGGGCCGTTCCATCGAGTGCGGCATTCTCGAAAACCCCTGGAATGAGCCGCCCTCCGACGCCTTCACCCTTACCAAGGATCCCTGGGAGACTCCGGACACGCCCCTGTATCTCGAGGTGACCTTCGAGAAGGGAATTCCCGTGGCCCTGGACGGAGAAACGCTCGACGGTCCCACCCTCATCAAGAAGCTCAACAAGATCGCCGGTGATTACGGCGTGGGTCGGATCGACATGCTCGAGGACCGCCTCGTGGGTTTCAAGAGCCGTGAAGTGTACGAATGTCCCGGCGCCCATGTCCTGATCTCCGCCCACAAGGCTCTCGAAACGCTGACGCTCTCGAAGGACGTGCTTCAGGGGAAGGCCGCCATGGAACAGCAGTACGCCAAGATGACCTACGAGGCGAACTGGTTCTCCCCCTACAAGGAAGCCCTGGACGTCTTCTTCGACCACGTGAACCAATATGTGAACGGTGTCGTGCGGCTGCGTCTCTACAAGGGGCAGGCCGTGGTGGTGGGAGTCAAGTCGCCGAACGCCCTCTACAAGGAAGATCTCGCCACCTATTCCGAGGGAGATGCCTTCGATCACGACGCTGCGGTGGGCTTCATCAAGATCTGGGGATTGCCCGTGGTGACCTGGCGGCAGGAGCATCCCGCCGACCTCGGCGCGCTGCAGCTGCTCCCGGGGATGAAGGTCTTCGCCGAGGAGACCGTCCCTCTGAACAACGCCGTGGGAGGCAAGTAGGCGTCGCTCTTCCGTCTTCCCTGCCGAAAAAAGCGTCGGAGACATCTCTGGAGGCATCTCCTGAGGCGTCTCCGACATTTTGGGGGTTCGAACGGCACAGGTTTCCCGCTTCGAAAGAGCTTCCGAAAAAATCGGGGTTCCATGCGCCGGAGAACCGAAGAAGGCCCGGATTCGGAAGGGACGGACAGAGCGCGCTCTCCGCAGTCACCTCCGGAACGAACGCAGACGCTCCCGGGAGCGTCTGCTCATTTTTCGTTTTACGGGGGTTTCCGGCATGTTCCGGAGAAGAGGTGCTCCGGCGGCAACCCCTTTCGTGGGCGATGTGTTCGGTCAGCTCACCTCGCGCAGACTGCGGAGCAGTGTTCCCGGGGGCAGGGTCGGGAGCGTGCGTGCCACGAGAAAGACGCCGTCCACGTAGACGTCGCTCGAGAAGTCCCGGACCTCGATGCGGATGATCTCGTCCTTGCGGGCGAGGGTGATCTCGTGTTCCGAATGGCCTCCCGGAACGGGAAGGCGTTCGGAATGGACAGGCACGCCGTCGATGTTTCCGCCGAGCACGCTCTTGAAGACCTCGCGGCTCTGAACCTCTCCCAGGGATCCCGTGGCGGCGGCGTGTTTCGCCAGCATGGCCGCCGTGCCGCTCGGGGCGTTGGCCATGGTCGCCGGATGGCGATCCAGGATGGTCACGTAGGGGTAGAACTTCCGGGCCTTTTCGAGGAAGTCCAGAATCAGGTTGATGCCGAGGCCGAAGTTGGGGATCACCGCCCAGCGGAGTTGTTTCTCCGCGACGAGGCGTTCCACCCGGGCCATGCTTTCGTCGTCGAGTCCTGTGGTGCCCACCACCACGACGAGTCCCCGCTCGGCGTAGCACGTCAGATTTTCCATGAGAATCGCCGCAGAGGTGAAGTCGATGACGAGGTCGGGCTTCGCCGTCTCCAGTCCCTTTGCGAGATCCCCCGACGCGGCGATGCCCAGGGGCTCGATGCCCGCCAGCGTGCCCAGGTCCTTCCCCTCTTCGCGGCACCATCCCCCCGCGAGCCGCAGATCCTCCGAGACCGCCAGAGCACGGACGAGGCTGCGCCCCACGTTGCCCGATGCGCCGGATACGAATACCTTGATGGTCATCTTTCGTTCCCTCCCTCTCCAAGCGTGTGCTTCCTTCGGCGGAAGAAAGCGCCGGTATGCTGCCGGGCCGAAACCTGTACCGGAACATCAGGAGCGTCACAGGTCTTGAAAGAGGCTGTCCTGTGGAGCTCCGAGCCGACGGGCAGGGCCTCACTTCCGGACAAGAAGCATCACGAAAGAAGTATCACGAAGGAAGAAATTGCGCAAATCCCATTTATGGCTGCAGCGTCCTCCGGGCGAGCAAGTCCTCCAGTTGGGCGAGGACGTCGTTCTTGCGGGCGATCCATTCCGGGGCGATGAGCCTGGGAGGGTGGGCATCGGCGGTGAGGCGCTGGACGATGGTCCCTTCGGGAAGGGCGAAGAGGGCGCTGGCGAGGTGTCGGCAATACTCGTCGAGAGAGAGAGGGACGAAGGCGCCTTCCCGGTGGAGCTGCTCCAGTTCGGTGTCCCGGAGGACGTGCAGCGGATGGAACTTGACGGCCTCCGCGCCGAGGCCGGTCACGAGACGTGCGGAGCGTTCGAGCTGGTCCGGTGCCTCGCCGGGGATGCCCGCGATGAGGTGGGCGCAGAGGTGCAGTCCCCTTTGCCGGGAGCGGGAAAAGGCGTTTTCGATGGCCTCCAGGTCGTGCCCGCGGTTGAGCCAGACGAGCCCTGCGGGGTCGGTGGTCTGGACTCCCAGTTCGAGCCAGATTTGAAGCGTTTCCGGGAAGGGGGGACAGGTTCCTTCCGCGCTTCCCCTGGTGGCGTTCTTGCGGAGGACGGGTTGTTCCGCCAGGGAGGTCAGAAAGTCGAGCACCCTCTCGGGAACGAGATCGGGACGGGTTCCCACGGCGACGCCCACCACGGTGACGGCCCGGGACGCCTCCGTTAGGGCCTCCTCCACGCGGCGGCACAGCTCCTCCAGGGGGAGGAACGTGGCGGAATAGCTCTGAAAGTAGAGAATTGCCATGGTGGCACCGAAGCGGTGCAGACAGACCTCGGCCCCTTTTCGGACCTGTTCCGCCAGGGAGATCCCCGCGAGGGCGGCGCCGCTTCCGCCGCCCCGGGCATCACAGAAGATGCATCCTTTTCCCCCGAGCCCCTCCCTGTGGGGACAGCCGGCTCCGAGATCGAGGGAGATCTTGTGCACCCTGGCGCCGTAGGTCTCCCGAAGGACGGCGGACCACATGCGCCAAGGGCGGTGTACGGACACTGCCTACGCGTCCTCTCCGTCCGAAAAGGCCGTCTCCGGCGCCAGTGGCAAGGGCGCGAGTTTCTCCCGGGAGAGGGCGACTCCCCGTGCCGCCTCGGCGATCCATGCGTCGAGGCGTGCCGCCGTGTCGCGGTCCTGCAGGGCCAGTATTCTCGCGGTGAAGAGCGCCGCGTTACGTCCGCCGTTGATGCCCATGGAGGCCACGGGGACGCCCGGAGGCATCTGGGCCACGGCGAGCAGTGCATCCATGCCGCCGAGGGTTCCCGACGCGACGGGGACTCCCACCACGGGAAGCACGGTGTGGGCCGCGAGTACTCCCGGCAAAGCTGCGGAAAGTCCCGCCACGGCGATGATCGCCTTCAAGCCCCGGGGAGCGGCGTTGCGTGCATAGGCGGCGACTGCGTCGGGAGTCCGGTGGGCGGAGGCGACGGTGACCTCGTAGTCGATGTGAAGCTCGTCGAAGGCCTTGGCGATCTCCTTCGCGAGGGGCGCGTCCGATGCCGAGCCCAGGACGATGCCGACGAGAGGTGCGGAAAGCGCTTTGGAGGCGATGTCCCGTCGGAAGTGGGCATCCTTGAAGGAGATCTTCTCCACCCCCGCATAGGCGCGCTGCCGGGCCTCGCGGAGCGACTCCGCCACGCCCAACACGGTGAGCACCCGTCCTCCCGCGGTCTCGACGATCCCGTTTCCGAAGGCCGTCCCCGCGTGAAAGACCGTGGTTCCCTCCCGTTCCGCCGCGTCGATGCCCGAGATGGGATAGCCCTTCGTATAGGTGTCGGGGTAGCCTCCCGAGGCGAGAACGACCCCCACGGCGGCCTTCTGTTCACCGGGCCAGGCGACGCGGTGCAGCTCGCCCCGGCAACAGGCGGCGAAGACCTCCGCCCAGTCCACTCGAAGCGCGGGAAGCACCACCTGTGCCTCGGGGTCGCCGAAGCGCACGTTGTACTCCAGGAGCAGGGGGTTCCCCTGCACGACCATGATACCCGCGTAGAGGACGCCGCAGAAGGAAATACCCTCCTCGGCGAGGCCCTTCACCGTGGGTTCGAGGACCTGGGTCCGGATTTTCTCCAGCAGGGTCGGTGTCGCCTGGGGGACCGGCGTGTAGGCGCCCATGCCCCCCGTGTTCGGTCCCCGGTCTCCGTCGCAGGCGCGCTTGTGGTCCTGGCTGAGCGGGAGGATGCGGACCGTTTTGCCGTCCGTCACGGCGAGGACCGTGACCTCCCATCCCGGCAGGTAGTCCTCCACCACGATCTGCGCTCCCGCGTCGCCGAGGACGTGCTCTTCGAGAAGCGCCCGGCAGATTCGCTCGGCCTCTCCCGTCGAATCGGGGAGGAACGCGCCCTTGCCTGCGGCGAGGCCGTCCGCCTTGACGACGAAGGGCGCCCGGCGTGCCGCGAGGGCCTTTTCCGCCTCGTCGAGGGTGGTGCAGACCGCGAAGGGGGCCGTGGGAATGCCGTGGCGCTCCATGAAGCGCTTGGCGAAGACCTTGCTTCCTTCGAGGCGCGCCCCCGCCGCTCCGGGGCCGAAGACGGCGAAGCCTTTTTTCCGGAGGGCGTCCGCCACCCCCGCTACGAGGGGTGCCTCGGGGCCTATGACGACGAGGTCGGCGGAAAGTGCCTCCGCGAGGGCCGTGACCCCCTCGGCATCCGTGATGTCCACGCCGTGAAGGGTTGCGAGAGAGGCGATGCCCGCGTTGCCGGGCGCGCAGTGAAGCGCCTCCGTGAGAGGGCTTGCCCGCAGGGCCGCCGCCAGTGCATGTTCCCTGGCTCCGGAACCGAGAAGCAGTATCTTCATGGTCGTCCTCCTTGGATGGGTTTGAAACTCAATGGCGAAAGGTCCGCCGTCCGCTGAGGAACATGGAGATTTCGGCCTTGCGGGCGGCCTCGGCCACGTCCTCGTCCCGCAGGGAGCCTCCGGGTTGGATGATCGCCGCGATGCCCGCGGCGGCGGCGTGCTCCACACCGTCCGGAAAGGGGAAGAAGGCGTCCGAGGCGAGAACCGCTCCCCGGCTTTGCCCTCCCGCCTGTTGTACCGCCCAGTCCACTGCGTCCACCCGGCTGGTGAAGCCCCGTCCGATGCCGAGGGTGCAGCCGCCCGAAACGATGGCGATGGCGTTGCTTTTGCTCAACGCCGCGATTTTCCAGCCGAAGAGCAGGTCCTCCCAGAGATCCGGGCGGGGGATACCGATCCATTCGCCGCCCGAGGGCGTGGGTAGTTCGGGAAGTGCGTCGTCCTGAAGCAGCATGCCGCTCCAGGTGCTCCGGAACTCCACGGGGAAGACCCTGCCGCCCTTCCAGCGGAGCACGCGGAGATTGGGGCGGCTCTTTCTGAGAAGGTCCAGCCCCTCCTCGTCGTAGTCGGGGGCTACGACGATCTCCAGGAACTGCTCCGCAAGAGTGTGGCACGTGGCCAGGTCCGCCCGGCGGGTGAAGCCCACGATGCCGCCGAAGGCGGAGACGGGATCGCACTCCCGGGCCCTGAGAAAGGCTTCGGAGGGAGTTGCTCCGATGGCGGCCCCGCAGGGAGTGGTGTGCTTCACCACGAAGGCGGCACATGCGTCCGCGAGAAGGGCGCTGCCCCGGAGGGCCGCGTCGAGGTCGAGGATGTTGTTGTACGACAGCGGCTTTCCTCCCAATTGTTCCCAGGGAAGGTCCGACAGGGGCGGCAGAAGCAGGGTCGCCCGCTGGTGGGGGTTTTCGCCGTAACGGAGTTCCTGGGCGGCGCGAAGGCCGAGGACGCGCACCGGTTCCTCCGGGCCGCTCGCTGCGCCGAGTTCCGCCTGGAGTCCCTGAACGATGGTGGCGTCGTAGAGGGAGGTCGCGGCAAAGGCCGACAGGGCGAGGCGCTGCCTTGTTGCGGAGGTCACGTCGCCCTCGGTGCGGAGTTCGTCGAGCACGGTATCGTAGTCGCCGGGGCAGGGGACGACCACCACGTGGAGATAGTTCTTCGCCGCCGCCCGGAGGAGGGTGATGCCTCCGATGTCGATGTGCTCCAGAAGTTCCGCCAGGTCGGCGCCGCCCCGGGCCACCTCCTCGAAGGGATAGAGATTGCAGACCACCATGTCCAGAAGGGGGATTCCGTGGGCGTTCACGTCCGCCATGTCCGCGGGAAGGTTTCTCCGGGCGAGGATGCCTCCGGCGATGGCGGGGTGCAGGGTCTTCACTCTTCCGCCGAGAAGATGGGGATAACCGGTGAGATCCGCCACTTCGGTACAGGCGATGCCCGCCTCGGCGAGGGCCTTTGCGGTTCCTGAGCTGGAGACGATCTCCCAGCCCATGTCGGCGAGGGTGCGTGCGAAGGGGACGATCCCTTCCTTGTTCCATACGGAGAGAAGTGCTCTACGGGTGTTCACGGCGCATGCGCCTCCTTCCTGTCTTTGCGAAACGTCCTTCCAGGAGATCCTTGAGGCAGCGCCAGTACAAATCGTGCTCCACGCAGTGGATGCGCTCCTCAAGGCGGGCCGGGGTGTCGTCCTCCTCTATGGGGACCGCCGCCTGGGCGAGAATGGGGCCGTGATCGACCCGTTCGTCCACGAGATGGACCGTCACTCCCGTGACCTTTACGCCGTAGTCCCAGGCCTGGCGAATGGCCTCGCTTCCCGGAAAGGCGGGAAGGAGGGAAGGGTGGATGTTCACGATTCTCTCCGCGAACTCGTGGACGAAGGATGCGGAGAGGACCCGCATGAAACCCGCGAGGACGATCCACGAGGCGAGGTGTTCGTGCACCGCTGCGGCGAGTGCCCGCTCGGCCCGCTCCCGCCCCAGTTCGGCGTAGGAGCAGACCACGGTGGGGAGGCCGAGGGTTCGGGCCGTTTCGATGCCCGGCGCTCCCTCCCGGTCGGCGGCGACGAAGGCGATCTCCGCGGAAAGGCTACCGTCCCGGATGTGCTCGGCGATGGCGGTCATGTTCGATCCCCTTCCGGAGATGAAGAGGGCGATCCGCGAGGGCATCATCACGCCGCCCCTTGCCGGACGACCTCGCCGAGGACGAAGAGATCTCCCGCGGAGGCCCGGAAGGGGGCGAGGGCCTCCCGGAGACACGCCTCATCACCGGGGGAGACGACGAAGACGAATCCCGCACCGAGGTTGAAGACCCGGCGCATCTCCTCCTCGGCGATGCCGAGGGACGCGAGAAGGGAGAACACCGCCGGACGCTTCCAGGCGCCGTAGTCCACGGTGGCCCGGTATTCCCCGAGGACCCGGTTCACGTTCTCCTCCAGGCCGCCTCCCGTGATATGCGCCATGGCCTTCACCACGCCGGTACGGGCTGCGGCGATGGCCTCCCGGACGTAGAGCCGGGTGGGGCGAAGCAACGCCTGTCCCAGCGGTTCATCGAGCCCAGGAGGAGTTGCGGCGAGGGAGAGTCCCGCTTTTTCGACGGCCTTGCGGACGAGGCTGAAGCCGTTGCTGTGCAGTCCGGAACTCGGCAGCGCCACGAGAAGGTCGCCGGATGTCACGCCGGAGCCGTCCACCAGGTGCTCTTCCTCCACCATGCCCACGGCGAAGCCCGCCAGGTCGAACCCCTCCCGGGGATAGACGCCGGGCATCTCCGCCGTCTCGCCGCCCAGTAGAACGCACTCCGAGGCGGCGCAGGCGTTCACGATATCCTCGACCACCTCGGCGTAGCGCTCCGGATCGAGAAAGCCGCAGGCGATGTAGTCGAGAAAGAAGAGCGGCGCGGCGCCGCAGGTGACGAGATCGTTCACGTTCATGGCCACCAGGTCCTGGCCGAGCCCGCGGAGGTTGCCGACCTCCCGGGCGATTTCGAGCTTCGTTCCCACCCCGTCGCAGCAGGCCGCGAGAAGTTTTCCCCCGCCGATGCGGAAGAGCCCGGAAAAGCCGCCGATGCCTCCGGCGACGCGGGGATCCTTGCCGCCGCGCTCCACGAGGGAGCGGATCACGCCTACCCAGGCGTTTCCTCTGTCGATGCTCACGCCGGCGCTCTCATAGCGCAGAGCACTCTCCGTGCCGGACGTTTCCTCCCCCGCAGCGCGGGAGCGGGGCAACGTGCAGTCGTCCATGTTCGTCCTTCCCTTCCTTGCGAAGTCGATCTCTGTTCCGTCAGGAGATTTCCAGGTCGAGACCGTTCTCCTCGTCCATGTAGTCGCCGCAGAAACAGGCGGTGCAGACGGAACTCTCGGGCTTGCCGATGGCGGCGAGCAGATCCTCCCGGGAGAGATAGGCCAGCGTGTCCGCGCCGACGAGACGCTCCAGAGCCTGCATGTCCAGCCTGGCCGCGGCGAGTTCCTCGCTGGTGGGGGTGTCGATGCCGTAGTAGCAGGGGAAACGCACGGGCGGGGAGGCGATGCGGAGGTGTACTCCCTTCGGGGCGGCCTCGCGGATCATGGAGATGATCCGCTGGGAGGTGGTGCCCCGCACGAGGGAATCGTCCACCACCACCAGTTCCTTTCCGGCGATGCAGGCCTCGATGGGGTTCAGCTTGATCCGCACGCCGAGCTCCCGGACCCGTTGGGTGGGCTGGATGAAGGTACGCCCCACGTAGCGGTTTCTGGTGATGGCCTTCTCGTAGGGAATGCCCGCCTCCTGGGCGAAACCAATGGCCGCGGGGGTGCCGCTGTCGGGCATGCCCACCACGAAATCCGCCTTCGGGACGGGGTTTCGCCTCGCCAGGTAGTTGCCGAGGCGCTTTCGCGTCTCGTAGACGGAGATACCGTCGATGACGCTGTCCGGACGGGCGAAGTAGACGTACTCGAAGGCGCAGGAGTAGCAACGCTTCGCCTTGTGCGAGATTGAGAGGGAGCGGAACCCCTCGTCGCCGATGAGCACCACCTCTCCGGGAGCGACGTCCCGGACGAACTCGGCGCCCACGATGTCCAGGGCGCAGCTCTCCGACGCGACGTAGAAGACATCCTCCCGACGACCCAGCACGAGGGGACGGAATCCCCAGGGATCCCGGGCGGCCACGAGGCGGCCGTCCAGGAGAACCGCCAGACTGTAGGCCCCCCGGAGGCGCAGCAGAGCGGAGAGCAGCGCGTCCAGGGAGGGTTTGTGCGCTTGGTGTGCCATGAGATGGAGGATGACCTCCGTGTCCGACGTGGAGTGGAAGATCGCTCCACGTCCCTGGAGGTACGCCCGGATTCCGTCCGCATTGGTGAGATTGCCGTTGTGGGCGATGGCCACGTGCCCCCTGGCGTAGGTGGCGGTCAGGGGCTGGGCATTGGTGAAGAAGGACCCTCCTGCGGTGGAATAGCGCACGTGTCCCACCCCGACCGAGGCGGGATTCCTGGCTAGTTCCTCCTGGCGAAGGGCCTCGTGGACGAGTCCCATGCCCTTCGCGGTGGAGAGTTCACGGCCGTCGAACCAGGCGATACCCGCCGATTCCTGGCCGCGGTGCTGCAGGGCGTAGAGGCCGAGGTAGATGTCCTCCAGAACGGGTCTCGATGTGGTGGAAAAGGCTCCGAAGACGCCGCACACGGCTCATCGCCTCCAGCTGTCGCGAAGTTCCGCGAGGGAAAGGGAAAAGCCCCGCTTCACGTCGAGGATGTTCCCTGTGGCCACGCCCAGTTCCGTGAGAGGCGAGCCGCGCCAGATGCTCCGGAAGAGCGGAAGGGACGCGGGCGGCACCGCGTAGAGTGCCCTGGGACCTCCCTCTCCGAAGAGGAAGACGTCGGGGCGCGTGGGGATCTGCACATCCAGGCGGGCGCCGATGCCGGACTCCATGGCCTCCTTGGCGAGGGCCACGGCGAGGCCCCCTCCGGCGAGGGAGCGGGCGCTCCGGGCGGCCCGTTCTTTTGCGGTGCGGCGTGCCCGAGCGGTGAAATCCTGTTCCGCCCCGGCGTCGAAAGGAAGAATCTTTCCCTGGAGCAGACCGAAGGTGCGCAGGAGGTAGCGGCTTGCCCCCAGGGCGGTATTGGGCATTCCCGCGAGAAAGAGGTGATCCCCCTCGCGCCAGCGGCTCCACGGAAGAAATCCGTCGAGATCGGAAAGGAGTCCCGCGGTGACCACGAGAGGCGTGGGAAGAATTTTCTTTTGGGGTGTTTCGTTGTAAAGGCTCACGTTTCCCGAGACGACCGGGCAGGAGAGTCCCCGTGCGGCGTCCGCCATGCCCTGAACGCACTCCCGCATCTCCCAGAAAACCTCCGGGTCCTGGGGCGAGGGGAAGTTGAGACAGTTCGTCCATCCCAGGGGTTCCGCCCCGCAGACCGAGAGGGAACGCAGGGTGCGGGCCACCGTTTCCGCGCCGCCCCCTCTGGGATCGGTGCGGCACTTCCATGGGTCGGCCTCCATGGAGAAGGCGACGAAGACCGGGGACTTGTCTCCGCGGAGAACGCGGAGAACGCTCACCGGGCCTCCCGGGCCGATCACCGTGTTGGTCTGGACCATGGAGTCGTACTGCTCGCTGATCCAGGCCTTGCTCCCCAGATTGGGGTCTTCCAGAAGCGAGCGGAGAACGGCACCGAGATCCTTCGGCGGGGAAAGTTCCTCCACCTCGAGCCGCTGCCGCTCCTCCAGGTCCCGTGGTTCACGGGAGGGCCAGTGGATGATGGGAGCGTTGCCTCCGATGAAGGCTGGAGGAAGATCCACCACCATCGCGCCTCCGGCCTTCATGACGTAGCGGCCGTCCCCGGTGGTCTCGCCGAAGACCGTGCAGTCCAGCGCCCATTTCGCCGCCACCTGCAGCACCTGTTCCATGCGGTCCGGGTTCACGATGAGCAACATGCGCTCCTGGGATTCCGAAAGGGCGATCTCCCAGGGGGTCATGCCCTTTTCACGCAGGGGGACGCGGTCCAGGTCCAGCGTCATGCCCACGCCGCTCTTGGCGGCGATCTCACTGGAGGAGGAGATGATTCCCGCGGCGCCCATGTCCTGCATGGAATCGATGAGGCGTTTCTCCAGAAGTTCCAGGCAGCATTCGATGAGGAGCTTCTCCGCGAAGGGGTCGCCGATCTGCACCTGGGGCCGGCTGGCGCTGGTGTCCTCCGCCAGTTCCACCGACGCGAAGGCCGCTCCGGCGATGCCGTCCCGCCCAGTCTTTGCCCCCAGAAGCACCACGAGTCTGCCCGATTGTGCCGTGTCGGAGCGCACCATGTCCTCCAGGCGGACGACTCCGGCGCAGAAGGCGTTCACGAGGGGGTTTTCCGTGTAGGCCTCGTCGTAGACCGTCTTGCCACCCACGGTGGGAACGCCCACGGCGTTGCCGTATCCGCCGATGCCCGCCACGATGCCCTGCCGGAGCGCTTTGGTTTTCCGCAGCTCCGGATCCCCGAAGAAGAGGCCGTCCATGGATGCCACGGGACGCGCGCCCATAGCGAGAATGTCCCGGATGATGCCTCCCACGCCCGTTGCGGCGCCCTGGTAAGGCTCCACCGCGGAGGGGTGATTGTGGCTCTCCACCTTGAAGGCGAGCCCGAAGCCCTCTCCGAGGTCCACGACGCCCGCGTTCTCCCCCGGCCCCTGGACGACCGCCCGCCCCTCGATGGGGAAGAGGCGCAACAGGGGGCGGGTGGATTTGTAGCTGCAGTGTTCGGACCACATGACGCCGAAGAGGCGCAGCTCCGTCTCGTTGGGAGTGCGCCCCAGTTCCCGAAGAATCGTCTTGTATTCGTTCTCCGTCAAGCCGACGGTACGGAAATCCACGTCAATGACCCCCTTCGATCCAGCCCGCGACGGACTGCCACACGAGGAGGCCGTCCCGTTCTCCCAGAACCGGGTCGCTTGCGCGTTCCGGATGGGGCATGAGTCCCAGCACGTTGCCCCGCTCGTTGACGATGCCCGCGATGTTGCGGAGCGAGCCGTTAGGGCTCGCCTCGGGTGCGACGGATCCCTCCGGCGAGGCGTAGCGGAAGACCACCTGTCCGCGCTGTTCCAGTTCGTCCAGCTCTTTCTCGGGAAGATAGAAGAGTCCCTCGTGGTGGGCGATGGGAAACTGTACCACCTGGTTCGGGCGGAATGCCCCGGTGAAGGGTGTGTCCGTCCGCTCCACCCGGAGCGTGCAGGGTTTGCAGACGAAGGTCAGCGTCTTGTTCGGCAGGAGTGTCCCCGGAAGGAGGCGTGCCTCGGTGAGGATCTGGAAACCGTTGCAGATGCCGAGCACCAGCCCGCCCTCATAGGCGTGGCGGCGGACGGCCTCCATGATGGGCGAGCGGGCGGCCATGGCGCCGGTGCGGAGATAGTCCCCGTAGGAGAATCCTCCCGGAAGGATCACCAGGTCCGTTGCGGCGGGAAGTGCCGGATCCCCGTGCCAGACCTGCGCGACGGGACGCCCCGAAAAGGACGCGAGGGCCCGCACCGCGTCCTGGTCGCAGTTGCTTCCGGGAAAGACGACGACGGAGACGTTCATCGCTCCGCCGCCTCCAGAGAGATCCGGTATTCCTCGATGAGTCCGTTCACGAGGAGGTCTTCGCACATTCCCCGGGCGAGTTCCCGGGCTTTTTCGGGGGTCGGAGCGTCGAGGAGGAGGTGAACCACCTTGCCCACTCGGACATCCTCCAGTTCTCCGTAGCCGAGCTGCTGCAGGGACTGGAAGACCGCCTTGCCCTGAATGTCCAGGACGCCGCTTTTCAGCGTCACTACGATTTCGGCACGGTGGCGCATCAGGCCTTCTCCTCTCCCGAGAGACGGTTCCAGATGGTCTCGTAGGCTTCGAGGACGTTGCCGAGGTCCTTGCGGAAGCGATCCTTGTCGAGGCGGTCTCCCGAGGTGCGGTCCCAGAAGCGGCAGGTGTCGGGAGAGATTTCGTCGGCGAGGATGAGCGTTCCGTCCGCGGTCTTGCCGAACTCGAGCTTGAAGTCCACCAGGAGAATTCCCCTGCTCTCGAAGAGCGCCTTCAGAAGTTCGTTCACCCGGGTGGTGGTCTCCTTGATCTTCCTCAGATCCTCTTCCGAGGCCCAGCCGAAGAGAAGGGCGTGGTCCTCGGTGACCAGGGGATCACCCAGAGCGTCGTCCTTCAGGTAGAACTCGATGAGGGGCCGGGGAAGCGTCATGCCCTCGGCGACGCCGAGGCGCTTGCAGAGGGAGCCCGTGGTGACGTTGCGCACCACCACCTCCAGGGGGAGGATGGTCACCCGTCGCACGAGCTGGTGTCTGTCGTCGAGAAGTTCGATGAAGTGGTTGGGGATGCCCTTTTCGGAGAGGTAGCGGAGAAGATAAGCGCTGATCCGGTTGGTGTAGGTTCCCTTGCCTTCGAGAGAGTCCTTTTTCAGGGCGTTGAATGCGGTGAGGTCGTTCTTGTATTCGAGAAGGAGCGTTTCGGGATCATCCATCAGGTACATTTTCTTTGCCTTGCCCTCGTAGAGAAAACGAGACTTATCCACTGCGTGCACCTCCAGGGTTGCATTTTATGCTGACATTATTTATCTCATAAGCAAAAAAGTCAAGCATAAATCTCCCCCCGATACTTTCGGAAGCTAGCTGGAGAAATCAGTGAAAATACGTAAGAGAGGCTACGGAGACTTCCGCATGCGGGAAATGCCCGCGAGGCGTATGGTCCATGTCATAGGGGATTTCTTTCCCCGGACGTGTTTCTGTTGGAGAAGTACCTTTGGTGATGGAAAAAGGAACGCGTTCCGTTCGGTCTCCCCGCCACGTCACGATGGGAGCGTCATATGTTTGTTTCCGGCCGGTCCGTCCTCGTCTCCGTCCTTCTTCCGCACAGGGGGGTGACGGGTCCGGAAGGGACGTTCGGAATTATCGGAGACTTTTCCCGGCGGGGGCGCCTCGTTCTGCCGTTACCTTTCTGAAACTTGACCGCGAAGAGGAGGAATGGATAATGAGGCTCATGCTGATTCTTACGACCCTGATGGTGTTGTGCACCATTGCGGGAGCTGTTCTGATTCTCCCCGGAACCCGGCGGCAGCACTGACGTTCGGGCGTCGGGGCCTCTTTTGGAGGAATGTCCATGAAACCCGTTCACTTGCTTCACGTGACGGCGGGAAACGGGCACCGCATGGCCGCGAGGGCACTCCGGGAAGCTCTCGACGACAGACGGATTCCCAACGTCGTTCTGGATCTCATCGATTTTTCCAACGACCTGTTCAAGTGGTCCTACAGCGATGTCTACAAGTTCATCAGCGAACATGCGCACCTGGCCTGTAAAATTATGTACGAACTCACGGATCAGGATCGGGACAAGAGTCTCATGCTCCGTTTCGTGGAGCGGATCAGCCTGGAGAACGTGAAGCGTTTTCTCGGCTATGTCCGGGAGAACGAGCCCGAGATCTGCGTGTGCACGCACTTCTTTCCGGCAAATGTGCTCTCCCGCATGAAGGAGGAAGGGCTCTACCGGGGGCGGATCTACACGGTGGTTACCGATTTCGCCCTGCACAGGATGTGGATGAGTCCCGGCGTGGACCGCTATTTCGCCGCCAGCCCCATCGTCGTTGAGGATCTGTGCGGGCTCGGTGTTCCGCGGGAGTGCATTTCCCTGACGGGCATTCCCGTCCTCAAAAAGTACCGGGAAGCCCGGGAGCGTATTGCAGCGTTGCGNNGAGTGTATTGCAGCGTCGCGGCAGCCCCGCCGTGACGCAGGTTCCCCCCTCTCGGTCCTCTTCGTGACGAGCGGCATCTCCGATTCCTTGGCGTTGAACATCCTCGACGACCTCCGCCGGTCGGGAACGCCCGCGGACGTCACCGTCGTGGCGGGACGGAACAGGGATCTCCTGGGACGACTCGAAGGATACCGTCCCCGAGAGGGATGTTCGTTCCGCGCTTTCGGTTTCGTGGAGAACCTGGAGGAATATCTGGCGGAGGCGGATCTTCTCGTTACGAAACCCGGAGGGCTCACGGCGAGCGAGGCTCTGAGCGTAGGGGTCCCCATGATCCTCGTCAGCCCGGTTCCCTACCAGGAAGTCTACAATGCCACGTATCTCGAACGATGTGGCGCGGGTGTTCTCGCCGCCACGTCCGAGGACGTGATGCGCCTTCTGACCGACCTGGTCCGGGAGGAGGGGCGTCTCGACCGCATGCGGGAACAGGCGCTCGAAGCGGGCTTTCCCGGGGCGTCGGACGCGGTCGTCTCGGAGATTCTTCGGGACGCGGCGTCATCCGGCGGCGTTCCCTTCTTCTGACGAGACCGCGGCAAGAGGTGCCGCGACGACCTCGTCCGCATCCGGGGAACTTTCCTTGCGCGTTCGGGCGGTGGTGATGAGCACCACCGAGAGGATGATCACTCCGGCGGCGATGAGCATCGTTCCCGTGATGCTCTCGCCTGCGAGGAGCCAGCCGAGGAAGAGTGCCACCAGAGGATTCACGAAGGTGTGTGTGGCGACGCGGGAGGCTTTCTCCACCTTCATCAGCCAGAGAAAGGCGGTGAAGGCCACGAGGGAGCCGAAGATCACGAGGTAGAGCAGTGCCCAGAGAGATTTCGCCGTCATCGCCTCGGGACGGACCCGGGAGGCTTCTCCGGCGAGAAGGCCGATGGCGGAAAGCGACACGCCTCCGGCGAGCATTTCCATCGCGGTGCCCAGAAGACCCGACGTGGCGATCCGGGCTTTTCGTGAGTAGAGGGAGCCGAAGGTCCAGCACACGGTGCTTCCCAGAATGACTGCCATGCCGAGAAGCATGCCTCCGTCTCCGGAAGCCGCCGCCGTCCCGCCGCCCTCGGAAAGGACGAGGGCGATGGTTCCGGCGAAGCCGAGGAGAAGCCCCAGGCTTTCGATCTTTCCCGGACGCCCGGATTTGAAGATGAGCCAGTCGAACAGGACGAACCACAGGGGTTCCACGGTGATGATGAGCGCCGTCAGCCCCGAGGGGACCACCTGTTCCGCCCACATCACTCCTCCGTATCCACCGACGAGCATGATCCCTCCCACCTTGAAGGCCTGTTTCCAGCCCTGTCGTGTCGGCCTCTCCGAGGTCCTGGTGAGCGCGAACAGGTAGAGAAGTCCTCCGGCGGCAAGAAAGCGAACGCCTCCTCCCAGGAAGGGGGGGATGGTCTCCACGGAGAAACGGATGGCCAGATAGGTGGAGCCCCAAATGATGTAGATGGCCGCATAGGCGGCGAGGAGAAGGGGCAGGGGGGGGCGCCGAGTCGTTGCGGATGTCATGGGAGTGCCTCCTCTATCGGG
This sequence comes from Synergistaceae bacterium UBA5560, assembly GCA_002425685.1. GTDB lineage: Bacteria > Synergistota > Synergistia > Synergistales > Aminiphilaceae > Aminiphilus. Next base: position 51,081 of record DIMS01000116.1, on the reverse strand, counting down.
ACAAAATCATATGTGTGTATCCTACATCGTTTGCTCCCGCACCTCTAGTGCCGCGGAATTTCCCTCGACATCCACCAAGCCCGCCGGAAAAAGATCTCGCCCGTGCGCCCGTAAGGCGCTTTCCTGCTTTTCGTCGCCCGGACAGGCTCGTAACAGTCCATCGGCCCATGACACTCCTGCGGTATCGCAGGCTTTCTCCGAAGCGCGCCGAAAAAACCAACGCTTACCGTGTTTGCGAAGGATGCAGCAATGCGATATGCTTGCGGGCAAAAGACGCGGGGAAGCATTCCTGCGCCTTCCCATCAGGCCGGTTTTCCGTCGCCAGGAGCGGGCTTGCGCGGAGGTGAAGGTCGTGAAAGAACGAAATACCTATGCCAAAACGGTTCCTGTAGAGGAGATGTTCCGCTATCCCGAGGCGGTGCTCGTGAACGATATCGTCTCTCCCGAGGACGGCATTCTCATCGTCTCCCGAGGACGCCCCCTGAAGAATTTCGCCAGAAAGGCGGAGATCATCACGGGAGCGCTGCGTTCCTGGGGTGTCCGGGAGATCAAGCTCGAATTCGAAGCCCAGGTCACCGTGGAGGAGATGACCACGCTCCTCGACCACATCGATCCGTCGGTGCGCCAGATCGACCGGGAAGTGAGCGGCAAGGTCGTGGATCGCCTCTCCGGCGTGCATCGGGCGCTCTCGGGAAACGATGCCAAGACCTTTCCCCGGGAGGAGATCGAGGACGCGGGACGCATGCTCAGCGAGGAGATCCACAAATCCTCTCAGGTGCTTCTCTCCCTCGGCGTCGCCCACGACGCGGACGAGTACACCTATGTCCATTCGCTGAACGTCGGGCTTCTCGCGGGCTATCTGGCGAAATGCGTTCAGCGCTCCAGGGGGCTGGCCTACGACATCACGAAGACCGCTGTCACGACGGGACTTCTCCACGACATCGGAAAGGCGAAGATTCCCCGGGAGATTCTGAACAAGCCGGAGCGCCTCACCGACGAAGAGTTCGATCTCGTCAAGACCCACGCGGAGCTGAGCTTCACTCTCGCGAAGGAATCCGGTGTCGAGGATTCCCTTGTGCTCTCGGGCATTCTGAGTCATCACGAACGCTGGGACGGGTCGGGTTACCCCCAGGGGCTGAAGGGGGAAAAGATCCCCCTTCTCGCACGGCTCGTCGGTGTCGCCGACGTCTTCGACGCCCTCACCACGAAGCGGGTCTACAAGGAGCCCGTATCGGCCAAAAAGGCGCTGAGCATCATTCTGGCGAACAGCGGAACCGGATTCGATCCCGGGATCTGCAACGTTCTGCTCTCCGGCGTGGGCATCTATCCGCCCAGCACGGTGGTGGAGCTCTCCGACGGTACCGTGGGGACCGTGGCGCTCACGGGCGACGGAAATCTTCTGCAGCCGAAGGTGCTGGTGAAAGAGAGCGGAGGGAATTGCCGCATCGTCGATCTTCAGGCGGCCGGTCTCTACATCGCCAGATGCCTCGACCTGTCCTGAGCCGGACGCGGAAGCAACGCAGGAGGGAGACAGCCATGTCGAAGAGAACGGACAAATCTTCCGTCGGTCATGACGAACCCCTTCCGAATCCCTTTGCTCTCGCCTTCGGCGAGCCGGGCGGTTCCCGGACCGACCCTCCGGGGGAGGACGTCTCCGGTACCACCGATGGCGCAATTTCTTCGAAAAACGGCGTGTCTTCCGTCCACGGTGACGAGGACGGGTTTTCCGATCTGAGCGCCCTTCCCAGAGTTGTCCTTCGCCGGGAGCGGAAGGGGCGGGGAGGCAAGACCGTGACCGTGGTCGAGGGGGTTCCCGTCCCCCTCGCGGAAGGGCTTGCCTGTGCGCTCCGCAAGGGGCTGGGATGCGGATCCAGGATAGAGGAGGGGGGCGTCGTGCTTCAGGGGGATCAGGTGGAGCGGAGTGCCGCGTGGTTTACCGCCCGGGGCGTGAAAAAGGTCATCCGGGGGTGAATACCGCCGACGTGTTCCGGGGCTGAAAGGGCGGTCCTTTTCCGCGCCGGTCGGACGCTCCGGGGGGAGCGCGGAAAGATGACCCGGGCATGCGCGAAAGACGTCTCCGCGCCGGGATTCCGCGGCGAGCTCCCGGCGCGGAAAACGATTTTTCAGGAAAGGAAGCGAGGCGGTGTCAGTCCGTAACGCTCTGCGTACGTGCCGAGCAGGGTTTCCGTCGCATCGTCCAGCTCGAATCCCTCGGCGAGTGCTTTGGCCCGGCGTTCCGTCTCCTTCTCCCCGTGGATGTAGATCCGATCCTGCCCTTCCACCCGTTTGCCCCTCCGGATTTCCTCGAGAATGTCTCCCACGTGTTCCGCAACGCCGTCCCCGTTTCCGAAGAGGTCCAGCCGGAAGGCACCGAAGAAATGGGTGATGCAGGCTCCCTGGTCGTTGAAGGTGTGGGCGCTCCAGGTGCCCATGGAGAGCCCTGAGCAGAGGAGTTCCACCAGAAGCGCAAGCCCGTATCCCTTGTGGCCTCCCAGTTCCTCCCCCTCGCCGCCGAGCAGCAGATGTCCCCCCAGCATGTCTTCTCCCTCTTGCCGGAAGAGATTCACCACGGCGGTGGCATCGGTGGTTCCCTGCCCTTCGGCGTCCACGGCCCACCCCAGAGGCATGGGTTTGTTTCTGCGGTGGCAGACCTCGACCTTGCCGTGAGCCACCACGGTGGTGGCCATGTCGAGCAGGAAGCAGGGTCTTCCCTTTCCGGCGGGGATGGCCACGGCGATGGGGTTCGTCCCGAGGATGTGCTGCCTTCCGAAGGTGGCGATGGAGCAGGGTCTCGTGTTCGTGAAGGCCATGCCTACCATGTTGCGCTCCGCCGCCATTTCCGCCCAGAGCCCGGCCATCCCGTAGTGGTTGGAGTTGCGCACAGCGCAGAAACAGGTCCCCGTCGCCTCGGCCTTTCGGAGTACGTGTCGCATGGAAAAGTCCGCCACGTAGGCTCCGATTCCCTGATTTCCGTCCACCACGAGCGAAACCGGTGTCTCGTGCACGATGACCGGTTCCGCGTCGAGCTTTGCGTGTCCTCCCCGGAGATTGGTCTCGTAGAAGGCGAGCCTCGCCACTCCGTGGGACGCGACGCCCCGGGCGTCCGCCTCCACCAGGATGCGGGCGGTGAGCTCTGCCCTCTCCTCGGAGTATCCGAAGGCCCGGAGGACCTCCCGGGTATACTGCAGCAGTTCTTCGTAGGTGATGCGAACACTCATGGACTACATCTCGCTTTCTGTCGTCGATTCGAATCGGGTCCACTCAGGATGGTAGCGTCTTTCCGGGTTTTCCGCAAAGCCTTCTCCAGGATACCGGTGGGGGTGTACCGCATGCCGCCCCGGAGGTGTGCGGGCGGTTCCCGCTGGCCCCCCGGGGCGGCGTTCGGAAGAGCGACTTCGTTCGGGTCGGTTTCGCCGTTAGGCCGTCTCGGATACGAGAAGGCTCTTGGCGGGTTCCTTGCCGAGGGCCGCGCAGAGGAGGAACACGGCGAGACAGACGGGCCATTCGAGGTAGGCCAGGTGGGGAACCACCCGGATGGCGGGAACGAAGGTCCAGGCGAGCCACACGAGAATGGAGGCCGAAATGGTCCAGAAGCCCGCAATGCGCTTGCAGAGACCAGGCGTGTAGATGCCGGCGAGAATGAGCAGCGTGAAGGAGGCGGTGATGGCCAGCGCGGTGGTGATGGTGACGAGAATGCCCCGGACCGTGAGGGCCATGAGGAAGGTGCAGATGCTCACGGCGAGGACGACCATGCGGGAGACGAACACTTCCCGATCGGGGGCGATCGTTCCCGGGAAGAAGCGTTTCCAGATGTCCTCCACGATCAGCGTGGAGCTTCCGAGAAGGAGTCCCACCGCGGTGGAGATGTCCGCCGCCCAAAGGGAGGCGAGGAAGAGTCCTCCCACGAGAGGGCTGATGTGTGCCGCGATAGAGGGAAGGGCGAGGGCCGGCTTTTCGAGGCCCGGGAACTGGGACGCGGCGATGATGCCGAAGAGAGCGCAGAGGAAGCCCGCGGGGAGAATGAGAATGCCGCCGAGAATGAAGCCGTTGCGGGCGGTCTTTTCGTCCTTGGCGGCGAAGGCGATCTGGTTGGTGGCCTGGACGGAGAAGCCCTGGGTGATCATGACCACCATCCAGGCGGTGACTACCGCGGTGCCGACGCCGGAGGTCCAGTCGAACCAGGGTTTGCCCGCGGGGAGCGCGGCGATGATGGTGTCCCATCCGCCGAAGGAGGCGCTGCTGCCGTGGAGTGCGGCGAAGATGCCCACGTAGATGACGATGACGTTGACCACGTTGGTGAGTCCTCCGGCCCAGTAGCCGCCGACCACGGTGATGAAGATGAAGATGAGGGCCGAGGCGAACATACCCGTCTGGAAGGTGAAGATGTCCGGCAGGAGGGCCGTGAGGATCGCTCCGCCCGCCACGTACTGCAGGGCCGTGATGACCATGAGGATGAGGAGTTGGGCGATCACGCCGACGGTACGCGCTCCCTGCCCGAACATGCGCCCCATCATTTCCGGAACGGTTCTGACGTTCATCTTTCGGAAATGTTTTGCCGCGAAGAGCCCCACGAGGATACCCGCGGTTCCCCAGGCTGCGTTGTACCAGCCGGCGGAAAGGCCGCGCACGTAGGCGTTTTCCGCGACGCCCACGGTGGAGGCACCGCCGATGGCAAGGCCGGTCAGCATGGCCGCAACGAGAGGCGTGGGGAGGTGCCGTCCCGCCAGGAGATAGTCCAGCGCACCACCCTTGCCGCTTCGCTGGATCCGCGTGGCGATCCAGGATATGAATGAAAGAAGAATGACGTAGCCTACGAGAATGGTCAACTGCACGCTCATCTTGAAACCTCCCGCTCTCTTCTCGAACTTGGAATGCTTCTCACTTCTCTTCCTCGAAAAAACGACGGTTGTCGCAGCCTCGGAAGAGAACCCCGTTTCCCGCACCGCGGAGGACTTTTGAACGGTGTCGCTCCGCACACTCCGCTCGACTCGCGTTTTCTTCTACACGTCGGGCACGATCTTTCCCGGATTGAGGATGTTGTTGGGATCGAACGCCTGTTTCACGCGACGGATCAGTGCGATCTGGGCCGTATCCATCACCTCCTCCATGTATTTCCTCCGTTTCAGGCCGATGCCGTGTTCCCCCGACAAGGTCCCTCCAAGGCGGCGTACCGTGCGGTAAAGGTCGCGGAGTGCCCGGTCCATCACCTCGTGCCAGTCCGCACGGGGTTTTCGGATGACGAAGTTGACATGCATGTTTCCGTCTCCGATGTGGCCGAAATTGATTCCCTCCACGCCGTGCGTCTCCGTGATGCGCGTCGCCTCGCGCATCAGCTCCGGAACCGCGCTCGTGGGAACCACCACATCTTCCAGGGCGCTCTGGACGAACCCCGCCACCATGGCCTCGCCGACGGCCTTGCGGGCCTTCCAGAGCTTGTCCCGCACGTTCCGGTTGTCCGCCACGAAGACCTCCAGCGCGCCGTGCTCCAGGCAGAACCGGCCGATGCGCTCGTAGTCGTCGGCGAGGGCGTCCCGGTCGTTGCCCTCGATCTGGATGAGAAGATAGGCGCCCGCCCGGTCGGAATGCGGAACCGGCCGGTTCAGAAAACGCTCGGCAAGTTGGACCGAAAGAGCGTCCATGAACTCCACGGACGAGGGGAGAATGCTTGCTTCCCGCATGATGCGGGGTACGACGGCAACGGCGGAGGCGGCGTCGGGAAAGGGGACCAGAAGGTCCACGATGCGTTCCGGAAGCGGAACCAGTTTCAGGATGGCCTTCGTCACCACGCCGAGGGTTCCCTCGGAGCCCACCAGGAGCTTCACGAAGTCGTAGCCCGTCACATCCTTGCGCCGCTTGCCGCCGAACCAGGTGACGGAGCCGTCGGCGAGGACAACCTCCAGAGCCAGAACGCTGGCCCCCGTGGAACCGTACTTGATGACCTTGTTTCCCCCGGCGTTCTCGGCGATGTTTCCGCCGATGAAGGAAGCGTCGCCGCTGCAGGGGTCCCCCGCGTAGAGAAGCCCCGCCGCCGCCGCGGCGCGGGTGATCTCCGAGGTGACCACCCCGGGCTCCACGGTGATGCACAGGTTGTCCACGTCCATCTCCAGAATGGCGTTCATCCGCTCCAGTGAGAGCACGATGCCTCCGAAGGCGGGAACGGCCCCGCCGGAGAGTCCCGTTCCGGCACCCCGGGGCGTGACGGGGATGCGCCGTTCGTCGGCGAAGCGCAACACCGCCGCCACCTGGGCGGTGCACTCGGGAAAGACGAGCACCTCCGCGAGGTAGGGTCTGTCCCAGGAACAGGCCGCCACCTCGTCCCGGGAGTAGGCGGCCCGCTTTTCCTCGTCGATGGTCACTTGTCCCGGTGAGAGGAGCGCGCGGAGTTCTTCCACCACCTCCGGCGTAACGGGAGAATAGGCAAAATCAGTCACGGGAATGTGCCTCCTTGTCGCGGTTCACGAAGCGTTTCCCGGCGGCGTTTCTCCGCCGGGGGTGGAACGGGACGAAGTTCGGCGTGAGATGCCTTCTTTTTTCGAGGCGTCCCTGTGGGTTCGCCGGAACGGGAGTACTCGGCCAGGGCCAGATGCAGGTGGGCTTCGAGGTGTTTTTCCGCCAGTTCGGTGTCGCGTCGTTTCAATGCGTCGAGAATGCGCAGGTGCTCTTCGAGGATGAGATGGTTGTCGTAGTCCTCCCGCCCCGCGAAAAGAATCCGGAAGGCCATGCTTCGTGCCAGAAGTGCGTCGAGAGAGTCCGTCAGGGCTTCATTGTGTGTCGATTCGGCCAAAAGATGATGAAAGAGGGAATCTTGCCGAATGAGGGAGGGAATATCCAGGTCGGCGTCACGCTGTTTCTGGATGACTTCTTCGAGACGGCAGATCTGCAGGGGCGTGATGGTGCCGGAGAGCTTGCGGATCGCCAGCCGTTCCAGGTGAACACGGACCTCCATCGTGTCCGCCATTTCCTTCAACGAAGGGTCGGCAAGGTGTGCTCCGCCCCCGGGGACGAGAATCACCACCCCTTCCTGTGCCAGACGGCGCAATGCCTCTCGAACCGGTGTCCTGCTCACGTCCATTTCTGCGGCCAGGGATGCTTCCGGAAGCCGTTCTCCCGCAGTGAGGGCCTGAGTGGTAATTCTCAGGAGGATCTCCCTGTAGGCCAGATCCGCTGCGGTTGCATGCTGCACGAGTCTTGTCATGGGCCGGCCTCCGCAATGAAAGTATGCGCAGTATACGCTGAATACCCTGTCGTCGTCAACGATGCCCTGTCGCGGTGGAGGCCGGGAGAACGTGCGCTGTAAAGGAAGCGCGCAAAAGGAAGGTGTCGCCACGAAGATCGCCGCGCGTCCGCCGGATCGAAAGTCTTGACAAGCATTCTAAAATGAGAAAAAATATCATCCATGACGAACACAATGGAGCCGTACGGATACATCCAAAAGACGACCGGCGAGGAGACGAGACATCTCCTCGACACGAACGGCCTGAAGGCAACTGCGCCACGCATTGCTCTCGTTGAGCTTCTTTCCGCATCACCTCGGGGGCTTTCCGTGGCGGAGATCGTGGCCTCTCTGTCAAAGGAGGGCATCGGTCAGGCCACGGTCTATCGTGCGGTGGCGCTTCTGGAAAAGAGAAATCTTATCAAGTGCGTGCACGGCTCCGACGGAGAGCACCGGTACGTGCGATGGTCCTCCGGGCATGTGCACGCTCTGGTGTGTCGTTCCTGCGGCCGGGCGGAATCGTTCGAGGCCTGTGGTCTGGAAGTGCTTGAAAAGCTCCTCGCCGCCCAGACCGGGTACGTCATCGAGGGACATCATGTCGAAGTGTACGGTCTCTGTCCCGTCTGCGCCTTGCGGGGCAGGATCGCTCCGTCGCAGGAGGCGAAAGGAGCCCGCAGGGGAAGATCCGAGGGAGAGTCCGAAAGCGGGAACAATGCCTTGGGGGCCTCGTAGCGCGTACGTTTTACAAGGCCGCTCTCGCCGGAAAAGAGCACATTTCCCCGGTGGTCGGGTGTGATATCAGGGAGGCGCATCAAAAAACGAAGACGTTTTACGTCGGAGAAGGCGCCTGCGGAGTTCCGGAATCGGTCTTTTCGGGGAGAAAACGGTACGTGCCAGACCGGGCTCTCCAGGAACATCGAGGCTGTTTCCTCTACGCGGGAACAATCGGTGTGAAAAGGAGGAACACATGAAAAGTTCGAAAAAAAAACGGCAGTGGCGGGAGTATGCGTTTCCGGTTCTGGCGGCGGGTCTTTTGGCTCTGGTCGCCGGAACGGCTCTTTTTTCCGGGGCGGCCGCCGCGGAGGCGGCGAAGCTCAAGGTGACGGCCACGATCTTCCCTCTCTACGACTTCGCCCGTCAGGTGGGCGGAGACCGTGTCGAGGTGTCGCTGCTTCTGCCTCCCGGCGTGGAGGCGCATACTTACGCGCCTCGCCCCGGTGACATGATCCGCCTTGGGAACGCGGATGTCTTCCTCTATACGGGGGAATTCATGGAACCCTGGGCGGAGAACCTTGTGAAGGGCGTGGACAATCCGGCGCTCCTCGTGGTGGACACGAGCCGCGGCATCGAACTCGCCGAGGGGGACGAGCATGACGAGCATGTCCACTCCGGCGAGGCCGGCGACCACGCGGCGCCGCCGCAGGAGGAGCACCACGGGCACGACCATGGGGCGAGCGCGGATGCACACGCCGGGGATGCCTCCGACCACCACCACCATCACGGCAAGGATCCCCATATCTGGCTCGATCCCCTTCTCGCCCGGACCATGGTGAGCACCATCGCCGAGGCTTTCGCCGCAAAGGATTCCGCGGGAGCCGAGATCTACCGCAACAACGCCGAGAGCTATGCGAAGGAGCTCGCGGCCCTCGACAGGGAGATCACCGAAGGGCTTTCCGGTTGCGAGCGGAGGACCATCATCTACGGCGGCCATTTCGCCTTCGGCTATTTTGCCCGCCGCTACGGGCTCGAACACGTGTCCCCCTATCCGGGCTTTGCACCCGATGCGGAGCCGTCCCCCCGGGCCGTGGCGGAGCTGGTGGAGACCATGAAACACACCGGAGCCTCCGTGATCTACCACGAGGAACTCATCGACCCGAAGGTCGCGCGGGCCATCGCCGCAGAAACGGGGGCGAGGCTTCTCCTGCTCCACGGCGCCCACAACCTTTCCCGGGAAGAGCGTGAGCAGGGGCTCTCCTATCTCCGGATCATGCGGGACAATCTGGCCCGGCTTCGGGAAGGACTGGCATGCCGGTGACAGCCCCGCAGGCGACCGCCGGGGTCTCCGCAAAGGCGGAGTCCCCGCGGGATTTCCGTTCCGACGACTCTTCGCCACTGCTCTCCGTTCGTGACCTGACGGTGTTCTACCAGACGAGCACCGTCCTGGAACGGGTGCGTTTCGACGTCGCTCCCGGGGAGTATGTGGGCATCGTGGGACCGAACGGCTCGGGGAAGACCACACTGATCAAGGCGATTCTCGGCCTCGTGGAGCTTGCGGAAGGTGACGTGCGGCTCTTCGGAGAGTCCCTGTCCGGGTTTTCCCGGTGGGACCGCGTCGGCTACCTTCCCCAGATGACGACTCTTCCGCTGCAGCGTTTCCCCGCCACGGTGGCCGAGGTGGTCTCCATGGGGCTCTTGGCGCGGAAAACGTTTCCGAAACGGCTTTCCAAGGCCGACGAGGAGGCGGTGGATCGGGCGCTCTCGCTGGTGGGGGTATCCTCGTTGCGGTCGCGCTTCATCGGGCGTCTCTCGGGGGGGCAGCGCCAGCGCGTTTTTCTGGCCCGCGCTCTCGTCTCCGAGCCGGAGCTGCTCGTGCTGGACGAGCCGGTCACCGCCCTCGATCCCGACGGACGGGAACAGTTCTACCAGACCGTGGAGCGGCTGAACAGGCAGCTCGGCACTTCGGTGCTCCTGGTGAGTCATGACAGCGCCACCATCGGGAAGTACGCCTCGAAGATTCTCTATCTGGACCGCAAGGTCGTCTTCTTCGGCGCCTTCGGTGAGTTCTGCGGTTCCGAGGAAGTGACCCGCTATCTCGGAGGCGCCTTCCAGCACCTGGTCTGTCGGCAGCACCACCATCACGAATCCCATGCTTGACGGACCTTTCGCCCAGATCGCCCAGGCGCTGCAGTACACCTTCGTCCAGCGGGCGCTTCTCGCGGGGAGCGTGGTGGCCTTTTCCTGCGCCTTTCTCGGCGTGTTCCTGATCCTGCGGCGTTTTTCCATGATCGGCGACGGCCTGGCCCACTCGGCCTTCGCCTCCATCGGGCTTGCGCTCCTCCTCGGAGCGTATCCCCTCTCTGTGACCATGCCCGTCGCGGCGGTGGCGTCCCTTCTGATCCGCAAGCTCTCGGAGCGGGCCGTCTTCGGCGACGCGGCGGTGGGCATGGTCTCCGCCACGGGAATGGCTGTGGGCGTCTTCCTCGCGAGCATGGGGCGGGGATTCAACGTGGACCTCTTCAGCTATCTTTTCGGGGACATCCTCGCCGTGACGAGCGCGGAAGTATGGGGCGCCTCGCTGCTCTCCCTGGTGGTCGTTCTGGTGGCGGTGTTCTTCTATCACGACCTGCTCGCGGTGACCTTCGACGCGGAATATGCCCGTGTCGTGGGGATTCGCCCGGACCGGGTGGAAAGCGTTTTGCTGGTGCTCACGGCCTTCACGGTGGTCCTCGGGATCAAGGTGGTGGGAACGCTTCTGGTGTCGAGTCTCATCATCTTTCCCGCCGTGACGGCCCTCCAGGTCGCCCGGGGGTTTCGCAGCGCGCTGGTGCTTTCCACTGTCGCGGGAGTCGCCTCGGTGATCCTGGGAATCTTCGCGGCCTATCTCTTCGATGCCCCGGCGGGAGCGTCCATCGTGATGGTGAACTTCGTCTTCTTCGCTCTGGCGTACACCGGAGGCAGGCTTTTCCGTCTGTAGACCGCCGGCGCACAGGATTTTCCGTGTCGCCGTTTCGGAGATTTCCGCTCGTTCCGTGCGGCGCGGCGCCCTCTGCCCTCGTCGATACGCGTTCTCTCCGGCGCGTCGACGACCGGCATCGCGAAGAGGGTGCCGCCTTTTTTCACCCCTGTACATAGTTCGGTTCCTTGTGTATAATGTCCGCCGAAAGAAACCGGAGGTGCGTTTGATGCATACAGGAAACAGAAATTTCTTCGCGAAGGAGCGCAGATGCGGGGCCGCGGCAACAGACGGCCTCCTTTCGGATGCGTAGCCGGCGAAGGACTCTTTCTGTTCCGTTGCTCGGATGAGGTACGCTCCGTGGGGCCGTTTCGGCCCCATTTTTTCTGCCCTGATGGAGGTGTATGGCGCATGGAAACGGTATGGCTTACGCTCGCCGACGGGACACGGTGGCGCGGAAACGCGCCCTTCGGCCTGAAGGCGGCACTGGACGGGGAAGTTGTCTTTTCCACGTCCATGGGAGGATATGCCCAGTCTCTTTCGGATCCTTCCTATTGCGGACAGATGCTGGTCTTCACCTTTCCGTCCCAGGGGATCTACGGTGTGGACGCGGACGCCCTGGAGGGAATCCGCCCATGGGTTTCCGCGGCGGTGGTGCAGGGATTGGAATCCACGCCGCTTCCGGGGATCCGCCAGCTCGGAGAGTGGCTTGCCGAATGGGGAGTGCCTCTCGTGACGGGAGTGGACTGCCGTAATCTCGTGTTGCGCCTTCGGGAGCGGGGGACCCTTATGGGGCGTTTGGCCCGGGAATCGGAGGCGCCACATCTCCAGGCCCTCCCGGATTCGCTGGTCCGGACGGTGACCTGTTCCGAGACGTGCGCCGCAGGCGGAGACGGACCCACGGTGGTCCTCGTGGACTACGGGGTGAAACGGAACATTCTCCGGAGCCTCGAGAATCGGGGATGCCGGGTGATCCGCGTTCCCGCCTCGACCACCGCGGAGGAGATCCTTGCCTGGAACCCCGCCGGAGTGGTGCTGAGCAACGGCCCTGGAGATCCCGCAGTGCTCCGGGAGGAGACCGCCGTGGTGACGCACCTCCTCGGCAAGGTGCCGCTCTTCGGCATCTGCCTGGGCACGCAGCTTCTCGCCCAGGCCTGCGGTGCCCGCACGGCGAAGCTCCCCTACGGGCATCGGGGAAGCAACCAGCCCGTGCTGCACCTGGAGAGCCGCCGCGGGTACGTGACGAGTCAGAATCACGGCTACGCCGTGGTGGAGGAGACCCTCGACGGGGCGGGCCTTTTCGCCACCTTCCGCCACCTGGGGGACGGCACGGTGGAGGGCATCGCCTCCCGGAACGTCCCCGCCTGGGGGGTGCAGTTCCACCCCGAGGCGTGTCCCGGTCCCCGGGACACGGCGTTCCTTTTCGATTCCTTTCTGCAGCATCTCGCCAAGGAGGCCTCCCATGACGCGTGAGCTCGATTTCGGAACGCTCTCCGGATCCACTGCAGCAATGCTGTCTCCGGCAGCGGATCGTTCCTCCGGCGCTCGAAAGATTCTCGTTCTGGGATCGGGACCGATCCGCATCGGTCAGGCCGCCGAGTTCGACTACTCGGGCAGCCAGGCCTGCCGGGCGCTCAAGGAGGAAGGGTGCACGGTGATCCTGCTGAACAGCAATCCCGCCACCATTCAGACCGATCCGGACGTGGCGGACGTGGTCTATCTCAAGCCGCTCCTGCCCGACGTGGTGGAGGAGATTCTCCAGGTGCACCGCCCCGACGGGGTGGTGGCGACCCTTGGAGGGCAGACGGCGCTGAACCTCTGCGTCACCTGCGCGGAGCGGGGCATCTGGGAGCGCTACGGTACCCGCGTTCTGGGCACGCCCGTGGAAACTGTTGCCCGCGCCGAGGGACGCGAGGACTTCCGGCAGACCATGCTCGACATCGGCGAGCCCGTGGTGGCGAGTGTCTGCGTTGCCGATGTCGCCGCCGCGAGAGTCTTTGCCGCGACGACTCCTTTTCCACTCATCGTGCGACCCGATTTCACCCTGGGCGGCACGGGGAGCGGAGTGGCCCGCTCCGCCGCGGAACTTGATGCCTGCGTCGAGGCGGGACTTCGGGCCTCTCCGGTGAGGCGCGTCCTGGTGGAGCGCTACCTGGAGGGGTGGCGGGAGATCGAGGCGGAGGTGGTCCGGGACGCTTCCGGCAACGCCCTCTGCGTGTGCAGCATGGAGAACGTGGATCCCATGGGCGTCCACACGGGGGATTCCGTGGTGGTCTCGCCGGTGCTTACGCTCACGGACTGCCAGTGGCAGCGCCTCCGCTCCGCGTCGCTCCGCATCGTGGAGGCTCTGGACGTGCGGGGGGCCTGCAACGTGCAGCTCGCGGTCTCTCCGGACGGGGATGACTACGCCGTCATCGAGGTAAACCCCAGGGCCAGCCGTTCCAGCGCCCTGGCAAGCAAGGCCACGGGATATCCCATCGCACGCATCGCCGCCAAAATTGCCCTTGGGCGTACCCTCACGGAGATGCCCAATCCCGTCACCGGCGTCGGCAGCGCTCTTTCCGAGCCTGCCCTGGACTATGTGGCGGTGAAGTTGCCCCGGTGGCCCTTCGACGCGTTTCCCCAGGCGGATCCCGTGCTGGGAACCCGGATGAAGGCCACGGGAGAGGTTCTCGCCCTCGGACTTTCCTTTCCCCAGGCACTGCTCAAGGCCTACCGTTCCACCGGTACGGAGCCACTCTTCGATCCCCGCCTCGCGGATCTGAAGGAGGAGGAACTCTGGAGGGCCGTGCTCGCTCCCACACACCGGCGCATCGAGGCCATCTTCACGCTGCTGCGCCGGGGAGTGAGCGCGGAGGAGATCGCCCGCCGTTCCTGGATCGCCCCCTGGTTCGTGTCGGAGATGGCCCGGATTGTCGCCGCGGAGGAGCGCCTCCGCGGCGAGGGGCTTTCGGTGGAGGCGCTCGGGGCAGCCAAGGTACTGGGTTTCTCCGACAAGGCCGTTGCCGCGGTCGTGGGGCGCACGGCGGCGGATGTGGAGGCCGCCCGGGAGGTGCTCGGCCTCGCGCCGGGGTTCCGCGAGGTGGATGGCTGCGCCGGGGAAGTGCCCGCCGGGTCGGGCTATTTCTACGGCGTCTGGGGTGCCGCGGGCGAGGAATGCCCTGCGGCGGGCGCCCCTGCCGTGGCGGTGCTCGGCTCCGGTCCGATCCGCATCGCCCAGGGGGTGGAGTTCGACTACTGCTGCGTCAAGGCCGTGGAGGCTTTGCGGCGGCGGGGTGTGCGGTCGATCATGGTGAACAACAACCCCGAGACGGTGAGCACCGATTTCGACATCTCCGATGCCCTCTACGTGGAGCCCCTTGCGGAGGAGGACGTTCTCGCGGTGCTCCGCCGGGAAAACGTCTTCGGCATCTTCTCGGGGTTCGGCGGACAGACCTCCCTGGGGCTCGGACAGCAGCTCGCCGCCCGGGGAGTGCGCCTCCTCGGAACGGGGCAGGACGCGGTGGATGCTGCGGAGGACCGGGGGCGCTTTTCCACCCTCGTGGCTCGCCTGGACATCTCGCAGCCGGAGGGCGGCGCGGCGCGGAACGTGGAGGACGCGGTGGAGCAGGCGCGCAAGCTCGGCTATCCTCTCATGGTGCGCCCCAGCTTCGTCCTCGGCGGTGTGGCCATGCGGGTGGTCACCGGCGAGGAGGAGCTCTTGGAGGTCCTTGAGGAAGCCTTCGCCGTGGGAGAGGGGCAGAACGTGCTGCTGGACCGCTTTCTGCCGGGAAAGGAATTCGAGGTGGACGCCCTCTGCGACGGGGAGGACGTGCTCGTGCCCGGCGTCTTCGAACATCTCGATCCCGCGGGAATTCACTCCGGCGATTCCCTGGCGATCTTTCCCGACCTTTCCCTCACGGAGCGCCATCGCCGGGAGATTCTCGACGTGGTACGCAAGCTCGGAGGCGCCCTCGGCGTGAGGGGGCTTCTGAACGTGCAGTTCGTCCTCCACGACGGGGCGCTCACGGTCATCGAGGCCAATCCAAGGGCCAGCCGCACCGTGCCCATCGTCTGCAAGCTCACGGGAATCCCCCTGGTGGATCTCGCGGTGCGCATCGCCCTCGGCGAGCGCCTCGCGGACATGGTGCCGCAGTCAGGGTTGTTCGCCTACAAAGGCCCCTACGGCGTGAAGGTGCCGGTTTTTTCGACGGAGAAGCTTCCAGGGGTGGACGCCCGGCTTGGGCCGCGCATGCAGTCCACGGGTGAGGCCCTCGGCGTGGCGGACACCGTGGCGGAGGCGCTCTGGGAGGGGCTCCGGGGCGCGGGAATTTCCCTCGACGCCCCGGGGCGGGCGCTTCTCTCCGTGCGGGACGACCGCAAGGGCGATGTCTGCGCCCTTGCTACGACTCTTCTGGCTCAGGGATGGACCGTGGAGGCCACGCCGGGCACCGCGGCGCACCTGGCGCGGTGGGGGCTTCCCGTGGAGACCGTTCCCAAGGGCGAGGCGCTGCTCGCGGAGATCCGCCGCAAGCGGTGGCAGCTCCTCGTTAACGTTCCGGGCCTCCGGGTGGGTATGGTCAAGGACGGCATGGCCATCCGTCGTGCCGCCATCGAGGAAGGACTTCCTTGCTTCCACTCCCTGGAGACCGCCTCGGCGGTCCTTCTGGCGTTGCAGTGTTACGCCAAGGCCTCCTGGGGCGGAGGAAAATAGCCGGACCGGGAAGTCCGCGAATAATCCGGTGCCTCTGTGTTGTGGAGAGGGAGATGCGACAATTTCGCGAAAGAGTGCCGATGGGAGAGCGTTTATTTTATTCATCAAACATTTTGTGCCTCCTCATGTGATTAAAATGAAAAAAAACCGGCACATATCTTTGATTTCTCCGGCGTATGCTCGTGTCATCCCAGTTCACTACGAGGAGGCACGATCATGCGAAAGTTTTTTCTGGCGTTGCTTTTAGTCGTCTGCAGCGGGTTGCCGGCTTTTGCGGCGAGAGCCTACACGGAACCCTATCTCGTCTCCCTGACTCCCCCGACGGAGATGAACGTGTGCTGGCTTCTCGCCGAGGCGGGCGAGGGCGCGTGGGTTGAATTCGGAGAGACGGAGACCCTTGGGCGAAAAGCGGAGGCGAGAGTCTATGAAGTGAAGGGGTTGCGCACGTCCGCAAGGCCCGACGGATATGACCCGGAGCCGGAAAAGAATCCTGAACTCAAGGTCTTTCAGCGCATCGCGACGCTCAAGGGGCTGAAGCCGGGAACGGAATACCGCTACCGGACCGTGGTCGCAGAGGGAGGAAAGACAACGGAAGGTCCCGTCTATTCCTTCAGAACGGCACCCGTTGCGGGAGGAAGCCCCTTCAGTTTCATCCTGCTTTCCGATCTGCAGCAGAAGAAGCAGATTGTCGAGACGGTGAACATGGCGGGCAGGCAGAACGCGGATTTCATTCTCTACGCCGGAGATTTCCAGAACACTCCCTGGAAGGCCGCAGAGTGGTTCCCCGTGGAGGGGAGCTTCATCGCTCCCGAGGAAAAAGGGAGAGAGTGGTTCACCGCCATGCAGCAGACGGCGAACGGAGCGAAACTTCTCCAGTACATGCCCATCTTCCCCTGTCCGGGCAACCACGAGGCGGACGACCAGCGCATCTGGACCGACAAGCAGCTTGCCCAGGATCCGTCGAAGAAGACGCTCTCCATCTACATGCAGCTTTTTCGCCCGCTCTATCCGGACCAGGAGTACGGACAGAACGGAACGCACTGGTACTCAGCGGATTACGGCGATCTCCACATCGTCTCTCTGTCCCTCTTCCGCTGGCACCCCTGGAGCGGTTTCGAAGCTCCCGGCTGGATCCTCTTCGACGATATCTCTCCTGAAAGCCCGCAGGTCCGGTGGCTGGAGGAGGACTTGAAGAACAAGACGAGTCGTTTCACCTGGGTTGTGCAGCACTGGCACATGCTGAACCGGGGTGCGGAAGTATGGGTGCCCATGTCCCGCCCGGTAATCTACCCCGTAAGCCCAGACGTGGCCATGTATCCCCTTGGTGACCATTGTTGGAACGTGCTGCGTCCCCTGTACGAAAAATACGGCGTCAACGCCGTGAACTTCGGTCATTCCCATGTGTACGAGCGCTACCTCATCAACGGCGTCAACTACATCGAGGCCGCTACGATCGGCAACAACTACAGAGGTGAGGATGATCCCCTCCATTTCAGCGGAAACGCCCCCATCGTGGAGCAGAATCAGCATCGTTCCGTTCTGGTGGTTTCTGTCACTTCCGAAGGCATGTCCGCGGAGGCCGTCCGGGCCAGCGAGGATGGAGACGGAGCGGTCAAGGTGGGCGAGGTGTTCGACTCCTTCGTGATCGCTCCATTGAAATGACGAAAGGAAGAATGCTTGTCGTCTCGAAGACGTCAGGACACATGAACGGCCTCCCCGTACGGGGAGGCCGTTCATGTGTCCTGACGTCGCAGAGTCAGAGATATTCCCCTCGTGCTTTTTCCGCGTCGAGCCCGGAGGACTCGAGCCAGATGCGGAAGGATGTCTCAAGGTGTTCTTCCCATGCCGCCACGGCCTTTTCCATGTCCTTTTCCAGAAAAGCCCTGTACACTCTGCGCCGGGTGACAAAACGCTCTCCAAGCTGTTTCGAGATGACGATTCGCATGGTCCGATATCGATCGAGCAGTTCCCTGTGCTGCCAGACCATCTGAATCAGCTTGGGCACGCGACAGGCGTTGAAGAGAACGTTGTTGAACTCTCCGGCGGGTTGCAGAAGTTTTTCCGCCAGATTGTCCGTATCCTCGAGCGCGAGGAGTGTATCCACGCCATCGAGGATTGCTTTCATTGTGTCAAGCTCCTCGGGAGTTATGCGGAGCGTCGCGTAACGGATTGCCAGCGATTCGAGCGCTTTGCGGATCGAATAGATGTGGGCGATTTCCACGGGTGAAAGTCCCTTGACGATGTTCCCCTTCATGGGAAGGCGCTCCACGAGTCCCTCCGCCTCGAGTTTCTGAACTGCCTCCCGGACCGGTGTTCGGCTTGTCTTGAACAGTTCCGCGATTTCTCCGTCGGAGAAGAGAATTCCCGCCCGAAGGTTCCCACTCAAGATCTGTTGACGCAGGTACTCGTAAATCGTTTCCCGAAAAGGCTTGAATTCCATGACAGGAACGGTGTTCTTCAGAAAGGTCTCCATCGGTTTCACTCCTCGCTCTTTTATACATAACCGACAGTTCACTTCAGCGCCGGTATCTCCCGTTCATTGCAGAAAAAAGGTGTTGACAGGTCGTTATGATGCGCTGTTCCCGTGAAAGTTGGTTGGTGCAAAGTACAATCAGCGGAAATTTTTAATATTAATAATTTTAGTTAATGCAGATAGTTGTGTTTAGGTTTTTATAAAACAAGAGGTGATTTTTCAGGAAATTTGTCTCTAATGTAAAGTCGGCATGTGTTGCGGGCAGGCGGTGGCCCCTGTTGTGTTTTTTGGAGAATAGGTTTTCAGAATAACAAAAGAAGAAGGACGAATCAATAGTGAAATGTATCCCTATCCACTGCCTCTTTACACGAGAGAAGGAGTTGTCTATAATGGCCTATATCTTAGATCTAAGATACATGATGTTCGATTTTGGCACAAGGGGTAAGAGTGGTGGCGAAGCGAATGCTGTTCTTTACGGAAAGCGTGATGTGTCGAGATTGGCTCGACACAAACGCCAAGGCGAAGGAGGAGTGCATTATGAAGCGGTTGTTCGGGGGAGTTGCGGTTCTGTTGACATTATCCATGTTGGTGTTTCTTCCTCTGGTGGGAGAAGCGAAGGAATTTCCAGCGAGGGGGATCGATATTGTCGTGCCCTTTGGTCCGGGTAGTGGGACGGACACGACCATGAGAGCCCTTGCTCCGGAGCTTGAAAAAGCACTGGGTGTCCCCGTGGTGGTCATCAATGCCGAGGGGAGCGGCGGTCTCAAGGGAATGGAATTTGCGTCCAAGCAGCCCGCGGATGGGTACACCCTGTTCTGTCATACGCCGACCCACATTCTTGCGGAAATCCAGAATCTTTCTTCGATTTCCCTGACGAAGAATTTTATTCCCGTAGCGCGTCTCGTTCAGGATTCGGTGCTCGTCACGGCAGGTGTCAAGGGACGGTTCAAGACGTGGGATGAAATGGTGGAATTCGCGAAGGCGAACCCCGGCAAGGTCACGGTGGCGGGATTGAGCCCCAAGGGGATTGATGCGGTGTCCATGAAGATGATCGCCAAGGCCGCGGGGATCGAGCTGAATTTCGTTCCCTTTGGCGGCGGCGCCGAGGCGAAATCCGCCCTGCTGGGGGGGCATGTGGATCTCGCCAACGATGATCCGGCGAACAGCATCGAGCTCGTGAAGGCCGGCGAGATGAACGCTCTGCTCGTCGCCACAGACCAGAGGCTCGCGGCGTTTCCCGACACGCCCACGTCCTACGAGAAGGGTATCAATATCACGGTCGGCCCCTGGCGCGGTCTTGCCACGATAAAGGGAACGCCCCCCGAGATCGTCGCGAAACTCGAAGAGGCCGTCAAGAAGGCCTACGAGAGCGAGAGCTTCCAGAAATGGATGAAGGACCGGATGCTCGACCAGCGCCCCGGCTGGATGGGGTCTGCGGAGCTCCAGAAGAAATGGGAAGAGGACATCGCTTTCTTCAGCAACGCCTTCAAGGAGTTGGGGCTGTAGGTGAGACATTGAAACGACCGGTCTTCGGAAGCGATTGCCGGGAATGAGAGGCAAGAGGATTTTTTCTGGAAATGAAACGGACTCTCCCTGCCGCATACGGAGGCAGGGAGAGTTTTTCGGAGGGGGCGGTCTTGTGAGTGTGGAGCTGATCCTGAACGTTGCAATCCTGGCGTTCTCCATCTTTTGTTACTGGTTCGTCGGGGCGACGACGCCCCCGTCGTCCATGCCGGGCATCATGAGTGCTGCGGACTGGCCTCGCCTGATTCTGATCGGTCTCGTGATCGCGTTGTCGATCAATATCGTCAAGTTGTTGCGGGAATCGAAGAAGAGCGCCGGCGCCGAAGCAAAGAAATGGAGAGAACTCTTTCCTCCCAGGTTCATCGTCGCATTCGTGATTCTCGTGGCCTACTCGATCATCCTGGAGTATCTCGGCTTTCTTCCGAGCACATTTCTTTTCGTCATGGCCTTTTCCGCGCTGATCGGACTGAGGAAGATCTCCCACCTCGTTCTGGGTGCCCTCTGCAGCTCCGTCGCCATCTACGTCATCTTCCAGATCCTCCTTCAGGTACTGCTGCCCCGGGGCATGGGCGTTTTTCGGGAGTTCAGCATCTTTCTGGAAGGCCTGTTCTAGGGCACGAAAGGGGCAAGAGATATGGATACGTTCGATCTTCTCCGTCTCGGCATCGATGTCGTCTTCACGCCGTTGACACTGTTCTTCATCCTCATCGGCAATCTCCTCGGCGTAATCTTCGGGGCTCTTCCCGGGGTCAGTGCCAGCATGGCCGTCGCCCTCATGGTTCCCTTCACGTTCAAGCTCGATCCGGTGGGTTCCATCGCCTTCCTCTCCGCAGTCTACTGCGCGGCTATCACGGGGGGCGGCATTCCGGCCATTCTCTTCAAGATTCCGGGTACGCCGGCCAGCGCGGTGACGACCTTCGACGGCTATCCTCTGGCGGTCAGGGGCGAAAGCGGGCGGGCCATGCTCGTCGTACTGGTCTCCTCCGCAGTGGGGGGCATTGTTTCGGCACTGGCGATGCTTTTGGTATCCCGCCAGCTCTCCGAATTGGGGCTCCGTTTCGGTCCCTCCGAGCTGTTCGCCGTGGCGTGCCTCGGCCTGAGCGTCCTCACCAGCATGGATGAGGAGCGCATGGTCAAGACGCTCATCTCCGGGCTGTTGGGGCTCTTCATCGCCACCATGGCCATGGATCCCGTGGAAGGCGTCCCTCGTCTGACTTTTGGATTCTCCTATCTGCTCGGCGGCATTCCCATGATTCCCGTCATGATTGGTATGTTTGCCGTCTCGGAAGTGCTCAAGCAAGTGATCCGCCCGACGCAAATCAAATCCGACAAGGTCATTGACTTCAAGAGGTCCAGAAAATGGCTGTCCTTCCGGGAATGGTGGGATCTCAAAATGACCATGCTCCGCTGTTCTGTCCTGGGAACCATCGTCGGCATCCTTCCCGGGGCGGGGGCCACGATTTCCTCTTTCCTCGGCTACAGCATGGAGATGAAGTTCGCCAGACATCCGGAGGAATTCGGCAAGGGGTCGCTCCACGGCCTTTCCGCCAGCGAGACCTCGAACAATGCCGCCACGGGCGGTTCCATGGTTCCCCTCCTGTCTCTCGGAATTCCTGGAGGCAATGCAGCGGCGGTGATGGTGGCCGCTCTGATGCTCCAGGGTGTGCAGGTGGGACCCATGCTGCTGAAGACGCAACCCGCTTACCTTTCCGGCGTGTTCGTCTCCATGGTCGTCACGAACGTTCTCATGATTTTCGTTGCGTTCGGCGTTGCCCTTGCCTTCGCCAAGCTCATGGACATTCCCTACCACTTTCTCGGCCCCCTGATCATTCTCTTTGCCTCCGTGGGCAGTTTCGCCACTCAGAGCAACCTCACGGACGTGATGACCATGGTCGCCGCAGGATTCGGGGGATACCTGATGGCGGAATTTCACTATTCGCCGGCGGCGCTCACCCTCGGGCTCGTCCTGGGCGACATCTGTGAAAACAACCTGCGCCGGGGCGTCATGATCGCCGGAGGAGACTACTGGGCCATGCTCTCGCGTCCCATCACGGCGGGACTGCTCCTGGCCTGTGCGGTGTTCCTGGCTCTGCCGGTCATCAGAAGAATTCTGCGCGGCAACCGACAGGCCGCTGCATAAGAACCGCACAAAAAGCGAGGAGGGAAGAATCGTGTCCATGCATCAGTTGGCCGAACTTGCAGCATATGTCAGTGCCCTTCGCATTGAGGATCTCCCCGTCGAAGTCGTCGATGCCGCGAAAGCGTGCTCCATCGATTCCATCGGCGCCGCCGTGGGCGGAGTGACCTACGAGGAAGTCCCGTCCGTTCTCGAGACGTTCCTGACTCTTTCGGGACGCGCCGACGCAAACGCTTCCGTCTGGGGAAGCGGAAAGGTCACGTCGCTCTTTCAGGCGGCGTTTCTCAACGGGCTCATGGGACACGCTCTGGAGCTGGACGACGTACACACGAAGTCGAAGACCCACATCGGTGCCGTGGTTCTTCCAGCGGTCTGGTCCGTTGCCGAGGTGACCGGAGCATCGGGAGCGCGGGTGATCGAGGCCGTGGTCGCCGGATACGAGACCATGGCGCGGATAGGAAAGGGTTTCGGGGTGGCGGATCACCGCCTCCGGGGATGGCACGTGTCGGGCACGGCGGGGACGTTCGGTGCCGCGGCGGCGGCGGCGAAGCTGCTCGGGCTGGATGCGGAGAGGACTCTTTATGCCTTCGGCATGGCGGGAACACAGTCCTCGGGGCTCTGGGCCTTTCTCGCCGACGGCTCCACGTCGAAGAAGATGCACACGGGACGCGCGGCGGAGAACGGCGTCGTGGCGGCCTTTCTCGCAAAGGCGGGCATGACCGGCCCGGAACACATCCTCGACGCGGAGGACGGGGGATTGTTTCCCGCCACTTCCGGCTCCTATTCCCTCGATGAAGTGTCCCGGAATCTCGGGGAACTCTTCGAGATCCTGAAGGTGGACAGGAAACCATATTCCTGCTGTCGCAGCATGCATCCCGCCCTCGACGCGATCCTGCAGGTCCGGGCGGAGTGTCCGGAGATGGCCGACCGGATCGAGCGAATCCGGATCAGGTCTTACGAAGTGGGTGTCAAGCAGTGCGGCACCATTCTGTATCCGAAGAACGTGAGCGAGGCCAAGTTTTGCATGCGTTTCGGCGTGGCCGCCGCTTACCTGGACGGTTCGGCGGGGCAGAAACAGTTTTCCATGGATCGCATTCGGGACCCGAAGGTCCGTGCCCTTTCCGAAAGAGTGGACTATGCGGAGAGTCCGGAGTTCACCTCGCGATATCCCGAGAAGTGGGGCTGTTCTCTCGAAGTGGATCTCGACGACGGAACCCGCTTCGAGAAGGTCGTGCTGGACGCCTCGGGGAGCGTGGCGAACCCCATGACGCCCGCGCAGATCGACGCGAAATTCCGCGGTCTCGTCGGTCCTGTCCTCGGCGACATCCGAGCGGAGGCGCTGCTTCGAGACCTGAGGAAACTGGATGCGCTGAAAAGCGTTCCGACCATCTAACGGCCACGAAGGATCGCCGGAACAGGAGGTGTCGTCCGTGAGAAGAGAGTGCACCGAAGTCGTCGTTCCTGTGGGAAAGGGGCATGTGAAGGCTCTCGTTCCCAATCTCGTCGCCGTCGCAAAACCGAAAAGTGTTCCCGGCGTGCCGGACGAACGGGAGGAAGTGCGGCGCGCCCTGCGGAATCCCATAGGCTCCGGGACGCTTCGGGAAATCGCCCGGGGAAAAAGAACTGCCGGAATCGTCGTCAACGATATCACCCGCCCCTATCCCGGAGGTCTCCTGGTGGAGGAAATCGCCCGGGAGCTCAACGAGGCGGGTCTGGAGGACGGGAAGATCTTCCTCGTCGTGGCCTACGGCATTCACCGGGTGAATACCGACGAGGAACTGCGTTCCATGTTCGGCGACGCCGTGGTGGAACGTTTCCGCATCGTGCACCATTGCGCCGGGGACGAGGAGACGCTCGTCACGCTCGGCAGGACACCCGGCGGTGTGACCGTGCAGATCAACAGGGAGTTCGCCGCCGCAGAGGTGAAGATCACCACAGGGCTCATTACGCCGCATCATTCCGCAGGGTTCTCCGGCGGACGGAAGAGCGTCGTTCCCGGCATTTCCGGGCTCGCGTGTCTGCGGACCCACCATTCGTTTCCCATTCGGCCGAAGGATCCCTCCATGGGGTGGATCTCGGGGAATCCCTTCCACGAACATGCTCTCGACGCAGCACGGATGGTGGGTATCGATTTCATCGTCAACACGGTGGACAACGTGGAGAGGGAGATGGTCGCCACCGTGGCGGGGGATCTCGCCGAGGCTCACAAAGTGGGCGTGGAGATCTGCCGTTCCATCTGGGAGGTGGACCTTCCCTCCAGGGCGGACGTGGTCATCGTGAGCCCTGGAGGGTATCCGAGGGACTTCGACCTGCACCAGTCGCAGAAAGCCTGTTCCTGTGCCGAGCTCGCCTGCCGTCCCGGAGGACAGATCATTCTCTGTGCGGAGGCGCCGGACGGGGCGGGCAAGTTCGGCAAACTTCTCCAGGAGGCGAAGCACCCGGAGGAGCTCGTGGAGAAGTACACCCGGGAGGGGTTCACCGCGGAGTCCACCGCGAAGGCCTACATGTACGCCAGGGCTCTTCTCAAGCACCGTCTCGGGCTGGCGTGCAGCAAGGTGCCGAAGGACGAGGCGGAGCGCATGTTCATGCTCTCCTATGCGTCGCTGGAGGAAGGAATCCAGGATGCCCTGGCGCATTACGGAGAGGATGCGACGTTTCTCGTGATTCCCTACGCGTCGGACATCATCCCCGTCATTCACGAGGAGTGAGGAGCAGCCATGAGGAAGATTCCCTGCGCCCTGTTTCGGGGCGGAACGAGCAAGGGCGTCGTCTTCTGCGCGGAGGACCTTCCTCCAGCGGGAGATGAACGGGACCGGGTTCTCCTGCGTCTCATGGGTAGTCCCGACCTGAGGCAGATAGACGGGCTCGGCGGTGCGAACTCGCTGACGAGCAAGGTGGCGGTTCTCTCCCGGTCGGAGAGGGAGGACGCGGATCTCGACTACGATCTGGGGCAGGTCCTGCTGGATCGGCCCGAGGTCGCCTGGAACGGAACCTGCGGCAACCTGGCCTCCGCGGCGGGGCTGTTCGCCCTCGAAGAGGGGCTGGTGGGAAGCTGTGCCCCGGCGACGACCGTGCGCTTCTACTCGCTGAATGTTCGGCAGTGCATCCACGTGACCGTTCCGGTGGCGGAGGGGCGTCCCGTCTGCGAGGGGGATTTTCGCATTCCCGGAGTTCCCTTTCCGGGGTCGCGCATCGTGGTGGAGTTCTGCGACCCCGTGGGGGGGATCACGGGATCGATGCTGCCCACGGGACAGGTTCGCGAGAGGGTGATTCTCCCCGACGGGCGGGTCTTCGATGTGTCCGTGGTCGATGCGGGACTGCCCATGGTGTTTCTCCTCGCGGAAAATCTCGGCCTGCGAGGTGACGAGCTGCCCGGGGAGATCGAGGCGAGGCCGGAGATTCTGGAGACCCTCGAAACGGTGCGGAAGGTCCTTTGCGGGCGAATCGCCGAGCACACGGGGATGACGTCCATGCTGACCGCGCCGGACGTGCCGAAGATCGGTTTCTTCGCCCGCTCCGCCGCCTACCGGACGGCGGAGGGAAAGGTCGTGGAGGCCGCCGAGGTCGATTTTCTGGGCCGCGCCGCCTCGATGCAGAAGATGCACAGGGCCTATATGGTCTCCGGAGCCGTCTGCACCGCAGCGGCGGCGGTGATCCCGGGGACGGTGGTGAACGAGCTTTTGGGAACTTTTCCCGAGGGACCCCAAAAGGTGTTGCGCCTTGGGCAGCCCTACGGTGCCATGAATCTTCACATCACCGAGGAAAACGGACGCATCGCGAGGATCGGCGTGGAGCGGAGCGCCAGAAGGCTGATGGACGGTCACGTCTATGTTCCGGAGGACGGAAAAGGAGGCGGAGAGCCATGCCGCAGATGACCGTTCCCTGTGTCGTGTACCGGGGCGGCACGAGCCGGGGCATCTTCTTTCACGGGAAGGATCTTCCGACGGATCCGGAGGAGCGACGGCGGATTTTCCTTCACGCGGTGGACTGCTGGAATCCCTCCCAGGTGGACGGCCTCGGCGCGGGGACCTCACATACCAGCAAGTGTGTCGTCATGACCCCCTCCGCGAGGGAGGGCGTGCACGCGAACTACACCTTCGTCCAGGTGGGCATCGGAGTGCCCGTTGCCGACACGGCGGGGACCTGCGGCAATCTCATGAGCGCCGCGGGAGCCTTTGCCGTGGACGAAGGGCTCGTTCCCGTCTCGCCAGGACAGGAGAGCGCGGAGGTTGTCGTGTACGACACGAACATCGACAGGACGCTCCGCATCCATGTGCCCCTGGAGAACGGAAAGGCAAGGACGGACGGCTCGTTCCTGATGCCCGGACTCGTCCGTCCCGGTGCAAGGATCCGCATCAGCATCCTGAACCCCGGAGGAGGAAAGACGGGCTCTTCCCTTCCTCTGGGGGGGCGCGCGCACCTTCGGGTCGGGGAAGACGTCTTCGAGATCACCCTGGCCGACATCGTCAACCCCATCGTCTTCGTCGAGGCCGATGCGTTCGGTCTCGACGGGACCGAAACGAACACGGTCATCTCTTCCAGGGGGGGACTCCTGGAGACGCTCAACAGCATCAGGGATCAGGCGGCGGTGTCGCTCGGGTGGGCGAAATCTCCCGAGGAAGCCCGGAAAACGACCTCCGCCGTACCGAAAATCGCGCTGGTGGCACCCCCTCGGGACTATGTGACCGACTCGGGCGAGCGCATTCGAGCGGAGGATATCGATGTCCTGGCGAGAATGCTGTCACTGGGGCGCGTTCACCGGACCTTTGCCGCCAGCGCCCTCTATTGTCTTGCCGCCACGTGCCTTTTCGAAGGAACGATTCCCTTCCGGACGGCCCGCGGAAACTGCGGTGCGAGGGAAAGGCTTTTCCGCCTGGGACATCCCGGGGGCGTCGCCGAAATCCGAGTGGGACTGACCGCGGACGGAAAAGACGTGGCCTTTGTGGGTATGGACAGAACCGCGAGGCGCATCCTCGCGGGGAATCTCTGCATCCCGGAAGAAACGGTCGCATGAGGAGAGTTGTTGCCGATGGGCTACAGCATTGTTGAAAAACTCGTCCGGTCCCATTTTGTCGAAGGCTCCTTCACGCCGGGAGAGGAACTTGCCCTGAAGGTGGACCAGACACTCAACCCCGATTCCGCCGGTACCATGGCCTTCATTCAGTTCGAGGCCATCGGCATACCCAGGGTTCAGGTGAATCTTGCCGTGAGCTATGCGGATCACCAGACGCTGCAGGTGGGATTCGAGAACGCGGACGACCATCTCTACCTGCAGGATGTGGCGGCCAGGTTCGGCGTGCACTTCTCCCGGGCGGGGAATGGCATCTGCCACCAGGTGCATCTGGAGCGCTTTGCCGCCCCGGGGAAGTTTCTTCTGGGAACGGACAGCCACACACCCACTGCGGGGGGCATGGGCATGCTCGCCATCGCCGTGGGTGGCGTGGATCTCGCCCTTGCCATGGCGGGGCGTCCCTTCACGTTCCCCATGCCGCGGGTCACCAGGGTTGAACTGAAGGGATCGCTCCCTCCCTGGGTGGCGGCGAAGGATGTGATTCTCGAAGTCCTGCGCCGTCTCACCTGCAGCGGCGGCGTGGGGAAAATCATCGAATACGGCGGTCCCGGCGTGGCGTGTCTTTCCGTTCCGGAACGGGGGACCATCACGAACATGGGGGCGGAACTCGGGGCGACCAGCTCCGTCTTTCCCAGCGACGGGCGCACGAGGGAATTTCTGGAGGCCCAGGGGCGCGGCGATGTCTTCGTTCCCCTCCAGGCGGACGATGATGCGACGTACGACGAAGTCCTGGAAATCGATCTTTCGACGCTCGAACCTCTCGTGGCGCTCCCTCATTTTCCCGACAACGTCGTTCCCGTGCGCGAAGCGGCGGGACTGCCTCTGAACCAGGTTTTCATCGGCAGCTGCACCAACTCGTCCTACGTGGACCTGTCCCGTGCCGCGGCGATCCTGAAGGGAAAACTCGTGGCGGAGAACACCAGCCTCGTGGTGGCCCCCGGAAGTCGTCAGGTTCTGCACATGGTCGCCCAGAGCGGCGCACTGGCGGATCTCATCGCGGCGGGGGCACGCATTCTGGAGAGTGCCTGCGGTCCGTGCATCGGCATCGGCCAGTCCCCCTGCTCGGGGGGTACGTCGCTCCGCACGAGTAACCGTAATTTCGAGGGCCGGAGCGGAACGAAGGACGCGAAGGTGTTTCTCGCGAGCGTGGAGACCGCCGCAGCCTCGGCGCTCACGGGCAGGCTCACCGATCCGAGGACGCTCGGGAACCCCATCTCTGTCCCGGTTCCGTCCCGGTTCCACATCGACGACCGGATGATTCTGGTGCCGCCAGCGGACGGATCGGGGATCGAGATCCGCCGCGGCCCGAACATCAGGTCGCTGCCTCCCTTCCCTCCCCTTGCGGAGACCGTGAGGGGAGAGGTTCTCCTGAAGGTGGGAGACAACATCACCACGGACCACATCATGCCCGCCGGTGCCAAGGTCATGCCCTACCGCTCCAATGTTCCCGCCATTTCCAGGTTCTGCTTCGCCACGGTGGACGAGACCTTTTACGACCGGGCCGTGGCTGCCGGGGGCGGGCTCGTCGTGGGGGGATGCAACTACGGTCAGGGATCGAGCCGGGAGCACGCGGCTCTCGCGCCCCGGCACCTGGGGGTCCGGGCGGTTCTCGCCAAGTCCTACGCGAGAATCCACCGCAAGAACCTGATCAACATGGGCATCGTTCCTCTGGTCTTCGACGAAGAGAGTGACTACGACCGGATCGAACAGGGGGATTTCCTCTCCGCGGAGGGATTGTACGCCGCCGTGGAGGCGGGGATTCTTTTGGTCCGGAACGAAACGCGGAACGAGATGTACAGGATCCGTCTCCCGCTCCTGCCGCTGGAAAAAGAGCTGCTGCGGGCGGGTGGTGCGCTGAACCACGCAAGAATCTGTCTGAGGGAACGGGAGCGATTCAAATGACGACGAAGATCCGAATGACGACGCCGCTGGTGGAGATGGACGGGGACGAAATGACCCGGATCATCTGGAAAATGCTCAAACAGACGCTGATCGAACCATACGTGGACCTCAGGACCGAATACTACGACCTCGGGCTGGAGCATCGGAACGAGACGAACGACGAGGTGACCGCTGCCGCCGCGCATGCCACGCGGAGACTCGGGGTTGCGGTGAAGTGTGCCACCGTCACGCCCAACGCGCAGCGCGTCGAGGAATACAAGTTGAAGGAGATGTGGAAGAGCCCCAACGGCACGATCCGTGCGATCCTGGACGGCACAGTCTTCCGCGTTCCCATCCTGGTCGACTGCATCGATCCCTTCGTGAGAACCTGGAAGAAGCCGATCACCCTCGCCCGGCACGCCTACGGCGACATCTACAGAGACGTGGAGATGTATATCCCCGGCAAGGGGCGGGCCGAGCTGGTCTTCACCGACGGGAAAGGTGGAGAGACACGGCTCGTCATCCATGATTTCGAGGGCTCGGGCGTGCTTCTCGGCATGCACAACCTGGACGAATCCATCGCCAACTTCGCCAGGGCCTGCTTCCGTTTTGCCCTGGACATGAGGCAGGATCTCTGGTTTTCCACGAAGGACACGATCTCCAAGAAATACGATCACCGTTTCAAGGACATCTTCGCGGAGATTTTCGAGAGTGAGTACAGGGAAAAGTTCGAGGCGAGCCGGATCGAATATTTCTACACGCTCATCGATGATGCCGTCGCGCGGGCCGTCCGCTCCGAGGGAGGGTTCATCTGGGCATGCAAGAACTACGACGGCGATGTCATGTCCGACATGGTTGCCTCCGCTTTCGGAAGCCTTGCCATGATGAGCTCGGTGCTCGTCTCCCCCGACGGGAAATACGAATACGAAGCGGCGCACGGAACCGTGACGCGCCACTACTACGAGCACCTGAAGGGCAATTCCACCTCAACCAACCCCATGGCGACGCTGTTTGCCTGGACGGGAGCCCTTCGCAAGCGGGGTGAACTGGATGGGTTGGCCGACCTTGCGACGTTCGCGAATCGGCTGGAGAAGAGTTCGCTCCGGACCATAGAGGAGGGCGTGATGACCAGGGATCTGGGAATTCTGAGCACGCATCCCTCCAAGAAAATCGTCGGATCCGAGGAGTTCCTCCGTGAAATCCGGCTCCGGCTCGAGAAAAGCGGGGAAGCGGGTCGAAGCTGTCGCTGACGCATCGGATGCCGCTGTATCGATAAGGAAGGGTACGCAGGACGACGTTGAAACCATCCTTCCCTGTGCCGGACAAGGGGGTGCCTTCGGGCATCCCCTTGTCGTCTGTCGGCACGTCGCTTTTTGCGGAGGAAGCCCGGCTGTCGTTCCGGCTTCGGCCGAGAGACGCCGGGACTGTCTGTCGCGCTCCGCACGGTATCCGTCCGCCGTGTGGCGCCTGCGCCCCTCCGGCCGGATCGTCTGAGCGTCCGATGCCGCTCAGAGCCGCTTCAGGAAGCCCGAGAGGGCGCCCACGCCGTCCCGGAGTGTCTCCGTCTTCGGGGCGAAGCCGATGCGTGCGGTGTACGGGATCTCGAAGCACTCTCCGGGAACGAGGAGCGCCCCCGCCTCCTCCAGGAGACGACGGCAGAATTCCTCGGAGGACACGGGGATGTCCAGCCGGAGCAGGGCGGTGGTTCCCGCCTTCGGCGGCAGGCAGGAGACGCGGGGTTCCGCGGCGACCCAGTCGGCGAGGAGTGCCGCGTTGGTGCGCACCAGGGGAAGGTTACGCTCCAGGATGACCGCACGGTGCTCCAGCGCCAGCGTCGCGAGGTAGTCGTCGAGACGGCCGCAGGAAATGGTGGTGTAATCCCTGTGCTGGAAACAGGTTCGGAGAAAGTCCCTGGGACCCGTGAGCCACCCCGTGCGGAGCCCCGCGAGAGAATAGACCTTGGAGACGCTTCCCGTGCTGACGGCCCGGTCGTAGAGATCGACGAAGGAAGGGGTGCCGTAGGGGGCGTCGTGTTCGAGTCCCCGGTAGATTTCATCGCAGAGAATCCATGCGCCGCAACGGTCCGCGATGGCAACGATCTCCTTCATCAGGGCTTCGTCGAGCTTCGCGCCCGTGGGGTTGTTGGGGTAGTTCAGCACGATCAGTTTCGTTTTGTCCGAGACGGCTTTCCGCAGGGCGTCGAGGTCGGGCAGAAAGGAGTTCTCTGCCCGGGCGAAGAGGCGGGTGACCTGTGCGCCGAAGGACTCGGGAAGCGAGTAGAGCTGCTGGTAGGTGGGGAGCAGAGCCACCACGTGGTCCCCCGGCTCCGTGAGGCTCCAGAGGGCAAGGAAGTTCGCGGCGATGCCGCCGCCGGTGACGAGCACGTCCTCGGCGGTCCTGCCCCGATAGAGGGAGGAGATGGCTCCCCGAAGCCGCTCCGATCCCGGAATGTCCCCGTAGGTGAGATGGGTCCGCTCCAGCGCGGCAAGGTGCTCCTCCCGATTTCCCACCAGCGTCAGCAGTTCCTTCACCGTGAGCGATTCCACGCAGGTTTCCGCCACGTTGTGGCGCGCCCTGGTCTCGTAGGTGTTCATCCACTCTTCCACACCGAACTCGGCGATGTGCATGGAGCATTCCTCCCTTGAAATGAACCGTTTTCCGCCGCGGGCGCGGCGGCATTTCCCCGAGCCGTTCTGTGCTTTCGGGCCTGACGGCGCGATGCGTGTCTCATGCCTGAAAATCGGATCCGCAACGGGCTTTCTCCAGTCTCCGGATGGCCCATGGCGAAAACGTCTCCCTGCTCCGGCGGACCCTCTCCTTGAGAGTATAGCAATTTCGGCGGCACGGGGGCGATTCTCCACATGTGCCCTTCACGGGCGCGGCGTGGAGGAGCGGAAAAGTGACACGCTTGCCGTCTTCCTGGAAACGGCCCCGGAAGAAACGCCGGACCGGGAAGGTCTTGCTTCTCACAGGGAAAGTTGCCGCAGAGGTGACGTGCCGCGCGAAACGGAGTTCGGACGTTTTTGTGAGGGTTTCTCCTGCGCTTGACGTTGACACGCTGGTAAGGTTTATCATCGCTTTGTGTTGCAGTGTCAAAGAACGGGAAACGCATCCGAAGGGGAGTGAGCCCATGGGAAGCTCCACAATGCGGCGATGTTTCCGCGGCGTCTTGGTGTTGCTTTGGGTATCGGCGTTCTGGACGGGAGGCGCGGTGGCGGATATCGTTCACCCCGGGAGCGACAGCGGCGGCAGCTACACCACCTCTATCCCGGCGCCGGTTGCGGTTCCGGGTGGACAGATCGCCCTGAACCCCCCGGTTCCCGCCCCCAATGTGGCGCTCGCCGCCGGTGACGCGAGAAAGGTGCCCACGAACGACTGGTGGACGCCCCTTGCCTGGGTGAACACCGTGACGAAGGGAGAGCTTCCCGACGAGGCGCCCAATCCTTCGATGACGGGGCTCACCTGGCAGGTTTTCAGTGATCCTCTCGTGCTGCAACCCCAGAAGGGAGGCTTGATGGTCTCCCTCAACATCCCCGACAGCCGCAGGGCGGGCGTCAAGGACGGCACGCTCACCGCCGGAGCCGGGTTCATGCAGGAAGTGGTGGGAGGATCCGGCAACGAGGGCATCTCGCCGTACTTCAACGGTTTTGTCGACCAGGATCTCTATCTCGGCTCCACTGCCTCCGGGTGGAGTGATGCCGCCTTCAGTGCGGTGAAGGTGACGGGGTGGAGCGACTGGTTCGTCGCCTTCACCATGGAAGCGCCTTCGAAGGAGACGCTTCACGTCACCGCAGGCAACGGCTCTCCCTTTCTGCTGGTGGAGACCGAGTCGGGAAGCCCGCAGGTGAACATCCGGACCTGGAACACGGGAACCGTGGTGCCCCTGGAGGGAAACAGCGTCACTCTCGGCATGGGTGACGTGAAGGACCAGACCATTTCCTCCGACGCCTTCGCGCTGATCAACGAAGTCGCCTACGGAGATCCCGCTCCCTACAAGACCTATGTGGTCTACGCCTTCTTCGGGCCTAAGGAAACCACCTGGTCGCTCGCGAACGACCAGCAGCACCAGACGGGAGGCGCGAGGGCGACCTGCTCGGACGGAAGGTACTATGCCGTGGCGGTGTTGCCCTATCCGTGGGGAAAGACGTTCTTCGACAAGCCCGATGAGGAGGAGGTCCGCAAGCTGCTGGCCTTCTTCGCGGAGCGGGCCTTCGCCAAGGTGACGGACACGAAGGCAACGCCGACCTACCGGCACGACGCCGACGGCGCGGACGTGAAGGTCGCCTTCAGCTACACCACCGCTGCCGTGGGCGGCGAATCGGTCGCCGCGGACGTCCCGATCCGGGCTATGTATCCCCACCACTATCTGGGGCAGTCCCAGGTGACCATTCTGGATGCGTCCCTGAGTTCAACCTCCGCCTCCTCCTGGAATCAGGGGTGGTACTGGCCGTCACTCAAGGGACCCATGCTCATGGCCTCCGGAGCATCCTTCGAGAACCATCTGGAAGTGCCCCCCTGTCTTCCCGCCGTTCTCGACGGAGATCCCGGCCAGGCCAAGGCGGACCGTATGGCGGGATACCTGCGGCAGGCCCTTGAGACCCAGCACGGAGATTTCAGCAAGCAGGGGAGCTATTTCGGTGCCCAGGAGATGCACCGCCTCGCCATGCTGCTCCCCGTCGCGGAGATGATCCGGGAAGCCGCCTCGGAGCCCGCCTCGGTGGACCAGACCGCGAAGGAGATCTATCGGACCGTCTCGGGATTCCTGGCCGACCGCCTTCGGGCGGACCATGAGGACGGGACGCCCAAGACGGCGGCGGAACACGTGTTCTACTACGACAGCCGCTGGGGGACGCTCATTCCCTGTCCCGACGACGGGTTCGCCGCGGACAGCCAACTGAACGACCATCACTTCCACTACGGCTATTTCGTCAAGACCGCCACGGAACTGGCCCGCTGGGAAAAAACCCATCCGGACGACCCCAACAACACGAACTTCGCGGAGACCTACGCGCCCATGATCCGGTTGCTCATCGGGGACATCGCAGGCACCAGCCGCACGGGAACGGGAACGGATCCGGATTTTCCCTTCCTCCGCAGCTTCAGCCCCTATGCCGGGCATTCCTGGGCGAGCGGTTCCTCCCGGGGGAACCAGGGGGGACAGCAGGAATCCTCCTCCGAGGCCATTCAGGCCTGGGCGGCTCTCCTCCTCTGGGCGCAGCTCGACTATCCTCAAAGCGGCGGAAACGGCGATCTCGAGACATGGGCCGCCTACATGTTCGCCTCGGAGGTGCTGGCGGCGGAACTGTACTGGTTCGGTGTCACCGACGACGCGGCCTTCCGCCCGTATCTGAGCTTCCGTCAGTATGCGGCGAAGACGGACCACGTTCCCCTGCCCTACAAGGCGTCCATCGTCTCCCAGGTCAATCAGAGCGAGATGACCTTCCAGACGGATTTCGGCAACAAGACGCTCTTGAAATACGGCATTCAGTGGCTTCCCTTCACGGGGTCATCGCTCTATCTTGGTTTCGGGAGCTCCTCCGTGGCGGACACGATGGTGGATGGCTACCAGAACGACTACGGTGCACTGGGCGCCGGGGTCACTCCGCCGAGCAACCTGGACAAGCTCTTCATGTACAAGGCGCTGACCTCGAAATACGCTCCGGAGGCGCAGGCGCTCATCACCGCCGACGCGAACGGGGTGTCTCCGCTGGATTCGTGGAAAATGCAGTGGGAGGTTCCCGCGCCGGACTACAGCACGCTCATCCTCCAGGATGCCTCTCGCGGAGCGATGTACTGGTGGATCGACACCAACCTGAGGCACGGCTCGTCCCTGCACAAGAGCCTTGGCGCCGATCATGCCTCCGCGGCGGCCTATCTCCACGCGGACGGCCGAACCACCTACACGGCGCACAATCCGGGATATCTTCCTCTGCGGGTCACCTTCGCGGACGGCAATGTCCTGGAGGTGCCCCCCCTGGAATATGCCCACGAGGAAAAGGCGCCGGGCTCGGGCGGAGGCGGCTGTGCCGTGGGAGCGCTTTCTCCCGGAGTGTCGCCGTTGCTCATCGTCCTTGCGGGGGTGGTGGCCCTTTCGCTCCGCCGAAGGTGAAGCCGACGGGCTCTCCGAAGACGGAACACGGTCGGGAGAACTGGAGTCCGTGCGTTTTGGAATGAGCCGGACCGGAACAAGGAACGCTGTCCGCCGGGTGCCGTCCGGTGCATGTGGAGCCGAAAAAAGAAAAAGCGGAAGAGGCACTCCGATGGGGGCCCCTTCCGCTTTTGTGTGTTCCGGACAAGGGATTTTACGCGCCCGGGGAGAGGAGACGGAGCAGACGTCCTTCGTCGATGTTGCCGCCGGAGATGACCACTCCCACCTTGCGTCCTTCGAGGGGAAGGCGCCCCGAGAGGAGTGCCGCCACCGACGTGGCGGCGCCGCCCTCGATCACCTGGTGGTGCGTCCGGTGGACAAAGGCGATGGCCTCCCCGATCTCCCGCTCCGAAACGGCATCGAGGCCGGTGAGGCGTTCCCGCAGAAAGGGAAAGAGATGCTTCGACGCCGCGCCGCCGAGGGCGTCCGCCAGAGAATCCAGCTCCTCCACGGGAACCACTTTGCCCGCACGGAACGCCTCGGGCCACGAGGGATTGGCCGCTGCATGGGCACCCCAGAGGCGGGCTTTCGGTGTGAGCGCTCCCGCCGCGACGGTGATGCCGCCGAGAAGCCCGCCGCCGCTGAGAGGACAGACGATGTCCTCCAGGTCCGGTTCGGCGAGGAACATCTCGACGCCCACCGTTCCCTGCCCGGCCACCACGTAGCGGTCCTCGTAGGCGGAGACGAAGATCCGCTCCTCCTCCCGACAGACCCGCAGCGCCTCCGCCTCGGTGTCGTCGTAAAGGCGGCCGAAACGCCGGAGCGTCACGAAGTCGCCGCCGATGCGGCGGATGGCCTCCTGTTTCACCTCCGGGCAGGTCTCGGGTACGTAGATCAGGGCCTGCACTCCGAGCATCCGGGCTGCCGTGGCCACGCCCTGGGCATGATTGCCGCTCGACGCGGTGACGACTCCCGCGGCGCGCTCCGAAGTCGTGAGGTTCATCATCCGGTTCAGCGCTCCCCGTATCTTGAAGGAGCGGCAGCGCTGGAGATTTTCCCATTTGACGAAGACCTCCGCCCCGGAGCGATCACTCAAGAAGGGCGAGTGCTCAAAGGGAGTGGCGTGCACCTTTCCTTGAAGGCCGCGCCATGCCCGCAGCACCTCCGTCATGTCGGGAACGACTTTCGCGGCGATTCCTCTCGATCCGTTTCCGTTCTCCATTCTCCGTTCGCGCTCCTTTCCAACTCGCGTTCCGCAGTTCTGGTCTTTTTCCGTCCTCTTTCGTATGTCCTCGTTCTTCCTCCGCCCGTCTCCCGCAAAGGCTTCCTTATGGAAACCCGGAGAAGGTTCGGGTGCCTCTTCTTGTTCCGAGAGAGTGCATTCCGTGATGCAGAAACCGTCGTCGACCTCGGGTGCCCGCGTCGGTGGCTCCGGGGACGAAAAGCCCGGACGAGCCCTTTCGAACAAACCGGCGCAGAACCGAAAAAATGAACGCTTTTCTTCGAATAGTTTGATTGTAGCGAAAAAACACCGTTGCGCACCCCCCTTTTTTCGGAGAAAAGCGAAGACGTGCCTTTGCGGGTGGAGAACGTGGCTCTGGACGGGACTCCTTCCTCTGCTACAATGCAGGAAATGCAGCGGTCGAACGGGAAGGGCGGCCCTGCGTATTCTGTTACATCCAGTCATTCCGAAGGAGGGATCTGTCATGAGCGAAGCAATGTCCAAAGGGCCGTTCTGCCAGAGTTGCGGCATGCCGCTGGAGAAACCCGAGGATTTCGGTACCGCCGCGTCGGGGTTCCGCATCAACGACTACTGTTGTTGGTGCTATGCGGGTGGGGTTTTCACCGAACCGGACATCTCGATGGAGCAGATGATCGACAAATGCGTGGCCATCATGAACGAGCATGGCATCATGCCCGAGGTGCAGGCCCGTTCCCTCATGACGCAGGTCATGCCCGAGCTGAAGCGCTGGAAGAAGAGCGACTGATCGAACCGGGCGAAAAAGGCGCCGGAACTGTCGAAACTGCCGGGATCACCGGAAAGGAGCGTGCCACATGCCGGAACAGACGAAACCCCGGGTGGACAAGGAATCCACCTTCGACCTTCTGGAAATACGCCTCGGACGAGTGGTGACCGTGGAGGAGGAGCCCTCGTCGCCGAAGAAGGCCTACAAACTCACCGTCGATTTCGGCAAGTTCGGGGTGCGCACCAGCGTGGGGCGTTTTACCCAGCATGCGCCGGAGGAGCTGAAGGGAAAACTTGTTCTTGGGGTGCTCAACTTCGAGCCCCGCAGAGTGGGGGAGACCCTGTCGGAGGTGCTCATCCTGGGAGTGCAGTACCCCAAGGCGGAGAGCGGCGAGGCCACCTTCATCACTCCCGCGGCGGAGGCGAAGATCGGCGGCAAGCTTTTCTGACGCTCGGGCGAGCGTGTCCCCGGCTCTTGTGCGGTACAATGGAGCGAATGTGAAGCGGCATGCCGGCAGAAATCCCCGAGACGGCAACGGTGCTCGTCGGAATGGCAGGCAGAAGGAGGGGAGAAGCGACGTGAGCGTTCTGGTCGTCGTAAACAACAAGGGTGGGGTGGGAAAAACCGTGCTGGCGGCCATTCTCGCCGAAGAAGCGGCTCGCTCGGGAAAGCGGGTGCTCTGCGTGGACATGGATCCCCAGGGGAACATGTCCGCTGCGCTCGGTGCCATGGAAAAGGTGCCCGCCACGGTGGCGGATGTGCTCCAGTTCCCCGCCGGAACCGTGGAACGCGCCGTCGTGCCCTCCTGGTGGGACGGTGACGGGCGCCTTTCTCTCATCGTCTCCACGGGCAAACTCTACGAGCGGGAGTTCCGCCTCAAGGCCCTGAGCGAGGCCGTCGCCCTTGTGCGGAAGGAGCACGACCTGATCCTCGTGGACACGCCTCCCTCCCTCTCACGCTGGGCTCAGGCGGCCCTTCTCGCCGCAGACCGGGTTCTCGTTCCCGTGAATCCCAGCTCCTTTGCCCTCTCGGGCATCGAAGCGGTGGCCTCCTTCGTCGCCGCCACGAAACCGGAGCTTGAAAACCGCTTTGACGTGGTGGTGACCCTGTACGACCGACGCATTACCACCCACCGGGAACTCACCGAGACCGTGCAGGAGCGGTACGGCGTTTTGGGCGTGCTGCCGCGGGCGAACCGCGTCGTGGAGAACGTGGAGCAGCGGCGCCCCTGGTGGACGGGAGTGCACAGGGACCGCCGGGAGGAATACCGCGCCGTGGCGGCCCGGATCCTCGGGAACTGATTTCCGGGCAAACGACCGCAGGGAGCGTGTCGTCCCCGCGCCCCCTCGATGAAACGGCAAAACAGTTGCAAAAGAAATGATCAGGCCGCGTCCTCAAAACCGGACGGACGGCCTGAAAGGCAACCTGTTGCAACCGGTTGTTCCGGGATGCCATGTGTCGTCGCGGCAGGAATGCCGTAACAAGCTGACGCCGAAGGATCCTCGCCGCGAGCGGGCTGTTGGAGTGACGCCATCGTAGCGAAAGACTCGCCATGGTCCTCTCTGTTTTTTCTCGGGGTGCTCTCCCTTGGCTCGTAGCCTTTGGGACAGCGGCGTCCTTTGTGGTTCCTTTTCGTTTCGCCCCATGCTCTGCTCTTCTTCTTCTTTCTTTCCTCCTTCTCTTCGCTTCACTTTGTCTTGTCTCTCCTCTCCTCTCCTCTCCTTCCCTTTCTTCACCTCTCGTTCCGCCTTTTTTCATAGATATCCTCTGGATGTCCTCTCCCGACAGTTTCTTTCGGCGTGGCGAAAACATCCTCGGCTCAAAAGAGTGCCCCCGGTTTTTGGGACGGGGCATGTTGCAAAAACAATAGTTGTATTTTACAATAGATGCAGTACGAAATGAGGGTGGCGCACAGTTTTCGGGAGCGCAGGGAGTACCGTCCATGTGGCGGAGAGGGGGGACTACATGAGCAGGGAGGATGTGCGACGGCTTCGGAGGGATCTGCGGCAGCTCCTGCGTCTTCTGGGCGTGTTGGATCGTGAGGAGGCCCGGTGTTGTGGCCTGAGCCTCGCCCAGTGTCATGCACTGCTGGAAGTTGCGGGTTCACCGGGGTTATCCCTGTCCGAGCTGGCGGAACGGTTGTTGCTGGATCGCAGCACCGTGAGCCGCCTGGTGGATGGACTGGTGAACGATGGATTGCTTGTGCGAGAGGCGTCGCCGGAGGATCGCCGGTATGTGACGCTTTCGCTCTCCCGGCAAGGCGAGGCGCTGGTGGGTGGCGTGGAGCGGAGCATGGACGAGTGGCTCGGTTCGGCTCTCTGCACCCTCGCAGAGGAGGAGCGGCAAAAGGTCTTCTCCGGATTGGAGCTGCTGGCGGCGGCGCTGGAAAACGCCGCTTCCCGAGAATGCAGGTAGCTCTTTCTTCGTGCGTGGCGGGCACCTCCATCTTCCTGTCACCCTCTCGGGAAAAACGTTTCGTCCTGCGCACGAAGAACGGCCAGAGGAACGGAGGGCGTCGGCATTGCGGCAATCTGTGCGCATGCGAGGGCGCCAGCATGAGAAAGAGCCTACATGAGGAAGACCACGCGAGGAGGCGATGTGTGATCATGAGCGACATCCGGGAGGACGTGCGAAAGAAATATGCGGCGGCCATTTCGGCCAGAAGCGGACATGCGTGCTGCGGCGGAAGGGACGGCTGCGGCAACGGTTCCGGAAGCGGGTGCGACGCCATCACCGGAGGAAACTATTTTCCGGAGGATCTCCCCGACCTGTTGCAGAACATGGAGATTCCCACCTTCGGATGCGGCAATCCCACGGCCATTGCGTCGCTGCGGCCCGGGGAGACCGTGCTCGATCTGGGGAGCGGGGCGGGGCTGGATGTGCTGCTCGCGGCGGTCAAGGTGGGACCGACGGGACGGGTGTACGGTCTGGACATGACGGAGGAGATGCTCTCCGAGGCGGAGCGGAACCGGCGCAGAGCCGGGCTGGAGAACGTCACCTTTCTGAAGGGGCATATGGAGGAGATTCCGCTCCCTGACGAGAGCGTCGATCTGGTTATCTCCAACTGCGTGGTGAACCTTTCCCCGGACAAGGACCGCGTGCTGGCCGAAGTGTTCCGGGTGCTCCGGAGAGGCGGGCGCGTCGCCATCTCCGACGTGGTGCTTCTCCGCGCTCTTCCTCCGGCGGTGCACCGGAGCGTCGCCGCCTGGACGGGGTGCATCGCCGGGGCGCTTTCCGCGGAGGAGTTCGAGCGCAAAATTCGCCGTGCCGGAGGAGGCGGCGGAGATGTGCGGGTCACGAAGGTCTATTCCTTCTCGCCCGAGGAGGCCCGGGAGTTGTTTCCGGACCTCTCCCCGGAGGAACTCTCCATGGTGGACGGCGCTGCCGGAAGCGCTCTCGTGACGGCGCGAAAAGGAACAGACAAGGCGGAGACGGACGAAGCGGCGTCGCGCTGCTGCGGTACCTCCTGCTCGTGCGGTGCCTCCGGCGCGAAAACACCCGGAGAGGCTTTTGATCCGGAGGGTGTCTGCGGAGACATTCGCCTCCGACAGGCCACATCCCGGGATCTGCCGGACATCCTTGCGCTGCTGCGGCAAAGCGGCTTGCCCGAGGAGGGCGTTGCGGAACATCTGGAGACATTCTTCGTCGCCCTGTCTCCGGCGGGGGTGCTCGTAGGTACCGTGGGATTGGAGTTCGCTCCCGCCGCGGCGGGCGGCGTCGATTCGGGCGGCGACGCCCTGCTTCGTTCTCTCGCAGTGGTGCCCTCCCGAAGAAAGGAAGGCGTCGGCGCGACGCTGGTGAACCGCGCCCTGAAGGCCGCTCGGGAGCACCGCTGCCGCGCCGTGTATCTCCTCACCGAGACCGCCGCGACCTATTTCCCCCGCTGGGGTTTCCGCTCCGTGGAACGCAAGGAGATTCCTGCGGCACTTCTCGCGTCGTCGGCGCTCTCCCGTGCCTGCCCCCTGTCGAGCGTCTGCATGGCCCTCAATCTCGCCCCTTGACCTCGATCTCGCAAGGCCGACGCACCTGATGCGGGAGCCTGCCTCAGGATCCTGATCGGGGATGCCGTTTTTTCTGTCCCGTCTCCCTGTTCCGTTTCCGGAAGGACAGGCTACCCTGTTTTGTTTCAGAGCAAGGCGCATCTCTTGACACGCCTCGCGGTTTTTTGTAGGCTGGTCCTGTCTAACTGGTAAGACCAGTTGCACAGGGCCGGCTTTTTCGTGCCGGTGGTGCATCCCTTTGCACGTGCGTATGGAGCCGCGGGGCAGGAGCGAAACGGTGCCGCGGCGTGTCTGTTCGGAAGGGAGGAGAGGAGGGCATCATGAAGCCTGTTCTGTTGAGCGGCGACGAGGCGGTGGCGAGGGGCGCCCACGAGGCGGGATGCGCCGTTGCGGCGGCCTATCCGGGGACGCCGAGCACGGAGATTCTGGAGAACCTGGCCCGGTACGAAAACGTGTGGTGCCAGTGGGGAAGCAACGAAAAGGTGGCTCTGGAGATCGCCCTGGGGGCGAGCATCGGCGGCGCCCGGGCGCTGGCGGCCATGAAGCACGTGGGGCTCAACGTGGCGGCGGACCCGCTGCTCTCCATGGGGTACGCGGGGGTGAACGGAGGGCTCGTGGTGGTGAGCGCCGACGATCCCGGATGCCACAGCTCCCAGAACGAACAGGACAATCGCCTCTACGCCCCCCTGGCCAAGGTGGCCATGGTGGAACCCTCGGACAGCGAAGAGTGCCGCACGTACATCCGTGCCGCCTTCGACCTGAGCGAGGCCTTCGACACGCCGGTGCTCTTCCGCATGACCACCCGGGTGTGCCATTCCAAGAGCCTCGTCGTGCCCGGAGTTCCCCGGGATCCGGCGATGAAGCCCTACGTGCGCAATACGGGCAAGTTCGCCCTGCTGCCCACCGTGGCCCGGGTGCGGCATCGCCTTGTGGAGGAAAAACTCCTCGCCCTGGAGGAATACGCGAACACGTCGCCTCTCAACCGCATCGAATGGGGCACCTCCCGGGAAGTGGGGATCATCACCAGCGGCATCGCCTACCAGCATGCCCGGGAGGTTTTCGGCGACGGGGCGAGCTATCTCAAGCTGGGGCTCACCTTCCCCCTGCCGTCGAAGCTGATCCGCACCTTCGCCCGCTCGGTGTCGCGGCTTTACGTCATCGAGGAGGGAGAACCCTACCTGGAGACAAAGGTCCGACTCCTCGGATTCGACTGCATCGGCAAGGAACTGGTCCCCCTCTGCGGCGAACTCGACGCGGGCATTCTCCGTGCCGCCTTTCTGCCCCAGCCGTCTCCGGCCGGGCAAAAAGAAGACGCCCCCGCGCTTCCCGTCGCCCCGCCCCGCCCGCCCGTGCTCTGCGCGGGCTGTCCCCATCGCGGCTTCTACACGGCCCTGGGCAAACGGAAAAAATCCGTGGTGGGCGTCGGGGACATCGGCTGTTACGGCCTTGGGGTTAATCCGCCCCTGGAGGGGTTCGACTATTCCATCTGCATGGGGTCTTCCTTCTCCTCCGCCATCGGCTTTTCGAGAGCCCTCGCCCAAAGCGGCGACGCGAGAAAAGTCTTCGCTATCCTGGGAGATTCCACCTTCTTCCACTCGGGCATTCCGGGCCTTGTGGACGCGGTGCACCTGGGGGCCAACGTCTGCTGCTGCATCCTCGACAACCGCATCACCGCCATGACGGGGCACCAGGAAACGCCGGGGACAGCCCGGGATCTCATGGGCAACGAGGTGGTCCCCGTGGACGTGGTGGCGCTCGTCAAGGCCACGGGACTTCCGGAAGAGCGGATCCGCGTGGTGGACCCCCTGGATCTTGCGGCGACGGGAGCGGCCATGGACGAGGCCATCGCCGCCCAGGGGCCCTTCGTCATCGTGTCGCGCCGTCCCTGCGTGCTCCTCAAGGACGTGGCCAAATCCCTCGAGGGGCAGTGGTGCGAGGTCGATCAGAAGTTGTGCCGCCAGTGCCGGCAGTGTCTCAAGATCGGCTGCCCCGCCATCGCCTCCAAGGAGGGGCGAATCGTCATCGACGATCCCGTGCTCTGCACGGGATGCGGCCTCTGCATGCAGGTGTGCCCCTTCGGGGCGATCCGGAAGGGAGGGAGCGTGCGATGAGCGGCAGGGAAGAGCGGAACATTCTCCTCGTGGGCGTGGGCGGTCAGGGAACGATCCTCACGTCGAAGATTCTCAGCCAGGGGCTCGTGGACCTGGGATACGACGTGAAAATGTCCGAGATCCACGGCATGGCCCAGCGCGGCGGCAGCGTCTCCACCCAGATCAAGTACGGACGCAAGATCTACGCCCCCAACATCGGCCCCGGCGAGGCGGATCTCCTCGTTGCCTTCGAAAAGGCGGAGGCGCTCCGGTGGTTTCCCTGGCTTCGGAAGGGCGGCATTCTCGTGCTGGACCCGAGGGAGATCTATCCCGTCCCGGTCCTTACCGGTGCGGCCACCTATCCGGAAAACGTCGTGGAGAGCCTGTCCGCCGTGGTGGAAAACCTTCGGGTCGCCCCGGCGGCGAAGGTGGCGAACGAGCTGGGAAGCCCGAGATCGCAGAACATGGTTCTCCTCGGGGCACTCGTGAGCCTTCTCGGTCTTGAAGGCGCGGCCTGGAAGGACCTGGTGGCGCGCTTCGTGCCGCCGAAGGCCAGGGACGTAAACCTGCTGGCCTTCGAGCGCGGCGCAGCCCTGGTGATGCGCTAGCGTTTTTCCCGGAGAGGAGTTCCGGAGCGGGAGGAAGAGAGAAGCGTTGCCTCCGCCCGTGCGATTGTGGGGGATATACGCCACGACGACGTTCCGAAGCAGGAAAAAGGGTGGTGTCTCCGCTCTTTTCCGGCTCCCTCGGAGACATTGTTCCGGGCGGGAAGGACGAAAACATGTGCCAAGGGGCGGGGAAATGCCGTGCCTCGGTAGAGAAAACGGGACAGGGGTGACATCTCCCCTGTCCCGTTTGTCGTTAAAACTCGCAACTCCGTAGGGAATCGGTTTTCAATTGCACCTTATCGTTCTTCCTGTATGTACGCGGTAATGGTGAAGATTCGGCTTGCAGTTGATTGCAGTGTTGTGGTAAAATCATATAAGAAGTTGTTTGAAAAGGCGGAATTGAGTAAGTGGGCGGAAATCCAACCGGCTGATCGTGTCCACCATGATTTACACTCATGTCCTTAACCGAGGGGCAAGAGCGTCAAAAGTCCCGCGGACGATTTGTAGAGGAGGAATGAGGGTGTCTTATACAGAAACCATATTATCCCCTGTGTTCATTGCGGGACAAAGCATGATTTTCTGCAAATGCTGGTGTTGCGACAGAATTGCAGGCGAGGTCTTATGCCGCGATTTCGCGGCCAAAGGTGTTAGGAAGAAACGATACAACAACTGTTATGCATACATATCTCTCACTAAAGCGGAGGCTTAAAATGCGTCTTAAAAAAGCTGTTATTAGCAATTTCAGAAATTATAAGATTGAAACAGATATAAAATTTAGTAATCTAGTCGCTTTTGTGGGGAAAAATGATATTGGGAAGTCTTCTGTCTTAGAAGCTCTGGATATATTCTTTAATTCTGGTGCTGGTGTAATTAAAATAGATCAGCATGATATAAACAAGTATAATAGAGATAATGGAAACGATGTAATTTCTATTTCGGCAATATTTGATGACCTGCCAGAAGCGTTAACTATAGATGTATTAAATCCAACTAATCTTAAAAGCGAGTACCTGTTAAATGCTGATGGTTGTCTTGAGATATGCAAAAAATATTCAAATGCTGGAAAAGAAAAAGTATTCATAAAAGCTTTACATCCTACTAATCCTCATTGTTGTGATCTGCTTTTAAAAAAAATAACAGAGCTAAAAAGAGA
The DNA here is from genome assembly GCA_002425685.1 of Synergistaceae bacterium UBA5560. Taxonomy (GTDB): domain Bacteria; phylum Synergistota; class Synergistia; order Synergistales; family Aminiphilaceae; genus Aminiphilus. The sequence goes on along the minus strand of DIMS01000116.1, from coordinate 6,509 downwards.
TCTTGGGGATATTCCGTGTGCTAATAAGACTAAAAGTGCAGAAATTAGAAAAGCAATCTGGAATGAATATGTGAATGATTTACAGCTTCAAGAAATTGAAATTGATGTTACAAAAGAAGATGCCAAAAATATATGGGACCAGATTAAAACATATATGCCATTATATGCGCTATTTCAATCTGATCGAAAAAATAGTGATGGCGATAACGAAGTTCAAGATCCACTTAAAGAAGCTGTAAAGCAAATATTTCAAGATAGAGAAATTTTGATGAAGCTAAACGAAATTGCTGTAGAGGTTGAATCGAAGCTAAAGGAAGTATCTACAAGAACATTGGAAAAATTGAGAGAAATGAATCCAAATATAGCCGATAGCTTAAATCCAGTTATTCCGAGTACAGAAAGCTTAAAATGGGCCGAAGTATTCAAAAATGTATCAATAACAGGTGATAATGAAATACCAATAAATAAACGCGGGAGCGGAATTAAGCGGTTAGTGCTAATCAATTTCTTTCGTGCTGAAGCTGAAAGAAGAAAAACAGAGAGAAATGTACCAAATATTATATATGCTATCGAAGAACCAGAAACGTCACAGCATCCAGAGCATCAAAGGCAACTAATTGAAGCATTTCGACATTTAGCTTCTTTACGTAACACGCAAGTGATTATTACAACACATAGTCCAGCTATAGTGAAATTATTGAACTTTGAGGACTTGAGATTATTGAGGAAAGAAGATGATTTGATTCGTATTGAAAATATTGAAAAGAATGAGCTGCCATATCCTTCACTAAATGAGGTAAATTATCTAGCATTTAACGAATCAAACGATGAATACCATAATGAGTTATATGGATTCATTGAAAGCGAAGATAGGTTATTAGCCTATAAAAATGGAAAAGAATTAAGAGATTACATAAAACAAGGAAGGGGTGGTGCTCGGAAACCATGTCAAGTAAATTTAAGTGAATATATTAGACATCAAATACATCATCCTGAGAATACAGAAAATACTAGGTTTACCAACGATGAGCTACAGGAATCGATAGGAATGATGAGAGATTTTATAAAGCTAAATTTAATGTGAGTCGCATGTATAACAATCGCTTTAACCTGACTTGCCCTTTGGAACGGAGTTTGCTACTTGCTACGCTNNGCGGAACGGGCGGCGCAGGTTAAGCAAATGTTAGCCCAAAAGGAGAGAGAAAATGGCGACAAAAAAGAGAGTTTTCATCAGTTTTGATATTGACCATGACGAAGGTGCAAAGATAATGCTTGCTGGTCAGGCAAAACTTGAGGACAGCCCCTTCGACTTTAAAGACAACTCTGTCAAAAAACACTTGACCGGTGACTGGGAGGAGAAGGTTCGCCAGCGTATGGATAACGTTGATGTGGTAATTGTCCTCTGCGGAACCCAAACACATACGGCGACAGGCGTGGCTGCCGAGCTAACTATAGCAAAAGAAAAGGGGAAATCGTATTTTCTATTGGCTGCATACTCTGACAAACATTGTACAAAGCCTATATCGGCATCTGATTCGGACAAAGTCTATGGCTGGACATGGCCAAATTTGAAGACCCTTATTGCTGGTGGCAGATAGGCACTATCCTATGAAATTGTTTGTAATCCACAGGTTCAAAGCCAGAAAACAGGCCAAGCAGCTTTTCAAAAAAAGCGGCGTAGAAATGGCAGCAAAATTCGATCTGATTTTTCTTGATAGTGTCGGCTGCCAGGATTGGAAAAATCAAGCGCTTGATGCAATCTCAAAAGCAGAGGCCGTAATTGTTTATGATCGCAAATCCTGCGAGGAATCAGAAAACGCAAAATGGGAAATAAATAAGGCCGAAGAGGGTAACTTGCCAATCGTGGACATTCGTCCGAATGACACTCCATCTGCTGTATGCGCAAAGTTGAAGCCACATTATGATCTCGAAGAGGAGTTCAAAGAATGCTTCAGGAAAAAAGATGGAGCAAGTACGTTGGATCTATATAAGTTGATGATCGAGTCCTCTGAAAGTCTTATACAGCGACGGCAAAAAACAAACGCTTTTTTCATAACGGCTATTGGAAGTCTTTTGGCCATAGCTGGTTTCATGATTAAGACTGGAGCGTTGTATTCTGGCACAATTTGGTCGCTTTATGGGTTTTCTGTAGTGGGTTTGTTGTTGTGCAACTCTTGGAGAAACCTCATTGACAATTATGGAAAGTTAAACAAGGCCAAGTTCGATGTTATCTTGCGGATGGAACAGGATCTTGATGCCCAAATATACACAGCAGAGTGGGTATCCTTAGGCAAAGGATTACGTCCGAGTAAATACAGATCATTTACTTCAACGGAAAAGAATGTTCCGATGTATTTTGGATTGCTTATTTTGGTTCTAACAATCATTGCAGTAGTATGGCAAATATGGGGCTGATAGGTCGATGCACTGTATTTTTACTTCGCTGCGCTACGTAAAAACCAGTGAGCTCGGGCGTTATGCATGAAGTCCAGGGATTCATATGAAAGACAGAATTGCTGAACGGTTCGCGCAAAGCCTGGCCAGAGTTCGCAACCGCGTTGACATCTATAGGCAACCATCTTGCCGGTCAGGGTCGCGGACGTCGTAGTTATGCAAAAACAGATGTACTACTTGCTGCCGTCGCACCAGCGACAAAGTTCACGCTTGGCGAACTTTCGACGCATCGAAGAAAGTCCTTGTGTGATGAAAGGGCCTTGACAGAAAACCGGGGAGAGCGTACGCTGGCCTTCGTTCAAGTTAGATCACGCTAACTCAGGAGGTCCTCTTGTGCGTCGCCTCTCGTTTTTTCTGCCCTCTTTTTTGCTGCTTCTTCTGTGGCAGGCAGGCTCCGTCTTCGGCTGGTGGAATGCGTTTCTTCTCCCCTCTCCCCAGGCGGTGGGCGAGACGTTTCTCACGCTGCTGCTGAACGGAACGCTCTTCAGACATCTTCAGGCCAGTCTCGGGCGCGTACTCGTCGGCACGGGGCTCGCTTTTGCCGCTGGGTTTCCTCTGGGGGTGTTCTTCGGTCTCTTTCCGCGAGGATGCGCCCCTTTTCTTCCGATTCTGGACTTCTTCCGACACACGCCGCCGCTGGCGCTCATTCCGCTTCTCATCCTGTGGCTGGGAATCGGCGAGGCGTCCAAGATCGCCGTGATCATCCTGGCCTCCTTCTTTCCGGTTTTTCTGAACACGCTCGGTGGCGTCGCGGCCTGCGACAGAAAGCTCATCGAGGTGGGGCGGTCCTTCGGTCTCTCCCGGGGGGCGATTTTCCGCACGATTCTTCTTCCGTCGATCTTTCCCCACGTGCTCACGGGAATGCGCCTCGCCCTCGGGTTCGGTTTCCGGGCGCTCATCGGCGCGGAACTGGTGGCGGCGGCATCGGGCCTCGGCTACATGATCCACGATGCGGAAATGCTCTCCCGTTCGGATGCCGTCATCGTCGGCATCCTTGCCATCGGCATCCTGGGGAGTCTTCTCGACGCTCTCGTTCTGAAGGTGAGCAGCCGGATAGCGCCCTGGGCGTTTCAGGAGGACGACGTTCATGGACGCCCTTGACATCCGGAACCTCCGAAAGGAATTTCTGTTCGACGGAGGCCGGTTCCCCGCGCTGAAGGGCATCACGCTCTCCATTCCTGCGGGGATGTTCGCCGTCTTCGTCGGAAAGAGCGGTTGCGGCAAGACGACGCTGCTGCGGCTCGTCGCCGGTCTGGAAGAGCCCACGGAAGGAACGGTGGGTGTTCGCGGAGGTGGTGCACCGCTCAGGACGGGGATCGTCTTTCAGGAGCCGCGCCTTTTTCCGTGGCTGACGGTGGAGGAGAACATCGCCTTTTCGTACCGGAGTATGGGGAAAAGGCCGACCGAGGAAACGCTCTCGGCCCTGATCGAGAGCCTCGGTCTGACCGCCTTCCGCCGTGCGCACCCGAGCCGGATCTCCGGCGGCATGGCCCAGAGGGCTTCCCTCGGCAGAACGCTGCTCTATGATCCGGACATCATCCTGATGGATGAGCCCTTCTCCGCGCTGGATTACTTTACCCGTGCCGCGCTGAGGGATGATCTGCTGCATCTCTGGCAGGAGCGGCGGAAGACCGTCCTTTTCGTGACGCACGACGTGGACGAGGCGCTCTGTCTCGGACAGCGAATCCACGTGATGGACAGAGGGGAGGTGGTACGGATCTTCGATGTGGAGGACGACTATCCGCGGGACATTGCGTCGATGAGCGGACTGAAAAGGGAGATTCTCGACGCGATCGGCAACGGAACGTGTTGCGGAGCGCATCATGCGAAAGAAAAAGCGGCAGAGGCATAAGAAAGCAAACATAAGAACGCACGCAGAAGAACACTGAAGGAGGAAGCACGATGAAAAGAATGATCCTTGCGATAACGGTCCTTGCGCTGCTCGTTGCATCCGGGGTGGCTCTTTCGGCGGCATCTGCGGAGATCCGGGAGCTCAACATCACTTACGTCAAGGCACCTTTGAACATTCCCTCCATCGTGCAGAAGCGCATGGAGCTGTTCGAGAAGGAGTTCGGGCCCCAGGGGATCACCGTCGGACATCCCGAGATCACGGCGGGACCGAAGCAGACGCAGGCGATGGCGGCGGGTTCCGTGGACTTCGCCAACTGCGTCGGGGGGACGTCGGTGCTCATCGCGGCCTCTCAGGGGCTCGACATCAGAATCATCGGCATTTACGGACGTTCGCCGAAGGCGTTCACGCTGCTCGTCAACGACCCGGGCGTGAAATCTCTCGCCGATCTGAAGGGGAAGAAGATCGCCGGTCCCAAGGGGACGGTGCTGCATCAGCTTCTGGCTGCGGCGCTCAAGAAAGAGGGAATGGCCTACGACGACGTGCAGCACATTGAAATGGGCATCCCCCACGGGGTCGCCGCCCTCTTCGGCGGCTCGGTGGACGGCGCGCTGGCCGCGGGGCCGTCTGTGGCGGATGCGTTGAGCAAGGGGGCACGCATCCTCTTTGACGGGGAAGGGCTTGTCGATGCCACCACCGTGGTCGCGGTGCGCGGAGAGCTGCTGCGCACGCATCCGGAGATTGTTCGCTCCTTCGACAAGGTCCGTCGTGCGAGCGTCGCGTTCATGAAGGCGGATCCCGAGGAGGCCTTCCGCCTCACCGCCGAGGAAACGGGACTCTCCGTCGAGCAGGTGCGCGAGATGGCCCCCCTGTACGACTTTGACCCGGAGATTCGTCCCTCGGACATCGAGGAACTGAAGCGCACGCAGGATTTTCTGCTGGAAGCCGGGTTGATCACGAAGACGATCGACGTGGAATCGCTCATCGAGGTCGTGAAACCGTGAACAGCCGGGAGCATCTTCTCGTCCGCGACGGAAAGGACGTGCTGTCCCTTTCGCACGAACATCTCTCCATGTACCACGGCAGCGAGTATCCGGGTGGTGTGGCGCTTGCGTGGCAGGCGCTCCGTTTCGCCCTGCCCGCCCTTGCGGGGGGAGGTGTGGTGCGCCGGGAGGATGTTTTGCTGAAGACGCCCTTCCCCGGCATCGGGTTCTTCGACGCGGTGGAGATGGCGACAAGGGCCTCCTCGCGGAAGGCGTTTCATCTGCTCGACGGCATGCCGATGCTGGGCAACCCTCCCGCCTCTCCGAATCGGGGGTACTTTTTCTTCGAACTGCACGCCGCGGGAGGAATCGTCCTCTTCTCGCTGAAGCACGGGCTCGTTCCGGACGAATTCTACACGCTCTCGGAGGCGAACGCCCGCTCTCCTCTCCAGGGAGCGGAGCGGGAGCGCCTGATGGCGCTTCGCAGGGCGGTGGGTGCGGCGCTCCTTGCCTCGAAGCCGGAGGACCTTTTCGACTGCCACCACCTCTCGCCCCTGCCGCGCACGTCGGCGGAGGGCGAAGACGATTCGCCGGCGGATCTCTCCGCCGAGGACGCGCTGCCTCCTCTTGCCGTGGCGGACAACGGGCTGCCTCTTTCGATCACCTACGGAGCGATGCTGCGCTACGCGGGCCGGCAATCCGAATGCGGCGTCGCCGCGGCCTACATGCTGCTGCGGCAGGCTCTTCCGCTTCTGGCCCGGGAGGGAATGCCCGAGCGGAAGGACCTGTCGATCCGCTGCGGCATCTTCGGGAAGGGGATGGTGGACGGGCTCGAAATGGTCACCCGCGCCGCCGGCGGGGGCCGCCTGGAGATCGACGAGCGGCTTGGCGAGGGACAGGTGGTCGCTCCCGAGGGGCAGACGGGCGGTTCCTTCCTCTTCGACATTGCGGTGGGGACGCGAAAGGGGCGGTTCCTCCTGAAGAAGGCTCTCGACCCCGAACGCTACTTCGAGCTGTGCCGCCTTCGCGACATCCGGGGCCTCGACGACGACGAGAAACGGGAGATCGAGCGGGAGCGCATCGTCTTCTCCAAGGCTCTCCTGACGGCCGGAGAGGCCTACGAGGCGATTCTGTAAAGAGAGAGCGGGACGTTTTTGGAATGCGGCGGACCGGCAGATGAGAGACGGGCAAGCCCCTTCGGAAAACTGCGACGAATCGACGGC
>DIMS01000094.1 GCA_002425685.1 Synergistaceae bacterium UBA5560 | reverse complement strand
CCGCCGCCCAGGAGATGGCCTCCGGCATCGACCAGGTCACCAAGGGAACGCTCACCGTGGTGGACACCATCGAAAACATCCGACAGGCGACGGAGAGCACCTCCACGGCGTCGGAGAACGTGGCCAGGGAGGCCCAGGAGACCGCGACCGGTGCGGAGCGGATCCAGAAGCTTCTGTCGCAGTTCAGCGTGGGCGGAGCGGAGTCGGGGCTCGTTCCAGCGCCGACGGGAGCCCCGGCCCTTCCCACAAAGGGGGTTCCCCGGAAAAAGGCGTGAGGCGCCGTTTCACCTGTACCCCGGGGAGGACGCAGGCTCTTCCGACCGGGGCGGTCCGTCAGGTTCCGTTTTGGAGAGGCGAGGCATTCCTCGGAGGAGGAGCCTCGCCTCTTTGCGCTGTTTCGGAAAAGGCGATCACCGGTTGTCTGCCGGAGCAGCGCCCGAAGGCGCCTTACGCGCTCCGAAGTATGTTCCGCGTTGCCCCTTCCCCCGGGTCAGCCCCGGGACGCGGCGGGTGGCAACCGCGGAGATCACGTCGTCGGCGAAAGATCGTCATCGCATTCCGCAGTGCGATCCCCGCACGGGCAGGCTCCGCGACATCCCCGATGCGGAGCGCCTCCGGCCGGAGGAGTCGGATGACTGGGTGGAGCGTTCCGCAGACGAGTGAGGCCATGCCTGCGATCCGGTGCGGCCTGCCCAGTTCAAGCGCAACGTTCCCCGTTTCCGGGAAGTGGCCTCAGGGCAGCAGTTCCGGGGGGATGCGCACGCCCTTTTCGGTGAAGAAGCGCACTGCTCCGGGGTGAAGCGGCGCTCCGTAAAGCCCCGCCAGAGGGTTGTCGTAGTCCACCTTGGTGAAGGCCGCGTGCTCCTTCGCCATCGCCTCTTTTCGGGCGTAGATGACCGTGAGCATGTCGTACACCACGTTCTCGGGCAGGCTTTCGTCCGCCAGAAGCGCGGACCTGATGCCCGCCACGCCGAGGGGCTCCGCCTGTCCGGGGTAGGTTCCTTCGGGGATGACCACCCGGGCGTAAAAGGGGGCCGCGGCGGCGAGCCGTGCCATGTCCTCTTCGGAAAATTCGAGAAGGGTCACTTCCGCCGGGGTCTCCAGAAGCTCCGCCACGGCTTTCGTGGGAATGCCCGCCTCGGCGTTGAAGGCGTCGATCCGGCCTTCCCGGAGCGCCTGCGCTCCCTCGTCGTAGCCGAGCCGGACGGGAACGATGTCGCCCCAGGAAAGCCCCGCGAGCGCCTGGAGGAGCACGCCGCTGGAGAACTCCGTCCCCGAGCCGGGCGGGCCCACGGCGATCCTCTTTCCCCTCAGGTCGCTCCAGGTCCCGACTTTCGCGTCGGCGCGGCAGACGAACTGCGTCACGTCGGGCCACAGCCCCAGAACGTAGCGGAGGTTCGGGATTCGGTTTCCCTGGTAGCGCACCGTTCCCGTGGCGGCAAACCCGGTGAGGTTGGCCATGGCGATGGCCATCGCCGCATCGCCTTTCTTCAGCAGCTCCAGGTTTTCCGCGGTGCCTCCGGAGAGCCGGGCGGACCAGCGGAAGCCCCTGTTCCCCAGGGCGGCGTTGAAGTGCTTGGCGAGGATCTCCCCCACGGGGAAATACGTTCCTCCCCTGCTGCCCGTGGCGATGGCCAGATGCCGTTCCGCCGCTCCGGCGGGCGCAGCCGCCGGAAGTTCCGTGGTCACGACGAGCGCCGCGGACACCGCCGCCAGAATTCCCAGGGCCGCCAGGCCCGAACGAAGCCTTCCTATGCCCATTCCCTCGTCTCGCCTCCCGTCGGTTTCGGAACGGTCTTTCTTGCCGCATGGCGATGAAGCGACAGACGCATCTCCACGTCTCTTGCTTTTCGAAAACCGCCTTTGTTGTCGCTGAACGGTCCGGAGGAAACGTGCGCCTCAGGCGATCTCGAAGCCCGGATGTTCCGGATCGAGAAGGTGGATCGAGGTGGTGCCGCCGCAGTGGGTGCGCACCAGGGATGCCACGTCCTCCGCCTTGGCGAGCACGTCCGCGGCGGTCACGGGAGTCATGCCGTCCACGTTGATGGCCACCGCCCGGGTCTCGGGAGTGATCTTGCTCGTGTCGCCGTTCTTCCAGCACCAGACGCGGCAGAACACGTTGCCGTTGCCTGCGTCGTAATAGATGACCTCCCCCGGGACGGGGTGCTCCGACTGGTCTGGCTGGCCCAGGGGAACGTAGGTCTCGCTCCCGGAGGCGAAGCCCAGGCGCAGGTCCCCGGTGACGACGCCCAGGTCGTCGCCGCCGCAGGAACCCACGTAGGAAAGGCTCACGGCGTTGAAGATCGCCACGATCTTGTTCACGAAGGGGAGATCCTTTCCCGAGCGGACCCGCTTGATCAGGTTCGCGATGGAGGGGGCGTGGCGGTTCGGATTGAGCCCCATGTCGCGGAAGACCTGCATCCACGCCGCAATGTGGGGGTGGTTCTTGTAGTCCTCCAGGGTCGCGTCCTCCCGGATGCGGCGCTCCTGCTCCCGCAACAGCGCCACAAGGGCCTCGGGCTCGCCCGAATTGTCCAGATCCTTTGCCACCACCACGGCCCGGCGAAAGCCGGGAAACCGTTCGAAGACCGCCTGTTCCACGTCGATGCGCATGCGTTTTCGCCTCCTGGAAGAAAGTCGTCGCAACCGGGGTCGGCGAGGAGCCCGAAAGGTTGCGATTCTGTCGGCATAGAAAGTGCGTGTCGCCGGGCCTTTCCCTGGCCGCCCCGGATCGCGGATTTTAAAGAGGAGTCCGGTGCCGCACCTCCGGTTCCGTCGTCGAAACGTGTTTCGTCAGCATTGTGTCATCGGGTTTCCACTTCCTGCGCCTCGGGGAGTGCGTCGCACGCCCCGTCCGCCCCTGCGGGTGACCGAAGACGCCCGGAACCCCTTTTCTGGGACAGGTGTCCGGCCGGTTCAGCCGGGCGGGGCGTTCCAGTGCACGGAGCGGAAGAGCGGGATTGCCCGACGCCGTCGATGCCCACGCCCCGTTCTTGCCGTTGGTCACCCCGGAAGGGCAACGTTGTGCGCGATAATTACATTTACCTTACCGCTCTTTTTGCGGGAGGTCCAGCGCAGATTTTCCCTTGCGATCTGGAGAGGAATGCTTCGGTCGGGGAAGCTTTGGACAGGAGACCCGGCGCGGGTTTTTCTTCTCGGTGGAAGAGTGTCGCCGGTGGGAGATTCGTTGCGGAATGCGCGGCATGTGCGGTTGACTGGACGTGGGATTGCAGATCCCCCTGATGAGCCGTTGCGCCATGCGGAGCATGCCCAGAATGGGCAGGATGTGCGAAAGGGGCGGTCTGTGCGGATTCTTTGGAAAAGCGCGCTGCTCTGCTATACTGATAGGGGATGGAGGAGCGCATCGCTCCGGCGCATTCGCGTATCGACTCCGACTCCGCTGCCGACCTCGACTCTGACTCTGAATCCGACCTTGATTCCGGCTCCGGCTCCGGCTCCGGCTTTGCCGCCGATAGCGACTCTGATTCTGATTCCGGCTCTGATGTCGACCCTGGTTTCCGCTTCCGCTCTGTTTCCGGCTCCGGTTCCAGCCTCGACATCAATTCCGACTTTTGCTCCGACTCCGAGGCGGGGAGGGACGCGCCGGAAGAGCAAGGCTTTCGTGGAAGGAGGTGCCCGTGCCATGGATCTGAGCGCGGCGGTTCTCGCGGCGGGCGTTGCACGGCGCACGCAGGAAAAACGGCGCAGTGCGAAGGAGGACGAGGGAACGGCGCCGCTTTCGCTGCCGGGAAGCGGAGAGAACATTCCGGAGGAACTGGATCCCCGGATCCGCCGTTTTCGGGAGATAGAAAAGGAAGTGCTCGCCCACGAGGCGGCCCATGCGGCCTCCGCGGGGGGTATGGGATGGCCCGTGGTCTACCGCTACGCCACGGGGCCGGACGGGCGGCGCTACATCGTGGGAGGGCACGTGACCATCGGTGTGCCCAAGGGACGCACTCCGGAGGAGCAGCTCCGTATTCTCTCCCGGGTGATCGGCGCCGCCCTGGCGAACCCGGACCCCTCGCCGGGGGACAAGGCGGCGGCCCGCTGGGCCGCCCGGGCGGAGCTTGAGGCCCTGCGGGAGCTTCAGGCGGCCCGGAGCGACTCTCTGGAGGAACTCGACCTGGAGTCCCTGCTCCCCACTTTCGGGGCGGAACTGTAGCCGCTTCGACGGACGCCCTGATCCACGTGCGGTCGGGGTGCTCCCGCCGCCGCGATCGATTTGGGGGAGGGGCTCAGGGGTTTTGTGCGGGAGCAGTGTTACCGGCGAGCCATCCGTGCAGTCCTTCGATGTCGAAATCGCCACAGGCAAGACCGATGGCGACCTCAAAGAAGCTCTCGCCGCCGCCGCGGGTAAACCCGAGGGAGACGGCTGCGGGAGGTTGCAGTGAAAGGGATTCGCCCGGAGCGACGAAGCACGGCGGGTGCTCCGCTTCGCACGCCTCCAGGAGCATGGACCTTCACAAGGCGCTTTTCTGCTCCGGCAGGTCTCTTTGCATTTCCTCGTGTTTCTTTGCGTTTCTTTCTCTTCGCGTTGTTTTTTCCTCGCAGCCATCACGTTTCTTTTGCCGCGTGCGCCCCTCGTTCCGCCTTTCCGGCGGCGTAGAGGGCTCTGTGTCGTGCTGCGCATGACGGTGCATGAGCAAAACGGTGAAAAGAGGGGCTTTTTCGACCGCCGAGAGACGCAAAGGCGCTGCCGTTGCTTTTGACAACTTCGATGCCGTTCTGTCATTGTGGAGCCGCATGAAAAGGAGTTAAAAGAAAAAACGCCGATGTCCGGTCGCATCGTTCCTCGGATCGTCGTTTTTTCGAGGTGACACTCTCTTTCCGGTTTTCCCTCTCTTTTCGGAGTGCAAACTCCATGCGTGCGGCAAAGTCGCGGCATGGGGGAACGGCAGTGGCGCACGGAGCTGCCGATGGCGAAACGGGGACCTGCGGGGAACGATTCCGCAGGGACAGTTATGTTGTGTGCTGTCGGTGTGGGGTGGAATGTGTTTCCTGGGGTGTGTCTGCGGAGCGGGTGATCCTTGTCGGGATCGCCCGGGAAGGGAGATGGGGCATGCGGCGTTCGGTTCATAGCGGTGTGCTGTGCGTTCTTTGCGGTGTCGTGGCGATGCTGTTCTTCGGCGCGGGAACGCCGTGCGGTCCCGGTGAGGCCGCGGAGCCCCAGGGACTCGGGTACCCCTATCTGATCGATCCCGCGAGCGGGGACGGAAGCTTCATCGTCGTGCACAAACCCCAGGCCGGGGCCTGTTTGGCCGCCGGAGGATGGGAGGCGGTGCGCTACTTCGCGGACGGGACGCGGGACGCGAGCTTCGTCTGTGCCAGCCCCGACGTGTGCCGCACCTCCGGTGGAGGCGGCGGGGGGGGGG
>DIMS01000115.1 GCA_002425685.1 Synergistaceae bacterium UBA5560 | reverse complement strand
AAAGCACTGCCGTTCCGCCGCCGAAAAACAAGCTTCGGCGGCGGAACGGCAGTGCTCAAGGAAAATAGCAGGTCGAAGACCTTTTTCCAGACCTCAAGAAAAGAACATTTTGCCCGCCACCTCCGGGAGGGCAGATGCTCCACCCCGAAGGGAAATGCAGAAGAGAATTCTATTGCTGTTGCTGTTTCTGCAGTTCGTCAATACGCTTCTGGATCGTGAGCAACTCCTCGTAAATGGCCTTGAGCTTTCCCTCCAGATCGACCTTCTCCGCAGTGAGACGCTCGGTTCGCTTGAGCAGGCGATCGATCTCGAGCTGGGTCGCGGCCTTGCCTCCATAAATCTTTTCCGGATCGTCCCGATCCACATCCCAAAGAAATCGAACTCGTCGCCCTTCCGTAACCGAACTTATTCCAGAACTGAGCTCAAGCTGGACAGTTTTGACACCATTCAGTAGAGACTTCCCCGTTTTTTCGTCATACCTGGAGAAATAAACCAAACCATCGATTTTTCCCTGAAGTTTAAAATTAAATCTCTTGTCGTAGTCTATAGGTTTATAGACCTTGTTGCCAATACGCAAAGTAACCATTCCGTCGAAAGGAGCCATGTGCATCGTCGGGCCATTGTTGTTAAATGCGATCTGGATAGGAATCGCTTCGTCCAATCGCAAGTTTTTCAACAAATTATACTTGTAGTTCTCCATCTCATCGCCAGTCCAGAGGTTTTTTTCCGTTTCCTGCTGGACAACCGCACCGATATACTCCGCAGAATAATAGGTTACCGTAATATCCAACGTTGCTCCCAGATCGTCTTTGAACGTTTGCGTCCTACTCCACCGTTGTGTTATGTTTTCAAGATTGGATTTCGCCCAAGAAGCCTTTTCCGTGCCCAGCAGGACAAAACCCAGCACAAAAAAAGCAATCACACAAAACACTCTCCTCATTGTCCCTCCCACGTCCACGCCTCCTCTTCCACCATCACAGGCAGCCAACTCTGCCCAAGGGGTATGACGACAACAACCACCCACGCTTTCATTATAGCTTGTTTTCCGGAGAGACAAAACCGCTCGATCCTTTCGTACTCCGCTCAACAGCCAGCCTTCGACACCTCCATCGATATGGACTGCGATGCTCTCCTGATCGTGCCCGTTTTTTCCAACCTACCACAGGAGATGCGGGCCTGTCGAGCGTACAAACAGCACAAAAGAGGGAGGGGCACAGTAACTGCGCCCCTCCCTCTTTTGTGCTAAAAAACGAGAACCTTACCCGAACTTAGAAGTTGACGAGAGTACGGAAACGAACGATATGATCGTCACCGGAGCGATAACCAGCTGCGTTGTTGCTGCCCCAATCAACGTTGTCGTAAGCGAGTTCGAAGCTCATAGCAGGGCTATACTGGTACTTCACACCAAAGGTCCAGTTGGTGGTGTCATCAACACCCGTGGTGTCGAAATCGGCGGTGAAATACCGCTGGAACGTGGTCCACTTGTCGTTCCACTTCTGGCTCAGATACGCAAAAAGCACTGTCGTGTCCTGATTGATATTCCGGTTGATGAGATTACTGGCACCAAAGGCATCCCATGCCCACACATCATAACCGTTGTTGTTGTTATAGAACCAGAAACCCTCACCCAGCTTGGCATATTCCAACCACAGGCTGGTGAACCCGAAGGCCTCCTGCTTCACGTCGATGATGGCCTTCCATGCGTTGGGAGAATCCTCCACTGCGCCAGCCATGGGGCGGTCGAGATCTTCCATGAAGTATGCGCCCTTGAAGGCGATGGCAGGAGTGAAGTTGACGCCGAAATCAGCCCAGTAGACCTTCTTGTCGAAATCAGTCGTGATTGCGGCATCGTCATCGTCGAGCAGGAACGCCAAGCCGTTGACGGCAAAACGGAAATTCTCGTTGAAGTTGAAGTTGGCCCGCAAGCCGCCGACAAAGCGATCGTTACCACCGGGGACAGCCACTCCATTGACCGTGGTATCCCGCTCTTCATGGCCAACAAAGAACGCGAGATCAGCCATGCCGAGAGTCTTGGTGAAGTAGAAGCCCTTCACAATCGCATCGGTGAACCACGCATCTTCGTCGATGTAGAGACCAGACTCGTCTTCCCAGTCATAGAGCCACTGGCCAACAGTCATCTTCACATCCCAAGGAAGCATGGTTTCCACGTAGAAACGCTCCCACCGCACACCGGGCTGCATATTGCTAAAACCGTTGGCACGCGAGCCACGCCCCAACCGAATGGTCAGACTGGTGTTCTCGTCGATGGTCTTCCTCAGCCACAGACGATAGCGATTGAGGTCGAATTCGCTTTTCCCCGCGAGAACATATTCATCGCCATAAAGATCTCTCTCGCCGGCAAACTTCGCATCCAAACGGAACTGGCCCCAGATTTTCCATCCGCCGATGTTCTCCTCAAGGACAGCGACCCGCTTGTCGATCTGGTCGACCTTCACGCCGAGAGCATCCAGCTCGTCCTTGAACTCGACGACGAGCTTCTTCAGCATCTCCAGGTCCTGCTTGCTGGCCTTGTTCATGTCGACCACGGCGAGTGCCCGGGCGACAAGAGTGGCCATCTCGTAACGGGTCATGGGCTGGTTGCCCTTGAAGGTGCCGTCGGGATAACCGTTGACGATACCGGAAGCAGCGAGCTGCCCGATCGCGTCATAAGCCCAGTGGTTCATGGGAACATCCATGAACGGATTGGCTGCGAGCGCGGGAGCGGCGAAGGCCACGAGGGCCACGACCGCCAGAACTGCCATAAACTTTCTCATTTGTAGAACAACCCCTTTTTGGTATATGTACGGCCTTCTGCGCCATTCCCGAAGGGGTTCGGATGAAGTCTCCACGTTTCCTTCCTCCTCAGTCCTCCCGAGTCCGTGCGTTCCGGTCCGTCTTCCTATGCCTGCTCGTCCGTATTGGCTGGGGTTGTCGCACCTCCTTTCCTGCCATCGGGAGTCACTGCAAGCGAGTGGAAGCATTGTCAAAGAGCTTCGGGGAACCCTCCCCTTGCTTCGCAGACATCATATACGGGAAAGTACGGAGTCGCAATAGGCCTCAAGACCCATTTCTCTCTAAATAAGCTGTGCCCGCAAGGGCTCTTGCTCCGGCATCGGTCACAAATCCCGCCAAGATCTGTTCCGGCCACTTCGACGGCGGCACCGAGGCTCTCACGGGAAAACCCTATCACACGAGGCAGTTGAGAATATCGTCCTTGACACGTACCTTTCCAACCTGTCGCACATCGCCATCAGAGCACTGTAATCGCTGAAACGTTCCATTCGGAAAATTCCTTCCGCAATTGCACTCCGTATCACCGAAAGCAGCAACATCCTTACGAAACGATCACGTGCGTTCTCGAGGATGTCACGAAAAAGAGAATACCTCCCGAAACAGCGGCCACGTCCGATCCTTCGGAGAAAGCACCGGCTCCGCGCCTTCCGGCAGGGGCCATGAAACGCCAAGGGTCGGATCGCTCCAGAGAATTCCACCTTCGTCCTCGGGATGGTAAAAATCCGTACACTTGTACAGAAACTCCGTCCCGTCCTCAAGGGTCAGAAATCCGTGGGCAAATCCCTCGGGAATATAGAGTTGCAGGCGGTTCGCCTCACTGAGCACCGTGCCGAACCATTTTCCGAAGGTCACAGAGGACCTGCGAAGATCTACCGCCACGTCGTAGACACTTCCCCGAACGACCCGTACCAGTTTCCCCTGAGGGTGTTCTTTTTGAAAATGCAGTCCCCGCAAGACGCCCCTGGCGGAGCGGGAATGGTTGTCCTGCACGAATGTCGCGGCAATACCGAGCTCCGCAAACTCTCTTTCATTGTAGGTCTCCATGAAGAAGCCCCGTTCGTCTCCGAAGAGCGCTCCCTCGAGAAGCACGAGCCCTTCCATACCGGTTTCCGTTCGCGCAAATTTTCCCATTGTCACCACACTCCTGACGTCGAAAGAGCGCGCTCTCAGCAAAGGACCTCCCGAACATACCGCTCAAGAGCGTCCTGCCAGAAAGGCATACGGTTCATCCCCTCCAGAGAGAGCACATAGTTCTCCAGCACGGAAAACCGAGGACGGGGGACTGTCTGGCCGTATTCTTCGGTCGAAACGGGAAGCACGGCCACATCCATCCGAGCGAGACGGAAGATTTCCCGGGCAAGGTCGTACCAGCTTGCAGAACCGGAACACACGGCATGAACGGTTCCGAATCGCTCCGTCCGCAACAGAACCAGAGCCTGGAGAGCGAGAAACATTGTGCTTGTGGGACTGCCTACTTGATCGTCGATGACCCGGAGATGCCGCCGCCCCTTTCCGAGCCGCAGCATGGTGGTCACAAAATTGCCGCCCTTCGAGCGGCTGCCCGACGCACCGAAAAGCCAGGCTGTACGCACAATGAAGTGATTCGGCCAAATTGAACGGATGTACTGTTCTCCCGCGAACTTGCTTCGGGCATATGCATTGCCAGGCCCCACCGGATCGAACTCGGTGTAACCACGCGTCCGGTCCGTCTTGTCCCCGCCGAATACGTAATCGGTGGAAAACCAGAGCAGTGAAGCCCCTACCTCACGACAGGCAAGAGCGAGATTTCTCGCTCCAAGGGCATTGACCCGAAAGGCCGCATCGGGATCCTTCTCGCACTCCTCGACGTTATGAAAGGCGGCGGTGCTGCACACGGCGGAGGGGCGAAGCTCACGGAACAGCTGCTGCAACCCCTCCAGATTGATCACATCCGCGGCAGCATGGTCGAGAGGGACGCAGGAAAACGCGGGGTCTTCGTCAAGAGCCCGGCAGAGAAGGCTCCCCACCTGTCCGGATGCACCAACCACGGCGACTTTCACAGAATCTCCCCCCGGTGGGACACGGCGTCCACAAGCGATTTGGCCTCAAGAAGCTTTTTATACCAAACCACGGTTTTCGTTCGCTCCCCCGTGTCAAGCGCCCCTTCCTCAAGAGCGGCGAAAATTCCCCTGGCTCCATCGGCAAAAGTATGCTCCACTCCATAGCCGAGTTGCTCCCGAATTTTTCCGAAGGAGACCGTGTACGAGCGATGGTCGGGATCTCCGTACCACTCCATCGCGAATTCCCGCCCGCACGCCGCTGCAACCTGTTTTGCGAGGTCCAGAACACGGATGTTCTGTTCGTCCGAACCGACGTTGAAAACCTGACCGCCCACAGCCTCCACAGAAGATTCCAACACGAGAAGAAATGCCCGGGCCGTGTCCTCCACATGCACGAAGGGGCGCCATTGGCTCCCGTCCCGGAGAACGTTGATCTTTCCGCTCTTCCAGAGTCCAAGGGTCATGCCGTTCACTGCCAGATCGAATCGCATACGGGGGGATAAACCGTACACCGTGGCCTGCCTCAGGGCAGTCACACAGAAGGAATCGCATGAAAGGGGCAATACCGCCTGTTCAGCCAAGTGATTCGCCTCGGCATAGGTGGTGAGTGGGTTAACGGGCGATTCCTCCGTGAGAAGTCCTGTCTGAAAACCGTAGATGCTGCAGGAGCTTGCGAGAACATAGCGGGCAACGCCCGCATGCCGTGCGAGGCGAGCGACTCTGGCTCTCCCGAGGTAGTTGATGTCCAGAGTCTTCGCCGGATCGAGTTCTCCCGAAGGGTCGTTCGAAAGAGCCGCGAGATCGAAAACGGCGGAAATATCCCGAAAGATCTCCGGAGCGACGTCCCTCACGTCTCCCCGGACGATCTCCACTTCTTCCGCAACATCCCTTAGCGATTCCTCTCCGAAGAAAAAGCGATCCAGCACACGAACGCCATATCCCTCGCGAACCAACCGGCGCACCAGAACGGAGCCTATATACCCTCCGCCACCGGTGACGAGTACGTTCATCACGTCACAATTCCTCCTTCACAACCATCACGACGGCCGCATCTACACTTCTATTTCCGCGTCGTCTCCCACACAGAGACTCATGGATATATCCCGCCGCATGCGTCGCACGATACGAGCGCGACATCCCACGAGAGACGCGTCCAAGCGCTCCACGCCACAGATTCTTGCATCTTTCATAATCACCGAATAGTCCACCGTGGAACCTTCAATGCAGCACCCACAGCCGATACTCGTGAAGGGACCGATCCGCGCATCCCGCACCACGGCGCCTTCGCCGATCACGACGGGGCCGCGCACGATACTGCGTTCCACCAGCGCCCCTTCCCCGATCCGTACTCGTCCCACAATGGAACTGTCCACAACGGAACCTCGTACGTCCGGTTTCGCCCATTCGTCAAGCACGACTCGATTCGCCTCAAGGAGATCGTCCTTTTTCCCCGTATCGAGCCACCATGTCTCCAATCTGGCAGTTCGCACCGGAAACCCCCGATCCACGAGGACTTGAATGGCGTCGGTGATTTCGTACTCTCCCCGCGCGGAGGGAGCGAGGGAATCTATGGCATCGAAGATCCGTCGTCCGAAGAGGTACACACCGACAAGCGCCAGATTCGAGGGAGGGACGGAGGGTTTTTCCACGAGACGCTGCGCATTTCCCTCCCGATCTGTGACGACTACCCCGAACATGCGCGGGTTCTCAACCTCCTTCAGCAGGATGAGTGCTTCGTCGCCTCCCTGTCGAAAGCGTTCCACGAGATCTCTGATACCTGAACCGATGAGGTTGTCCCCCAGATACATGACGAAAGGTTCGTCCTCGAGAAATACCCTCGCCGTACTCACGGCGTGGGCAAGCCCCTTGGGCTCTTCCTGAAGGATGAAGGAGAATTCCGCATCGAAGTGACCTTCCCGAAGGCTTTTACGAATCATCTCTCCCGTCTCGGGAGAGATGACGACACCAATTTGAGCAATTCCGGCGGCGATGAGATTCTCCACCACGTAGTGGAGAATCGGTCGATTTGCCACAGGGACAAGTTGCTTGGCCAGAGAATAGGTGACCGGCCGTAAGCGAGTTCCCTTTCCTCCAGCGAGTACCAGTCCTTTCATTTTTCTCCTGCCTTCCGTGTCATGGGGACACCGCATGGAGCCCCAGGCGAAACCAGAGATCCCGCAACACATGATCGATCCATCTTTCGGAGAAGGGTTTTCCCGTCGTACCGGAGCGTCCGGCATAACGAGGACATTCAAAAAAGGAGGCTACCGGATCCGTGACGAGACGATCGTGAACGACATACTCCAGAGCGCGTCCGGCGCAATCGTCCACCTCGTCGTAGCATCCGAAAAGACGACGCCGGTACAGATCTGCGCTGATCTTGAACAGACGCGTGTCAACGCCTCGGGGCTCCGGTTTCCCCTGAAAACGTTTCACCGCGTAGGAAACGCGGGAACTCGTGAGCGCGAAGACGCTCTCATCACGGGAGTGCCGTGAGGCGATGCGGTCGAAATTCGTCACGTAGAGCCGCCCCGTCGCCTTGTAGAACGAGGTGGCCTGCCGCAATAAACGGCTTTTCGAGAAAGCATAATCACAGAGATGCCCCTCGCCGTATCCTTTTCCGTAGCGCTCCGCTCCATCGTTTCCTGAAAAGCACAACACCTCCAGTTCTTTTCCCAGCGCTCGGGCGAGAGCTGAGAAGGACGCGCTCTCGAAAGGATAGCCGCTGTTATCGCAGAAAACCACTGCTGAAACAGCAGGCGTTCGAAGCCAGCGCACGAGAGATTCCACATAGTCCGCCAGGCGCTCCCCGGTGTCGCGGAGGGCGAGGTAGGGGACACCCGATCCGGGAGCGATGCACGCCGTGAGAAGGACCGTTTCGCCTCCGTTCATTTCCGTACGTCCGCCTCAAAGGCACGCCGAAGGTTTTGGCTCTTCGGTTCCCGCATCACCATTCACCGGACTGCACGGAGTCCCTGGACGCGAGGTACCATGCCAATGTGGAACGAAGCCCCTCTCCGAGGGAAATGCGATGGCGCCACCCAAGGGCGTGGATGCGGGACACGTCGAGGAGTTTTCGGGGCGTTCCGTCCGGGCGGAAGGCATCCCACCGGATCTCGCCTTCGTACCCCACGGTGCGTCGGATCAGCTCCGCAAGCTCCCGAATGGAGAGGTCCTCCCCCGTACCGATGTTCACGAGCTCTTCCCCGTCGTAGCTTTCCATAAGGAAACAGCACGCTTCAGCGAGATCGTCCACGTGCAGGAACTCCCTCCGCGCCGTCCCCGTTCCCCAGAGCGTCACCGAGAGCACGCCACGCTCCTTCGCCTCGACGAACCGTCGCAGCAGCGCCGGAAGAACATGGGAGGTCTCGAGATCGAAATTGTCCTCCGGCCCGTACAGGTTGGTGGGCATGACGGCGATGCAGTTCATGCCGTGCTGCCTTCGGAGGGAACGGGCGAGGACGATGCCGGCGATCTTGGCGATGGCGTAGGGCTCGTTCGTCTCCTCCAGGGGACCCGTGAGGAGGGCTTCCTCCGGAATCGGCTGGGAGGCCATCCGGGGATAGATGCAGGAGCTTCCCAGAAAGAGCAGCTTGCGGCACCCCGTCTCGCGGGCAGCGAGGAGCACGTTGGTCTGAATGCGAAGATTGTCCGCGAGAAAATCCGCGGGAAAGGCGCTGTTCGCGCCGATTCCTCCCACCTTGGCGGCGGCGAGGAAAACGTAGTCCGGCCGTTCCCGGCGGAAAAAACGGTATGTCGCCTCCTCGCAGCGCAAATCAAGCTCCCGGCTCGAACGCGTGAGGAGGTCCCCGTAGCCCTTTCCGGCAAGACACCGCATCAGGGCGCTTCCCACAAGACCGCGATGCCCCGCGACATAGATCTTTCCCTCGAGTCGTCCGCTCCGTGGGTAAGACATTTCGGTCCTCTCCTTCATGTCGCCACCATGTCCGTTTCGTGCCGCGCCTTTTCGCGCTGCGCCGTGCCGAACACCGCGGCGCCCTAGCCCGGCGTGACCCGGTTCGCCGTCCAGCCGAATCCTTTCTCTCGAAGCGCGTGCACTCCCGCTCCCGGAGGAGTCTCTCCCAGGGTGGCCAGATCGCAATCCACCATGATTCGCACCAGTTCCCGAAACGTCACCCGGGGCTCCCAGCCGAGAAGCCTCCGTGCCTTCGAGGCGTCGGCAAGGAGATGATCCACTTCGGTGGGACGGAAGTAACGGGGGTCTATTTCCACGTGCTCCCGCCAGTCGAGCCCGGCGTAACTGAAGGCCTCCTCCACGAATTCCCGCACGGAACGGCTCTCCCCGGTCCCGATGACCACGTCCTCGGGAGTGTCGTGCTGCAACAGAAGGGTCATGCACTCCACGTATTCCGGGGCGAAGCCCCAGTCGCGGCGAGCCTCGAGATTGCCAAGATAAAGTTTTTTCTGGAGTCCTTTCCGGATGTGCGCCACAGCACGGGTGATCTTGCGGGTCACAAAGGTCTCTCCCCGCCGGGGCGATTCGTGGTTGAAGAGAATTCCGTTCACGGTGAAGAGGTTATAGGCGTTTCTGTAATTGGTGGTCATCCAGTAGGCATAGAGCTTGGCCGCAGCATAGGGGCTTTGGGGCATGAACGGGGTGGACTCGCTCTGGGGAGGCGGAGCCGCGCCAAAAAGCTCGGAGCTCGACGCCTGATAGTACCGGGTCTTGATTCCGCTGCGCCGCACCGCCTCCAAAAGGCGGGTAACACCGAGGCCGGTCACGTCCCCGGTGTATTCGGGCATGTCGAAGCTGACCCGCACGTGACTCTGGGCGCCAAGATTGTAGATCTCGTCCGGTCGGATCTCATAGACGAGATTCGTGAGCCGCCCTGCGTCGGCAAGGTCACCGTAGTGCAGAAAGAGCCTGGCCCCCTCCACGTGGGGATCCTGGTAGATGTGCTCCAATCGCTGGGTGTTGAACGTGCTGGCCCGCCGAACCAGACCGTGCACTTCGTATCCCCGGTGCAAAAGGAGTTCGGCCAGATAGGATCCGTCCTGGCCGGTAATGCCCGTGATCAACGCTCGCGACACCGCGTTCGACCTCCTTCCTTCGATGGACTATTCCCGAATGAATAAAGAGATTTTCGCATGAGCTCTCCGGGAGGGCACCCCGAACAAAGAGAACCTTCCGGAAGGGAAAAGACACCTCTGAAATGCCGTGGTTCAAGCGCAAAAACCTTCTTCACGCTCCCGAAACGCTTTTCCCCCGTGCCGGCGGACAAGCGACGCTTCGGGAAGAACTCAGAACTTCTCGCCATCCTCCAGGGGATCCACCAACAACAGGGACCGGAGAAAGGCGGAATCCAGCGAAGGCGACATGTCCTCTACCGGGCGGTTCACCACAAGCTTTGGCTGCACCACCGTCTCCAGAGGAAGTTCCACATGCAGCAGCGACGGCCCACGGACGGACATGGCCCGGAGAAGACCTTCCTCCGTTTCTTCTCTCGCTCGCACACGCCAGGCCGGTATTCCATAGGCCTCGGCGATCCGCACAAAATCGGGCCGACTGTAGCCGATCACGGTGGATTGTCTTCGCCCTCCGAAGTAGAGATCCTGGAACTGGCGTACCATTCCGAGACATCCGTTGTCCAGCACCACCACGGTTACGGGCAAACGATGATATGCCAGAATATCCAGCTCCTGGATGTTTACCTGGAGTCCTCCGTCCCCGACAAGAACGACAATCCTGGATGTCTTCGCGGCAAATGCGGCTCCGATTCCGGCGGGAAGAGCGAATCCCATTGCCCCCATGCCTCCGGAAAAAAGCAGGCGCTGCCCCCTGCGGATGGCAAAGGACTGTCCTGCCCACATCTGATGTTGCCCCACATCCACGCAGACGACGGCATCATCCGGGCAGTACTCGGAAAGGCGCCCCACGAAGAAATCCGCGAACGGAAGAGGAAAAAGGGTCTCCCCCTCTCTCTCGTCGCCACGGCGACACTGTTCCCCCCCGGCAAATGTCTCCGGCATATGGCCGGAGGGGAACAGCGTTCTGTACCCTTGCAACGTCTTCAGCCAATCGGTCCGTTCGGAAGCAACGTCTTTCAGAGTGCTCCCCGCCTCCGAATTCCGGAGGTGTTCGAGAAAAAGCCGTAAGAAGTCGCGAACATGGCAGTGAAGGGAAAGAGTCTTGTTCTCCCTTCCCCGAAAAACTCTTTCTCTCGCGTGCGCCAGTTCAGCCGGATCAATGTCCACGTGAACGATGCGCGCACCACGGGCGAATGTCTCGGGGCGTGTCCCCGTCTGCCTGGTGTCCAGACGGGATCCGAGGACAAAAAGCGTGTCACAGTTCGCCGCGGCGAGATTGGCGTAGCGGTTGCCGTAGACACCGATCATGCCGAAGAACGCCTCGTGGTTCGAGGGGAAGGCGTCTCTTCCGAGAAGACTCGTCACCACGGGAACACCCGTGTGATGCACCAACGCTTCGAGTTCTTCACAGCCCCCCCCGGAACGAACACCGCCTCCCACAAGAAACAGGGGGCGCCGTGCCGCGGCGAAAAAAGCAAACGCTTTCTCCGCCTCCTCGGCACGACACCGAGGAATCGCCGACCCCTCCCCGGAACACGCTCCATCATCCGTATACCCTGGAAGATCCTGGGGATTCACGAGGCTCCGCTGGACGTTCATCGGGAGGTCGAGAAGCACAGGGCCGGGACGCCCCGACCGTGCGATGGCCACCGCTTTTTCCAGCTCGTACCGAATGGTCTCGGGATCGGTGACGAGTTTCGCATATTTCGTGAGCGGCCTGGCGACGGAGACGATGTCCGTCTCCTGAAAACCGATTTGACGCACGGGACTGTCGAACTTGTATTCGTAGGTATTCACCTGCCCGGTGAGAAAAAGGCAGGGAACGGAATCGAAGAAACAGCTCCCTATAGGCGTGAGCAGATTCAGTGCTCCGGGACCGCTCGTCGCCATGGCGACGCCCAGGTGACCGTTCATCCTGGCGTACGCCTCGGCGGCAAAGCCCCCGGCCTGCTCGTGGTGGACGGAAATGCAACGGACATCCTCCCGACCGTACAGTGCGTCGAGGAGATGTGTAATGGCACCCCCTACGAACTCGAAGACATGGCCGACTCCCTGGGCGACGAGAAAATCCGCAATGTATTCCGAAACCTTCATTCCGGGAGCCTCCTTTTTTTCTGCGACAAGTCCACAACGGAAATCTCTTCACCTGCGGAATGCTGTCGCATCCAGGCGACTGTCTTCGCAATACCCTCGGAAAGAGCGTGTTTCGGCGCCCATCCCAACACCTTCCGCACGTTGGAAAGATCCGCCTGCCAGCAAGGGGACTCCAGAGATGACGGGATGTGCACACCCCACTGCGGCTTGAGGTCGCTTCCTATTTCCGCGGCGATACAGGCCGCCACCTCCCCGAGAGAAACCTCTCTGCCGCTGCCAACGTTGACGATCTCCCCTCCCAGCGATTCTCCCTTTTCCAGGATGAGTTCGTAACAGTCGAGGACATCTTCGATGAACACGTAGTCCCGAACACAGATCGGATCCCCCAGAAGAGGTCTCCTGCCTTGAAGGTACGCACCGATCACGTAGGGAACGAACCGGGAAGGATCATCCCACGGCCCATAGGGAGAAAAAAGCCTCGCCGTCACCACGGGCGCATCCTCCCGGAACGCCGCCGCCCGGCACAAAAGCGTTGCGGAAGCCTTGGCCACACCGTATTCGCTCAAAGGCCGGAGCGGGTCCTCCTCACGGGCGGCACGGCTCATTCGCCCATACTCCGACGAACTGCCCGTATTGACGAACAACGCCACACCCAGGCGGAGACAGGCTGTAAGCAGCGTGGCACATCCGAGCACGTTCGAGACGAGGATGCGGGTGACATCGCTCTCACTTCGCCTTCCTCCGTAGGTGGCAAGATGAAAGACCGCCTCGGGGCGCACGGCGCACACCACACGGGTCACCGCCGTTTCGTCCGTCAGATCGGCTTCGTGAACACCAAGCCGGGGCAGACACTCTGCGAGGCGAAGCCGCGAGGAGTTCTGACGCAGAACAACGTGAACCTCGTGTCCCCGAGAGAGGAACCTCCGGACGAGAGCGCTTCCCACGAAACCGGAGACCCCCGTGACGAGAATTCTCATGGCCGAAGAGCGCGCCGTATTTCCCGAACCATCCGGCGCAGCATGACATCGCTCATTCCAGGATAGACGCCGACCCAAAAGGTGTTTTCCGCAATCAGATCGGTGTTCTCGAGGGAACCGGCGACACGGAATCCTTCATCTTTCCGCCGCATTTCGTCGAAACAGGGATGGCGAAGCAGGTTCCCCGCAAAGAGCATCCGCGTCTGGATGCCTTTCTGTTCCAGGAACGTGACGAGGTGTTCCCTGGAAACCCCCGATTCGGGACGCACCGTGAGCAAGAAGCCGAACCAGCTCGGATCGGCCCCCGAAGTCGCCTCGGGGAGAATGAAAACATCCTCCAGATCCGCAAGGGCATCCCGAAGCGCCGCGAAATTCGCCTTTCGGGCCGCGACGAAACGGGGAAGTTTGTCCAGTTGGGCACAGCCCACGGCGGCCTGGAGATCCGTCACCTTCATGTTGTAACCGAAGTGGGAGTAAACGTATTTATGATCGTAGCCAAGGGGAAGATCGCCCCATTTCTCAGAAAAGCGCCGTCCACAACGTCCGTCCTCTCCGGGACTACAAGTACAATCCCTGCCCCAATCCCGCAGGGAAGCAAGAATTTTCCGCAACAGCGGGTCATCCGTGCAGACTGCCCCCCCCTCCCCCATCGTGATATGGTGAGGCGGATAGAAACTGCAGGTCGCCACATGCCCGAACGATCCCGTCAGCCGGGAAGCACCGTCCGCAACGTAGCGGGATCCGAGGGCGTCGCAGTTGTCCTCGATGAGCCAGAGCTCGTGTTTTCTACAGAACGCGACGACCTGAGCCACATCGAAGGGATTCCCCAGCGTATGCGCGACCATGACCGCCTTCGTTCGGGAGGACAAGGCCTGCTCCAGCCGGGAACAATCCAGATTGTAGGTGGGAAGAGAGACATCCACGAAAACGGGAACCGCTCCGTGCTGGACGATGGGTGCCACGGTTGTGGGAAACGCCGCTGCGACCGTGATGACTTCATCCCCGGGGCAAATCCGTCGTTCTCCGAGCAAAGGAGACGTGAGGCACATGAAGGCGAGAAGGTTTGCAGAGGAGCCGGAGTTCACGAGCAGACTCGCCTTCACTCCGAGAAACGCGGCGAGGCACTCCTCGAAGGATGCGGCGTAACGACCGGCGGTCAACCAGAAATCGAGGGCCGCATCGACAAGTTGTACCATCTCCTCCGCGTCGTACACTCTTCCGGCATAAGGAATGCGACCTTCAGGATCTTCCTTCGCCACTGCATGGACCGCATCGTGGTATTCCCGGACGGCATGCAGCACTTTTTCCCGCAGCATCGCTTCGTCGCTCTTCATGCCATCCTCCGGATAAGACGTACCGCTGCGGCATAGGAGGCGATTTCTTCGTCGCAGAGTTCTCTCGGGTCTCTTCCGTCCCGATAGGCCTTCGTCCATGCCACGACACGGGAAAGCGCTTCTTCTGTTCTCCACACAGGACGCCATCCCAGGCGCTCCATGGCTTTGGAGCTGTCAAGCCGAAGGGAGACCGCCTCGTGTCCATGAAAAAATTTCCGCGCCGGACCGCTTTGCGACACGGCTTCGGAGGGCACCTCGCAGGAAACACCATCCCCCCAGACACCACAGAGGTATCGCACCACGCTCGCCGTGGTGCGGCATTCCTCCGAGAAGGGACCGAAATTCCACGCGTCTCCGAAGAGGGGGCCTTCCGAGCAAAGACGTTCCACCAGAACGAGATATCCCGAAAGGGGCTCGAGGACGTGCTGCCAGGGGCGAATGCCCCCGGGGTTTCGAAGTCGAACGGGACGGGCCTTCAGGAAAGCACGCATGCAGTCGGGCACGAGACGATCCCTCGCCCAATCGCCTCCACCAATGACATTCCCCGCCCTGGCCGTCGCGACGGCCATTCCATGTTCGCCGTACCGCTCCGGCGAGAAATAGGTGGCGCGGTAGCTCGCTGCAACATGCTCGGCGCAGGCTTTGCTCGCCGAGTAGGGGTCCTTGCCTCCCAAGGGATCGTTCTCCCGATAGGGCCAGGGCCATTCATGATTTTCGTAGCACTTGTCCGACGTGATCACGAGAAGAGCCCTGTGTTTCCCAGGCCTCGCAAGAACCAGGCGACGAAGTCCCTCCAAAAGGTGCACCGTCCCGAGGACATTCACGGCAAAGGTTTCGACAGGTTCTTCCATGCCGCGAAGAACCAGGGATTGCGCGGCGAAATGAATCACCACATCGGGATCTGCCTCGCCCAGCGCGTCCGCAAGAAAGGATGCGTCGCGCACGTCTCCCGTGATGGAATGCATTTTCTCCCCGTTGCGGCACAACTCATGAAGATTCGGCACCGTCTCCGGCGCCAGAGCATATCCCGTCACTTCCGCGCCGAGCAGCGCAAGCCATCTCGAGAGCCATGCTCCCTTGAACCCAGTGTGCCCCGTGAGAAAAACCCTTCGCCCGCTCCAGAATTTTTCGCCCAATTCACCGTGCGCCTTTTTCATGGTCATTTCCACACCTTCCACGGAGCCTGCCCGTTTCGCCAGAGTTCCTCCAGGTACTTCTTGTCCCGGAGAACATCCATGGGCTGCCAAAAGCCTTCATGGCGGAAGGCGACAAGCTGCTTCTCCTGGGCCAGCCGTTCGAGAGGAGCACGCTCGAAAACGGTCGTGTCATCCTCGATGTACTCGAGAACCTCCGGTTCGAGAACGAAGAAGCCGCCGTTCACCCAACCGCCATCCCCCCGGGGTTTTTCCGAAAAGGAGAGCACTTTTCCCGAGGCCTCCATATCGAGTGCCCCGAACTTACCCCTCGGCTGCGCTGCCGTCACCGTCGCACGCCTTCCGTGGGACCGATGAAACTCCAGAAGGGTTTTCACATCCACATCGGCCACTCCGTCTCCATAGGTAAGCATGAAAGGCTTGCCTTCCAGATATGGAGCGACCCTCTTGACGCGCCCCCCGGTCATCGTGGACAACCCCGTGTTAACGAGAGTCACCTTCCAGGGCTCCGTGCTGTGGGAATGAATCACAGGCTGGTCACCCACGGAAAAATCAAAGGTCACGTCGGATGTGCGCAGCAGATAATGCGCGAAGTATTCTTTGATCATCTCTCCCTTGTACCCGAGACAGATCACAAAATCGGAAAAACCGTACCACGAATAGATTTTCATGATATGCCACAGGATGGGATGTTCTCCTATCTCGATCATCGGTTTCGGGCGGAGATGGGATTCCTCACTGATGCGAGTGCCGAAACCACCCGCGAGAATGACGACCTTCATCCGTATCCTCACCTTCCACAGTTTCGCTCCTCGCCTCGGATTCTTCCGTTTACCGAAACGAGGCCCCTGGTCATCCCCGGTTCACATCCGAAAGGAGCGCACGCAGGGAACTTCGCAAAGACTTCCATTTCCTCGACAGAATGCGACGCAGCAGGTAAGTCCGGACCTGCCTGCGGATCGTCGGATCCTCCTCACCCACGGCTCGGAAATAGCCGTCCAGGCGTCGCAGAAACTCCTGCTTGAACCGGTTCGAATCCTGTCCGTGATGGACACGATATTCCCACAAAACCTCATTCACGTACGCCACCACACCGAGGCGGGCAAGCTCGCAAAGAAACACCACGTCCGCCACCTGTCCGTATTCCTCCTGCATCGGCACCTCCGCGGGAAAGGGCGTCCGATAGAGAACGGACGGAAACGCAAGATACGTGCGCGTGTACAACTCGACCATCCGACTCCGGGAGGTAAAGAGTTCCACCTCCCGTCGCCGCCTCGGGTTATGCAGCGTTTTTCCCGTTCGTACCCCCGCATCGTCGATCTCGTGGGCATTACACGCCACGGCAATGACCTCGGGATGGGCGAGAAGAAACGCCCGTTGTCGCTCAAGAAACGTGGGAAGCAGACGGTCATCGTCGTGCATGACATAGAGAAACGGTCGCTTCGTCCGGGCAAAGGCCCTGCGAAAGTTCCACAGAGG
Organism: Synergistaceae bacterium UBA5560; assembly: GCA_002425685.1. GTDB lineage: Bacteria > Synergistota > Synergistia > Synergistales > Aminiphilaceae > Aminiphilus. Next base: position 106,406 of record DIMS01000115.1, on the reverse strand, counting down.
CGTCTGCGGCGTGTCGACCCCCTCCCACCGAACCCCCTTTCGGAGAAAAGGCTCGACTCGCTCCCGAACATCTGGAGCACTCCCGTTGTCCAGGACGACGATCTCTCCGGGAACACAGGCCTGGGCACACAGAGACGCAAGTGCCTCTTCAAGGAAGACACCCCGATTATAGGACAATACACAGACCGTGATATCGCTTCCGTCCACCCCGTCTGGCGTTTTCATCTCGCCTGCATTCCCAAAGCGACCGTCATCGAGCGAAGAGGTTTCGCAACACACGCAGCGCCCTCCCTTTGATCTTGAACTCACGCTGGGGGCGGAGCGTCACAGGCCGGGACTCGACCGTTTCCGGCCCGGACCAGGGATGAAGATGTTCCACCAGCGTGGGAAAGAGGTTATACCTGTTCAGGACAAGCTCCTTGCAATGTCGTATCACTTCCCGCCGTTTTTCGTAGGGATCCTCCGCGAGAAGGCGCTCTATCGCCGCGCAGGAACCCGGAATATCCTCCACGTCGATGGAGCAAAAACTTTCCGGCGGGAAGTAGTCGCCGATGTTGGGACAACCGTCGTAGATGGGGAATGTCTCAGCCAAATAGGCATCGGCGAGTTTTTCCGTCCAGTAGTGAGGCGTTCGGCTGTTCTCGATGGCAATGTGGTATTTGTAGGGGAAAAGGGCATCTCTTTTGCAGGCCACGGGAGCGAATCCTCTTCCGAAAACATCCGCCACGTCTCCGAATTTCTTCATGAAAGCCTGGACGAAACGCCATCGTCTCCGATGTCCTTCCGTGGACTGCTTGTCGGAGCTGATGATGGAAATGAGGCGTTCCTTCCTCGGAGACGCAGCCATCAGGGAGTCATACCCTTCGCAGAACGAATCCACTTCACCCGCAACGCGTCCGATATGCCAGGGAAGCCCCTGCTGAGTCAGGACCACCGCTCGGTGAGGCAGATGCTCATGGCATGTCACAATCCGGGAGAACTGCCGCAGAAACTCCTCCGGATAGGATCGGACGGAGGGGGGCTCTCCCGTGACCAGGAGGATCCGGTCCGGAGGACAGAGAACCGTCTGGATCTCCGCGAGATCTTCGTAGACGACCCAGGCATCGCAAACGGCGCAGTCATCGTCGATGAAGAAGCGCACATCTCCCCATCGACCGCTCCTGCCGGGGAACTGCCACGTGTGGTCCCAGTAGGGGCTGACCGTGCTCACCTTGACATCCATGCTTCCATCCCTTTCCGTGAAGACAACCGGTACGGAAACCGGAGCTGTTCCGCTCCGATTCCCGACGGCCATTTGTGCCACCATATCGCGACGAATCCGACAGTGTTCTTTCGCCGCCTCCGAACCAATTATTCCGTGCGGATTTCCCTTTTCTCCCTAGGCGAGAGGACCGTGTCATAAAAGGTCACCGTACGGTCACACATCTCGTCCAGGGAAAACGTTCTTCGCGCGGCGAGGACTGGAAAAACTCCTTCGTCAAATCCCCTGCGCAGGCGCGAACTCCATGCGTCGGCATCTCCCGCAGGGACGAGGAAATCCGCGTCGGCGACGAGCTCCCGCACGGCAGGAAGGTCCGATGCCAGGACAGGGATTCCGGCAGTCAACGCCTGAGCGAGGACGAGCCCCATGCCCTCGTCCAGGGAAGGAAACAGCAGGCAGTCGCACCGGCCGAGGAAGCATTCCACATCCTCCCGGAAGCCGTGAAAGGTCACCCGGTCAGCAATTCCCTTTTCGGAGACGAGGCGAAACAGCTCGTTCCGGAGAGGGCCGTCCCCGACGATGTCCAACGACCAGTTTCTTCTTCCGGAGATGTCTTCTCTTGCGAGGAGATCCAGAAGAAAGGCGATTCCCTTGACCCGAGTCAAGCGCCCGACAAAGAGCAGGCGACATCTCGGTGAAATAGTGTCGCAACGCTCCGGATCCGCTCCGTTCGCACCGGTCTCCCCGGAGAAAGCCCCTTCCCCGCGCAACAGGGAAAGGCCATTCCGACGAGAGGAAAGAAGAGGGATGCCTCCCGGAATGACAGTTGCCCTTTCCGGCAGCAATCCCTGGAGATGGTTCTGAACGGTCTCGCTCACACAAATTGCGCCATCCGCCCGACGGAGTGGAAGAAGTCCTGCGTTTTTTGAATACCGGGCGTGGCAGGTCATGATCCAGGGAATTCCGGAAAAGGACGATGCCCACCAGGCGACGAAAGCAGGCACGCGGGAATGTGCGTGGAGAAGATGGAACTCTCCCCTTCGGGCCATACGGGCGATCCGCAGCGCTGCCGTAACGGCTGTGATGGGGTTCTTCGCGTGTACGGGCAAAGCGACATGCGTCACCTTTTCGGGAAGTTCCCCCACCAGCTTACCCCCTCGTGAAATCACGGTCACGCCGAGACCGCGTCGGGACAAGCCCTGAGCGAGCCAGAGCACGTGACGCTCCACGCCCCCCTCCTCGAACTCCGGAAGAAGCAAGGCCACGTTCACAACACCATGCCCCCCGAAGCTCTCGCTCCGTCCGTCACGATCCGACAGATTCTCTCGAACTCCTCCGCAGTCGAGGCGTCATCGAAAGAAGGTATGAGCTGCTGTCGCACAATTCGCACCATCTCTTCCATTTTTCCCTGTTCCCACTCTTCGTAAACTCTCCGAATCTCCGCCGCAAGCAGCTCGGGATGTTGCCGCACCGAAATGGCCCCGCTCCGTTCACCGAAATAGGATGCAAACGCGGCTTCGAGTTTTTCCGGTGTCAGCAGGCCGATCCAGAATCCCGTGAAGACGACCACAGGGCGGAAGGCCAAGGCGGCTTCCACTGCGGAAGTCGATCCGGCACAGACAAGCGCGGCCTCTTCGAACCAGGGATTCGGATCCGTCCGGGTGCCCACCACGCGGATAAAGCGTTCACTCGCAGCCAGATTCATGCGAAGGGCTTCGAAACGGAAGAGGGCACTCCTCCACCCTCCGCCAATAAAAACGAGTTGCAGCGAGGGAATCTCCTTTTTCAACGCCAACGCATCATTCATGAGTGCCCAGGGCCCCGTGGACTTGTAGCCGCTCAAACGACCGAAGCAGAGGACCCGGAACGGTTCTCTCGCTCGAAGCGGAGTGGGCGTCACCATCTGCACAAGAGGACGCCGCAGCAGAAACTTGGGAAAGGGAGTTGAAATTTCCTCAAGGCGCTCCAGAATGGGAGGCTCCGCCGAGAGCCAGGCATCGCTTCCCGCAACGAGCGAAGGGACGTCCCGCCCCTTCCGGTCCGTTTTCTCCAGATGATCGAGAAAAAACGTGAAGACCTTCGCACCCGTGACACGCTTGAGCCGCACCGCCAACGGAAAAGATCTCCGTGAGTCGGTAACGATCACATCAGGGGAAAACGCCGCGGCCTTTCGATCGAACCATACATTGCCCACCGTCGGAGAAAGGCACTGGATGACTTCCACATCGTGTTCACGAAGCCGCGATTGAAAGCCCTTCCCGGCCCAGCGTCCCAACACCGCGACCCGGTGTCCCTCTCTTCGGAGCGTCGTCGCCAGATGGAGTACAAAGGAGGTGACTCCATCGACGATTAACGCATCGGAACAGAAAAGAATGCGCATGAGGCCTTTTCTCCTCTCCTGAAGAACGTTCCCGAATCCGCTTTTCTCATAGACCGGACCGCCTCCGAAACACGGACGACAACACCGAGTGCACCACCCTCGGAGGCATCGCGGCTCAGGAGTCGCCGTTTTCTTCAATTCCTGCGAGGTACACGAGCAGAAGCTCCGCCGCACGACGGGCCTCGTTAAATCCACCGCTCCACTGTCCCTCCGGGGTGAACTCCTTGCACTCCGGGCAGAAAGCCCTTCGAAGCCGGCCTCCAGAAGTGTCTGCCCGCCAAAAAATCTCCCGGGCTCCCTTTTCGGAGGGAAAGAGCATGAGCAGGTCCTCTTCCTCCATGCGTCGAAACAGCGCATCGAATCGGGCCGCTCCCGCCAAGGCGACACCCACGCCGGCCCGGGCCAGGAGATTTCGGACTCCGTTCAGAAAGGCGACGAGACTCTTCCGCCGTTCCACCCGGAGAAGAACGACCCGATGCCCCGCCGTGGCCGCTTCGGAGACCATGGAGACCGAATCCTCCGTGCAGAAGACGCGCTGCACCGCGCCGAGCATGCCCGGGACGGGGTTCCAGGGATCTTTCGACGCGAGGAGGAGCATGGAGATCGCCGACGCGTATGTTTCCGCAAGCTGTGCCAGCGCGTTCTCCGCTTCGGGGGAGGTACGGCGGGAGGTGGTGACGTACAGCGTCGCGTTCTCCCGGCGGGCGCGTTCGAAAAGAGCGCCCAGGGTATCTCGAACCCATGAGGCGGACACCCTGTAATTGCCGTCGTCACCACCGAGGAGGATCCCCCAGCGTGGCGATTCCGGAACGCTCGGCGGAAAACGGCGCAGAAGCTCCTCCGACGCCGTTTTCAGGTTTTCGGGGACAATCACGTTGGGAGCGCCGAGGGTGACGCAAAGAAAGGGACCGTTCTCTCCTTTCAGCGCGTTTCCGCGTGCACCGAATCGGGTGGGGGCACCCGAAAGATCGTGTTCGGGAACGATGGCCGCATCGAAGGGGGCAATTCCAAGCCCCGAGGGCGTCATGAGCGTACACGCCATTCCCTCCGCGCCGGGGAAAAAACTCTCACAGCTCCGAGCCAGGGCAAGACAAAAAGGCGCTGCGGCGCTTCCGGCGGAAAGAAAGAGAACGCGCTTCACCGGTCGCCCCGCCGGGGGCGGCAGGGGGGGCAAGACTTCGCTGCCTTCTTTCACGTCCATTTTATTTTCGTCTTCGTTCGGCGCGATTGTCCCCGAAAAGGCCTCTCCGCCACCGCCTTCTTTCAGACAACGGCGAACCGCCTCCACGAACTCCACGGGAAAGAGTTCGCCTCCCGCAAAACGGTCCGCGAGATGAAGCCAAGTGCAGGCGCTCTTTCTCCGTGCCTCGGGGGGTCGCCTCCATGCGAAAAAATGCGGGGCCACCTTGAGGACCCAGAGACGACGCGCTCCTGAAAAACGGGGAACTTCCATCTCGAAGACGGGAATTCCCGCCGCACCGGAAAGCCAGTGGGCGACACCCCGGCTCTGGTGAAGGTGTCCGCGTATGCCGTCGCTGAGGAGGACGATTGCATCAAGGGCGTGTCTCATGACGCCACACTCCGCCGGAAAGTGGAGCCCCCGAAGGACAGGGACATGAAACGGCAGGGGGACTCCACTCCGTGCGGACCGGTTCGCTACAGGGCCGCCCGGGCTCCGGCGGCGATGGCCTTGGCCATGCTCTCGATCTTCTCGTCGGACATGACGATATCGATGCCGAAGACCGCGGCCCGGCTGAGAATTTCCTGGGTCTGAGGCCATTCGTTGGGGCGATAGAGGGGCATGCTCTCCGTGAGAGGACAGTCGTAGGGACAACGGACACGGCTGTAGGTCGCACCGTCCCGCAACGTGTCCCAGTGGCGGGCGTAGTGCCACGTGTTGTCCTCGAGAATGCCGCATCCCATGCCCGCCTCTTTCGCGGCCTTCTGGAAACGGCGGGCCGTCTGGGGAGTGGGCAGCAGAAACACGAGCTGCGTGGCGAGTTCACCCTCGGGATCTGCGCTGCGCCGTACCGCCAGACCGTGCACGTTTCCCACCGCATCGAGCACACGAGTCCGGTTTTTCCGCAACGCCTCGACGGCACTGTCGAGCTTCGAGAGCTGCACGAGGCCGAGGGCACCCTGTATTTCGCTCATGCGGAAGTTGAACCCAAGACAGGCCTTCTTCTCCGCGCCCCTGTCGATGGTCTTGTCATGTTTGTGACCATGGTCGTGGTAATATTCCATCTTTCGGTAGAGGTCCTCGTCGTCGGTGACGATAAGACCGCCCTCGCCCACGGTGAGCACCTTGTAAGGGTCGAGGCTGTAGGTTCCCCACGTGCTGCCGCAGGTGCCGCACCACTTGCCCCCGTAGGTGGCGCCCATGGCCTGACAACTGTCCTCGAAGAGGGCGAGCCCGTTTTCCCGGGTGATGACCCTGAAGGCCTCCATGTCCGCGGCACCGCCGAACATGTGCACGGGCATGATGGCCCGGGTCCGGTCGGTGATGAACTCCTCCACCACGGTGGGATCGAGGTTGAGGCTCTCGTCGATCTCGGCGAGGACGGGAACTGCGCCGCACTCGAGAATGGCCTCGACACTGGCGATGAAGGTGAAGGGCGTGGTGATGATCTCGTCCCCGGGACTGATGCCGCAGGCCTTGAGAGCCACATAGAGGGAGGCGGTGCCGCTGGACACGGCAAGGCAATGTTTCGCCCCCACTTTCTCCGCCACGGCGTTCTCGAATTCCTCCACCTTGTAGATCTCGTCCCGGCAGTTCACGAAAGAATAGCGGTGCACCATCTTGCGGTTGATCACGTCCGCAACGGCATCGATCTCCCGCTGGTCGAACAGTTCAAAGCCAGGCATTATTCCATCGCCTCCTTGTACAGTGCCATACAGCTCTCCTTGGTCATGGGCCGCGGGTTGTTTTCCATCGGACGGGCTACTCCCATGGCCTTCCCGGCCATCTCGGGGAAGTGTTCCGCCGTGATGCCCGCCTTCAGCGCCTTGAGGGTACTCGGTAATTCGAGATCAGCCACGAGTTCGTCCAGAACATCCGCGCAGGCAAGGGCCTGATCTCGCAGAGGCAGCTCCTCCGCCCCCGCGTCGAGGAAGACCGCCGCCGTCGCATATTTTTCGGGACGGGAGAGTGCGTTGTGTCGGGCGACGTAGGGGACGAGCAGCGCGTTCGCCATGCCGTGTCCCACGCCGAACATGCCCCCCAGAGGATAGGCCAAGGCGTGACACGCGCCGACTCCGGCGTTCGCAAGAGCCCCTCCCGCGTAGTAGGAAGCAAGGAGCATTTCGCTCCGGGCCTCCAGATCATGGCCATTCCACGTGGCCACCCGGAGGAATCTGCCGATACGGGTAAGAGCCGCCTCGGCCAGGAGATCGCTGAACGGTGAGGCATTCCGCCCGGTATAGGCCTCCAGTGCATGCGTCAGGGCATCCATCCCCGTGGCGGCGGTGACACAGGGAGGCATGGAAAGTGTCAGCTCGGGATCGAGAAGGCTGAAGTCGGGGAAAAGTTTCTCGTCGTTGATGCCTCCCTTGACGCCATCGCTCTTGCGGATGAGCACCGCCGTGAAGGTGACTTCCGATCCCGTCCCCGCCGTGGTGGGAATCATGATCTTGGGAACTCCCTTGTTGGGCACGAGCCCAAGTCCCTGATACTGCCCTGCGGAGCCCGTGTTGGTGATGAGAACGCTCACCGCCTTGGCCACGTCCATGCAGCTTCCTCCGCCGAGTCCGACCACGAGACGACAGTCGTGCTCCCTGGCCAGTTCCGCCACGGCATCTGTGGTCTCCACCGACGGTTCGGGTTCGACACCGGCAAAAAGGCAGCACTCCACTCCGGCATCGTGAAGATATCCGGAAATACGCTCCGCCGTACCGAGCTGTTCCATCGTTGCATCCGTCACCAGCACGGCACTCGAAACACCCAGTTTCCGTGCGATCTCCCCCACATTCCTCGAAACGCCCGGCCCAAACTGGGCCTTGCCCGCCAGCGACATGGCAAAACTCTTTGTTGCCCCTCCACATTGCACTTCCATCACCTCGTCATGAGAGGAAACACCTTCGACTACCGTGCCCCTCCTGAATCGTCCTCGTCGTTGCCACAGACGCGAAAAACTTCTTCGTTCCGTTTCATTGCAGCACGAGCCGCTCCGAGACAAGCTCCCACGCCTTCGACGCGGCACATCCCTCCTCGTCGAAAAAAGCGCGGCACAATTCGCTCCGTCGCTCTCCCACCTCGGCTCCCCCACGCCCCATCCACGCCGCAGCGAGTTCCTCCGCGTTCCGGACGACCTGCGCCATCCCCCGCTGCCCGAGTTTTTTCGCTGCGGTGGCGAAATCCTCCACGAAGGGACCGTGCTGTACCGGAACACCCCATACGGCGGGCTCAAGCAGGTTCTGTCCTCCCCTGGGCACAAGACTTCCTCCCACGAAGGCACTTCGCCCCCAGCGGTACACATCGAAAAGAACGCCCACACGATCCACCACCAGTATAGTCCAGGAAGCGGAAAGGTCACATCGGGAAAGACACTCGCTTTTCAGCGCCTCTCCTCTCTCTTCGTTTCGTACCCGCAGAAGCGTCAGGATCGCCTCCGCCCTCTCGGGATGGCGAGGCACGAGCACGAGCCTGGCATCGGGGAGAGCTCGCAGCACCCGGCAAAACGCGTCGAGCACGATCTCCTCTTCGCCTTCGTGGGTGCTGCCCGCGACAAAGACCGGACCTCCCGGCGGCGGCTCGGAGGGAAGGGAAAAGGGTCCTTTGTTCCGCCTCCGGAGGAGCGCCTCCACCTTGGCGTCGCCCACGACATGAATCCGTTCGGGATCCACTCCCAGAAAACGCGCTTTTTCTCCGTCCTCCTCCTCCCGGAAGAGCAACAGCGTGAACCGGTTGAGCAACATACTCCAAAACGAACGCCACCGCAAGGCCTTTCGAAAGGTGCGTTCCGAAAGACGACCGTTCACGAGAAAGAGCGGAATTCTCCTTTCGCCGAGCTGCCCGAGCAGTTCCGGCCACACCTCCGTCTCCATGGCCACGTAACCTCTCGGCCGGAGCGTGGACACCGCACGCCGCACAATGCGCGGCACATCCCAGGGATAGTAGAAGAGCGCGTCCGCCGCTGGTCCGACAAGACGCTCCGCCATGGTTCTCCCCGTGGATGTCGTGGTGGAGAGCACGAGAGGGGCGACAAAACCGCTCTCCCTCGCCGCCGCGATGAAGGGAGACGCCGCCTGCACCTCTCCGACGGAAACGGCATGAACCCAGAGAGGACGCTCCGTTCCCAGGCGACACAGCGGTTCGGGGAGAAAACCCCTGCGCTCCGCAAGCCCCTCGCGATACCGCCGCGCAAGATAGGGAAACCCTACCGCATACGCCAAGGACAGACATCCTCGGTACGCCGCGAGCAACGCCCGGTTTTTCCATTCTCCTCCCGTCGCGGCAATCCGCTCCTCCCGGCGCACCATGTCCGTTTCAGGCGATGCCCGCCTTGAGCAGATCGTGGAGGTGCACCACGCCCACGGGACACTCCTCGGAGATGACCACGAGGACGGAAACCTCGCTCCGCTCCATGAGCAACACCGCTTCGGCGGCGAGCTTCTGGGGAGAGATCGTCCTGGGCGATTTCGTCATGACCGTGCCGATGGGAAGCTCCATCGCCTGCAACCCCCGTCGCTCCACGAGCCGGCGGAGATCTCCGTCGGTGAAGATACCCGAAAGGGTTTTCCGGGAGGAAACCACGCAGGTGGCGCCATAGCCCTTGCTCGTGATCTCGAAAAGGGCCTCCCGAACGGGAGTGTCCTCGGACACGACGGGCAGTTTTTCGCCTCCCGCCATGACATCGCACACCCGGAGCAGAAGCCGCTTTCCCAGGCTCCCGCCGGGATGGAAGAGGGCGAAATCCTCCTGCCGGAGGCCACGCAGTTCCGTCACCATGCCCGCGAGGGCATCCCCCAGGGCCAGTTGGAGCGTCGTGCTGCTCGTGGGAGCCAGTCCAAGGGGGTCCGCCTCGCGGAGAACCCCCGAATCGATCCGGATGTCCGCACCCTCTCCCAATCTGGACGAGGCGACTCCGGTCATGGCGATCACGGGAGCGCCGAGGCGCCGGAAATAGGGGAGCAGTTCGAGCACTTCCCGAGTTTCGCCGCTGTTGCTCAAGAAAAGCCCCACATCGTCCCGGCAGACCATGCCGAGATCCCCGTGGGCCCCCTCGGCGGCATGGAGAAACAGGGCGGGCGTTCCGAGGGAAGCGAAGGTGGAGGCGATCTTTCGTCCCACCAGTCCCGATTTGCCCAGCCCCGTCACGACGAGCCGCCCCGTGCAGGCATGAATGAGGCGGGCCGCACGGACAAGATCTTCACCCACGCGCTCGCTCGCGCGCAGCAGTTCCTCCGCCTCGCAGCGCAGCACGCCGCGCCCCACGGCGAGAAGTTCCTCTCCGGAGAGATCGGGACCGCGCCGTTCCCTCGGCAACGTACACACATCCTCCTGCACCCGGGTCTCCGCTTCCCGCATCATCCGCGCCCCCCGAAGGGTGTTCCAGCAGGCGGAAGCTCTGCAAAGCCGAGATGTCGGCTCGTGTCGAATATCGCCTTGACCTGCCGGAGAAGCGCCTCGAGATCCGCCAGAGCAATCATGTTGGGACCGTCGCTCAGTGCTTTGTCCGGGTCGGGGTGCGTCTCCAGAAAGAGGGCATCGATTCCTACCGCCGCCGCCGCCCTGGCAAGGGGAAGCACGAAACGCCGATCGCCGCCGCTGGATGTGCCCTGTCCTCCCGGCATCTGCACGCTGTGGGTCGCATCGAAGACGATGGGATAGCCGAGGGTTCGCATCACCGCAAGAGAGCGCATGTCCACCACGAGATTGCGATAGCCGAAGGTGGTGCCCCGTTCGCAGAGAAGCAGGTTTTCATTGCCCGTTTCGGCGCACTTGCCCACCACGGCGGCCATGTCCTCCGGGGCGAGAAACTGGGCTTTCTTGATGTTCACGGGTTTTCCCGTCCTCGCAGCGGCCATCACGAGATCGGTCTGTCGGCAGAGAAACGCGGGGATCTGGAGCAAATCGACCGTTTCCGCAGCGATTGCCGCGTGCCATGATTCGTGCACGTCCGTCAACACGGGAACACCCGTCGCCTCCCGGATTTTGCCGAGCATGGCGAGCCCCTCCTCGATGCCGGGCCCCCGGAATCCAGCACCGGACGTCCGGTTCGCCTTATCGAAGGAGGCCTTGAAGACATAGCCCAGACCAAGACGGGCACAGATTTCCCGGACCGTCTCCGCCACGGAAAGGGCGAGATCGTAACTCTCGAGGACACAGGGGCCGGCGAGGATCGCCAGCTTTCCCGAGCCGATCTCGACGGAACCGACGCGTACCGTACGTACCATGTGCTTCCGCTCCTCTCCGTCTAGTTCGAACATCCTCCGCATGCGCGGTCGGAGGAGCCGTCACTCTTTTCCCCGTCCCGCGGAGCTCCCCACGGGATGTCGCCGAAACGTTGGAGCCAGGCCTCGCAGGCCGCCACATCCTCGGGGGTATCGATCTCCACGGTATCTCTGGGAGCGGCGGCGGCGCGGATCTTGTGCCCGCGCTCAAGCATACGGAGCATTTCCAGACTCTCCGTTCTCTCCAGGGGAGTGGGTTCCCATCCGGCGAAGGCCAGCAGGAAATCCCTGCGGTAGGCGTAGGGACCGATGTGCTTGAACCAGCGCCCTCCCTCGTTTCTCGGATAGGGAATGGGAGAACGGCTGAAATAGAGGGGACGCCCCTGAAGGTCGAGCACCACCTTCACCACGCCCGGATCGTTTACCTCGTCCCGGTCCTCGATGGCCCGGACCAGCAGTGCCACGTCGCAGGAAGGATCCTCCGAGAGAATATCCACGAGGGGGTCCACCATATCCGGGCCCACGAGAGGATCGTCCACTTGGACGTTCACCACCAGATCGAAGGAGGGTTCCCGCTCCGCCACGTAGGCCACCCGGTCACCGCCGCTGGGAAGGTCCGGAGGGGTGAAGAGAGCCTCGCCCCCGGCGTCGGAGACCACCCGGGCGACACGGTCGTCGTCCACAGCGACGATGACCCGATCCACCCGACGGCAGGAGGCGAGCCCCCGGAAAACACGCACGACGAGAGGAATTCCTCCCACCGGAACGAGAGGTTTGCCCGGAAGCCGGGTGCTCGCATACCGGGCGGGAATGACAGCCAGTGTTTTCACTTCAGTTCCTCCTTCGCGAGAAACGCGCACAGTTCTTCGTAGACATCATGACGGAGAGTCCAGCCGAGACACTCCGCCGCATAGGTCACCACATCGTCAAGCGCTCCGGGGTTCCCCATGGCCCGCCTCCCCGCGTCACTCATGGCGGCATGAAGCGCTGCATTCTCAAGAATGCGCTCCGCCGCCTCCGAAAGCTCCTCCGGAGAGGAAGGAACGAGAACTTCCGCATCCCGAAGGAGTTTCTTCTGCACGAGCTTCCCCTTCTCCAGAATGGAGACGACGGGAACACCGAGCCCTGCGCAGATCTGGTTCGCCGTGCCGCCGAGACCGATGACGAGACGGGCTCCGGAAGCGACCTTCGCGACGGATTCGTCGGAAAGCTCTACTGAAAGATTACCCCAAGACATCGCCTTCTCCAGGACAAGGACGTTTCTCCCCCGCCGGGAGCGCCTCCGTTCGGCCCATCCACGCCGCGTCGCTTCGGCGACCAGACGGGGAGGTTCCAATGTGGGTGCCACGACGAGCAGAAATCGAGGCGCGGCGGCATCGCCTTTTGTAACACAGCGCTCTCCGAGACGTTCCGCCGTGGCAAGAAGCAACGCCACGTCCTCATAGGCCCGAAGGCGACTTCCGGGAAGTAGGAGAATCCATTGCGCCGTTCCCTCCCGGAGATGGTGTTTCTCCGCGGAGAACCCACCGTTCCTCGCCCCAGGGGAGAGACACGTTCCGTTCCGTTCTCCGGAGACGTTCTCCTCCACGAGGTCCATGATGGGGTTTCCGCCGTAAGTGGCGGCGACGCGGGAGCGGAGGAGCTGTTCCAGTGTCGCCTCGTCTCTGGTCCAAACCCTCCGGGCCCGGCAACGGAGGAGAAACCGCTCGACTCTCCAGTGCCCTCCGAGATGAACGCTCTTGGCTGTGGCGAGGAGGAGAGGTATCTGCCCCTGTCCGGCGAGAACCTGGAGAAGAAGGTAGACATCACCCACACAGAGAACGGAACGGATGCGCCCTCGCAGATGCCCCCACCTCCGAAGCTGTCTTCCGATATGGGTGAGGAGGCCCCCGCGAAGATCCCTCGCGAACTCCCTCCAACTGTACTTGACGATGCCGCCGCTCGGCGTCTCCGCCGGAGGTGAACACACGGGAATGTCCTGTTTCAGATACGCGGCGCCGTGTCCCACGAGGGCGAAGGCGGACACCGCCGCTCCGGGGAAACGATCCCGGACTCGTGCGGCCAGCAATGCCCCGATAGCATCCTCACCGTAGCCGTTGGAGGCGACGATGATTCCGGGGCGGAGAATCTCCTTCAATGCCTGCCAGAAGTGGAGAGGATTCTCGATCACGGTCCCCACCCGGGGATACCAGAGAGGCAGAGACGGAACATATCCTGCGGGAAGATTGTACGTGTCCTTCTCGGTACAGACGAGAATCTCCGCACCACGCTCTCTCGCCCTCGCCTCCACCGCCGCCAGATCCTCCGCCGTGTAATGGTGATGATCCCGGAACGAGCACGTCCCTACAAGTTTTATCCCGAGTTCTTCGAGAACGTGGATGAAGCTTCTGGGGCTGCCTATGGCGGAAAAGGCGAAGGCATTCCCCCGGCACGGTGGCTCGCAGGAACGCCGCCACCGCCCCTCGTCGAAGCAAAACCATTCCTTGAGAACGATTCCGGACCGGAAGAGCCTTTTCCGCGGAATAAACTTTTCCAGCCCCTCTTCGAGAGGCTCCAGGACTTCTTGCGAAATCTGATCCGCCTTGGTGATGACCACGAGGGAGGCGCGCTCCAGGGCACGCAGGTGCTCCCGAAGAATCCCCGCAGGAAAATGTCTTCCGTTGCCGAAGGGACAGGTGGCGTCAATAAGAACGATGTCCGCGTCTCTTCCCATGCGTCGGTGCTGAAAGGCGTCATCCGCGACGACGATGCGGCACCCCTGCTCACGAAGGGCGGTCACACCCCGAATTTTATCGGTGGCCACCGCCACAGGAACAGTGGGGAGCATTTTCGAGAGGAGCAGCGGTTCATCCCCCACTTCGCTCCGCTCGCCTCTCCCGCCCTGAACCAGCACGACACCCCGGGCGGATCCGCCGTATCCCCGGCTTACGATGCCCGGCGCGAGTTCCGCCGCGAGGAGCGTTTCCGTGATGGCCGCCACGAAAGGAGTCTTGTTCGTTCCTCCCAGCGTGAGGTTTCCCACGCTGATCACCGGAAGAGGCATCTCCCATTGGGCAAAAAGGCCATGGTCATAGCAGAAGTTGCGGCACCGCGTCCCCATGGAGGCAACGCCTCCGAGGGGAGCGAGCAGATTCCACAGGCCTCCGGCACGTTCCCCCTTGGCGAAGGCGAGAAAGCTCTCAAGAAGCCGACCCATTGCCTCCTCCGAACTGGAGCGCAAAGAGCTTCGCATAAGCCCCATCCCGTCGCAACAGCGCCTCGTGGGCCCCCTCCTCCACGATGCGTCCGTCCACGAGGACGAGGATCCTGTCGGCGCGCACCACCGTGGAAAGGCGGTGGGCAATGACCAGGGATGTGCGCCCCTCCATCGCCCCGGAGAGCGCTTCCTGAATGAGATGTTCCACCTCCGAGTCCAGAGAGGAGGTGGCCTCGTCCAGAATGAGGATGCGCGGGTCCCGTACAATGGCCCTGGCGATGGCGATGCGCTGGCGCTGTCCTCCGCTGAGGAGAACTCCCCGCTCGCCTACCTCCGTCTCGTATCCTTGCGGAAGGGAGACGATATAGTCGTGGATGCCCGCGATGCGGGCGGCGGCGCAGAGATGCTCCGGATCCACATCGGGACAGCCGTAGCCGATGTTGAAGGCGATGCTTCCCTTCAGCAGAACCGGGTCCTGGGGTACGATGCCGATTTGTCTCCGCAGGGATGGAAGGTGCAGTCGCCGCACGTCCTCGCCGTCCACGAGCACGCGCCCCTTTTGGGGATCGTAGAAACGGGGGATCAAATCCGACAGGGTTGTCTTGCCGCCCCCGGTCGGCCCCACCAGGGCGATCATCTCCCCGGGGTTCACATGAAAATCGATGCCCCGCAGAACCCACTGTCCCGACTCGTAGGCGAAATGCACGTCCTCGAAGACCACCTCGCCCCGAAGGCGCTCCGGAACGATCGCTCCCGGCGGAGAGGCTATCTCCGCCGGTTTGTCCAGAATTTCGAAGATGCGCTCCGCCGCGGCGAGAGCCTGCTGAATGCGGCTCACCAGCCGGGTGAGAACGCGGATGGGCTGCACCATGAATCCGAGATATCCGAGAAAAGCGATGAGTTCCCCCGGAGTGAGCTCGCCGGAGATGACATCCCGCCCTCCGAGCCACAGGATAAACGCCAGGGCCGTCACGAGCACGACCTCCACGGCACCGTCGAGCACGGCGAAAGCCTGGGTCCCCCGCATGAGAGCGCTGAAGTTCGCCTGGTTCTGCAGGCGGAACCGTCGCAACTCCTCCTCCTCGGTGACGAAGGAATGCACGATGCGCAGACTGGAAAGCGCTTCCTGGGCAATGGCCGCCACCCGGGCAAACTGCTCCTGCACCTCGTGTCCCACTTTGCGCAGATATTTCGATGTCCGCTCGATCACAAGAGCCGCCACGGGAAGAATCGCGAAGGTCACCAGAGTCAATCTCCAGTTTATGTAGAGGAGGAAGCCGAGCATACCCAGAAAGGTAACACCCTGGACGACGAGGTCCACTACAACGGAGGTGACCATGTCCTGGAGCACATTCACGTCGTTGGTGATGCGCGAGAGCAGTTCTCCCACTCGTTTTCCGTGAATGTAGGAGAGGGACATGCGCTGGATGTGGTCGTAGAGGAGCACCCGAATATCCAGAATGACCCGTTGCCCCACCCAGGTCATGAGATAGCGCTGGCCGTAGGCGAACACGGCCTTTCCGAAATAGAGCAAAACGATGCCCGCGCTGAGGAGATTGAGCGTTCCCGTGTGGCGCCCGATGAGCACGTCGTCCACCACGTTCTTGAGAAGCCAGGGCGGCACCACGCCGAAGAGCGAGGCGAGAACCATGCACGCCACGGCGGCACCAATGCGCCGTCCGTAGGGCCTTGCATAGGCGAGAAGTCGAAGGTAGAGCGACCTGGTGGTGTTCTTCATGAGATCTCCTTCACCTTGCCGAAAATCATCCGGAAGCTGCACGGGCACATCGGAGCAACGCTCCGGAAGGCATTCTTCCAGACCCGCTTCGCCCGGGAGGTCACTCTTGCCGTTGCGGAAGATTCGTCGTTCTTTCCCGCAATGTCCCCCGGGAAAGAAGTTCTTCCGTCAGATCGACCAGACGCACGGCTGCACCGCGTTCCCCCGGGACGTCACAGCGCCCTTCCAGGGCGCACAGCTCTTCTCTGATCGTCCCGAGGCGTGCCCGGTCCTCCAAGAGTGATGCCGCAGCCTCTCCAAGTCGTTCCGGTGTCACCGCTCCGATGAGCTCCGGAAGAATCTCTCTGCCGGCGAGACGATTCGGCCAGGCGAGAAAAGGCAAGGCCTTCGCCAACCTTGAAAGAGCGTGTTTCCGGAGTATCTTCCCCACGAAGGGCGTGCGTCCGAGCAGTCCCGCAACCCCCGCGAGAGGAACCACGGAGAAGAACTCCTCCGGAACCGCCACAAGCGCCGGTGTTCCCGTATGGAGCAGTTCCATCGTGTTGGTCCCCGGCTGCGTAAGGGCGAGATGTGCCTCGGGAAGCACCGTCCCTGCCCCTGCGGCAACGGGAGAAAGCCCTTCGTTCTCCCAGGCCGCGAACTCTTCCCCCTCCGCGAAAGGAGAGAGGAGCGTCACCACATCCAGCGGCCCGGCACGTCTTTCCAGATGTTCCACGGTCCTTCGGAGAAACGTCCTGGCGGCGTTTCGGATGGCGGGACGGCTCCCCGGAAAAAGAACGATCCGGAAGGCACTCCCCCTCCTCCAGGGAGAAACGGTCCCCTGCGCCACATCCAAATCCAACCGAAGTGCATCCTTCACAAGGTCTCCCACGAGACGTGGTGAAATTCCCGCCCGATGGAACGCCGGAAGCATCTCCGCAAAGGCCGTGCAGGCCAGCGCACAGTCCCGCATGCTCTTCTTGGGGGCATAGGCGTACGTCACCAGGGGAACGTGAAAGCGCTTCGCCAGCGCACGCCCCATCCAGAGGTCTCCTCCCATCTGGTAGAGGACCTCCGGAGGCGGCATCCCCGCAGAGACGGCGGTGTGCTCTTCCCGGGCGAGCAGTGTGGCAAGGACGCCTCCGGGACCGGTGACATGGAGACCGGGGAAATTCTCCAGTGCAGCGCGTTCCCTTCCCGAGGCAAACTGGCAGGGAAGCAGGCGAACCGCCACGTGGACCTTGCGTCGCTGCAGCTCGACGAGGAGAGGTCTCGCCCACCCCCAGAGTTCTCCCGGACCATTTACGAGGAGAAGCGCGCTGCGGAACATACGCGGAGATCCCCCAACATCGTCCGGGCCCAGAACCGTGCCGCGCCGGGACGCCCCAGAAGGGCACGTCCTCGCTCCAGCAGCGAATTCACGGTCTTCCGCACGTCCGCCCCGGAGTTCCACTGATCGAGCACCTCGAGAATTCTTTCGGGGTGTACCTCGTCCTGAAGCAATTCGGGATAGGCCTCCCTTTCGCAGAGGAGATTCGGCACAGCCACAAAGGGAGTACGGACGCACGTACGATACACCAGGTTCGAAATCCAGGATCCCTTGTAGAGGACGACCATGAAGCGCCTCTGCAGCAATGCCTCCACCGCAACGGTTCCACAGGCACCCACCGCCGCGTCCGCCTCGGCCAACAACGCCCGGGCACTCCACCGGGAAGAATCTCCTGGCACGGCGGACGAGCCGGTCTTGACCCGGAACACCGCAGGCTCTCCCTCCCGGGAAAGCGTTCCGGACAATCCGATTTCCCGGCAGGCGTCGGCAAGACGACGGCGGACCACTCCCGAAAGGGCCGGTGCCACGGAGACGAGGGGTTCCGCACCCTTTCTCCGAAGTTCTTCCGCCACCTGGAGCAACACGGGAAGAAGACGCTCCACCTCGCTCTTTCTGCTCCCCGGAAGCAGCACCACTTTTCGCAGCGGCGTGGAGGCCCGCCGGGAGGTCCAGTTTTCGTCGAGGAGGGGATGACCGAGAAAGGAACTGCGCACACCCTGGGCGTTCAGAAAAGCGTTCTCGAAGGCGAAGAGAGGGAAACAGCGGTGCACGTAACGCCGAAGCAGCTCGCTCCGGCTCCGCCGCCACGCCCAGACCGTCGGAGGCGCGATGTAGTGAACGTATCCCCTGTATCCTCTTTCCGAAAGACGCTTCGCCAGGGGGAGATGGAAATCCGGGCTGTCCACGAGAACCACCGCCGCGGGGCGCTCCCGGAGAATGGCCTCGACGAGAGTGTCCCGCAACCGCAACAGTCTGGGAACGGCACGGATCGCCTCGGAAATACCCAGAAGGTGCAATGCTCCGTAGTCGGCGCAGGCAACTCCTCCGGCACGGCGACTCTCGGGACCGAGCATGCCCCAGAAAGGTCCCCCACATCCCTCTTCAGCAAAGCCCCGGATGCAGGCCGCAGCCAGAAGGTCTCCCGAGGCTTCGCCGCAACTCAGGAAGACGGACACGCCACATCCTCCGGAGGCAAGGGGTCGTGACGGATTCCGATCACGGAGACTCCTTCTTCACGGGCTGTCTCGGCAAAGGATTCCCGTTCGAGGATGATGGTGCGCTCCGCCTCGATGGCGAGACAGCCGAGCCCTGCCCTCGCCATGGTCCGCAACGTCCGTACGCCCACTGTGGGAAGATCGTACCGCTCGTCCTGGTCGGGGCGCATCATTTTCACCACTGTTCCTCCCCGGCAGAGGCTTCCCGCACGAAGCAGCGTCGCGTCCGTCCCTTCCATGGCCTCCACGGCGACCACCGCCCCCATGGAGGTGACCAGGGTTTGTCCGAAGGAAAGGGGAACGATCCGGGCCGCCACTTTCCTGCCGTACTCCGCATCGGTCGTCTCCCGAGAAGTGGGCGCCCTTCCCGCCACATGTCCCTCGGGAGCAAGAAGATCCCCGATGAGATGCCGATAGCTGACGACGGTGATACTCTGCCGCTCCAGGTGAGCCACCACGGCGGCGAGAAGGGTGTGGTCGTCCCTGACGGAGAGCGTTTCGAGAAGGGCTTTCGTCGCCCTGTCCATCATGGCGGATTTGTACATGACGGTCTTGGGCACGGCTCCGGCGAGCATGACCTGCTGGACGCCGCGCCGAAGCATGTCCTCCAGGACATCCGCAAGAGCGATCTTGCTGACGGGAACGATGTCGAGGGCATATTTCGACAGTGCCCCCACCTGTTCCCGCAGAGAATAGACCACCGGCGGGCACTCCTCTTCCGTGAGCCGCCGGGCGATCTCCACGGGAAGAAGTCCCTCTCCGGCAATCATGGCAACAACCTGATCCATGTCACACCTCTCCGTCATCGATTCGCCCGGGCGGCGAGCAGTCCTCCCAGAAGGAGGAAGAGTACGTTCGGAAGCCAGGCGCCAAGCGCCACGGGGAGATGTCCAGCCTGGGCGAACGCCCTGGAAAAGGACATGACCACATAAAAGGCGAAGGCCACGAGAATGCTCATTCCCACACCGACACTCGTACCGCTTCGGTGGGGACGCACCCCCAGAGCGGCACCGACGATGGCGAGCACGACACACGCCCAGGGAAAGGCGAGACGCATGTGGAAGGAAACCCACAAGGGACGGACATCGCCTCCCTGAGCCGTGACGATGCGGAGCTGTTCCAGGATCTCCGTGAGTCCCATGTTGTCGGGATCCCTGCTGCTCCGCTCCATCTCCTCCGGAGAGAGCCGGAGCGGCACGGTCTGCCGCTCGAAGGTGAGAAGCAGCGCCACGGAACCGCTCGGAGCGACCTCGAAGATCTTTCCGTCCTCGAGAACCCAGATTCCATCCTGCCAAAACCCCTTTTCGGCGGAGAGAATCCGCTCGAGCCGTCCCTTGCCGAACTCCTGGACGAGAACCTGTTCCATCGTCCCGGCCCGGGGCTTCAGCTTCGTGATGTACACCACGCGCTTCAATTCCCCATCTTCCTCCTCGCGGAGAAAGATCCGCTCCTTGATGAGCGAGGGACGCTGCTGCAACACCTCGAAGCGCATGAGATGCTCTCCCGCGAGGTTGCTCAGCGGAACCAACGTCTCGTTGAAAAGCTGCGTTCCCAGCGCCACCACAACGGCGGCGAAGGATACCGGGCGGAGAATGCGCTGGAAGGAAACCCCCGCCGCCTTCAAAGCCACGAGCTCACTCGATGCGGAGAGCCGTCCGAAGGTAAGCAGCGTGGCCAGGAGCGACGCGAGCGGAATGACCACCACCACCACCGAGGGAAGCCTGTACAGAAACAACCGCACCACCACCCACAGAGAGACACCCCGCTCGATGATGAGGTCCGCGATTTCGAAGAGAACGCCCCCGGCGACAAAGAGAACAGTAAAGATGAGGATGCCGAAAACGAAGGCGCTCTGCATCTCCGAGACGACATAACGATCCAGAATCCTCCGTCTTCCCCAGCGCAGGATGCTCACCACTCCTCCGTTTCCTCCGGGGCGGAACCGGCGTGGATTCCTCCCGCGGAATCCACTGCGTCTTTCTCCCTCGCATTCAGGAAAAGGACATGCTCCGCCGCCTCCCGCACCGCCCCGAATCCACCCGCCGCATTCGTGACAAAACGGACGTTCCGCTTGACCTCGGGGCGGGCATTCGCCACGGCGATACCCAAACCGGACCAGCGCAGGCAGGGGATGTCGTTCACATCGTCTCCAACGAACGCCACTTCTTCAGGCGCAAGGCCCAGCTCGTCCGCGATCCGGCACAGGACGGGAAGCTTTTCCAGCACTCCGTTGACGCACCGCTCCACGCCGAGATCGGCGGCGCGCTGGGCCGTCGCGGCAGAATGGCGACCGCTGAGAAAGGCGATCTCCACACCGGCGGTCCGGAGCCGCACGATGCCCATGCCATCCTGAATGTCGAAGCGCTTCCATTCGTTGCCGCCCCCATCCATCCAGACTCCGCCGTCGGTGAGCGTTCCGTCCACGTCGAGGGCGAAGAGCCTAATCATCGAGATTTCTTTCTCCCGCACCGGAATGGCGCCCCGAAGACGTCCAGGACGTGAGCCCCCGCTTGGAGGCGGCGACGAAGGCGGCAATCTCCTCCACAAAGGAATCCTCTGCGGCTTTTTCTGCCAGAAGGGCACAGGCCTTGCGGAAGGGGAGACCCGATTGATACAGCTCCTTGTACAGGGAGAGGAGATGCCCCCTCGCGGCGGCATCGAAACCGTTCCGTCGCAGCCCGACCTTGTTGAGCCCGAAAAGCCGCGCCGGACGGCCGTCGGCCATAGTGAAGGGAGGAACGTCCTTGACGATCTTGGACAGACCGCCGATCATGCAGAACCGCCCGATGTGGACGAACTGGTGCACTCCCGCCATGCCGCCGAGCACGGCACGATCCCCCACGGTGACATATCCCGCAAGCCCGACCTTGTTCGCGAGCACCACGTCGTTTCCGACCCGGGCGTTGTGCCCTACGTGGGATCCTTCCATGAGGTAGGCCCGGTCTCCAATGATGGTGCTGTTTCCCTCTCCCGTGGCGCGATGTACCGTCACGTTCTCGCGGAACACCACACCGGACCCGATGCGGACCCAGGTCTCTTCACCCTTGAAACCGAAATCCTGAGGTTCGCCTCCGAGCGTCACATGCTCCTCAAGGTGACACGCTTCGCCGATTTCCACGAAGTTCCGGATCCGGACAAAAGCGTTCAGAACCGTTCCCGAACCGATGCGGACCTGACCATCCACAATGCAGTAGGGACCTACAGACACGTTCTCCCCGAGTTCGGCCTCTGTCGATACGATCGCCGTCGGGTGCACGGAGACACTCATTCTTCATCCTGTCCCTTCTGCTGGAGACTTCTGGAAAGCACGAACCCCAAGACGGCCTCGGCCACGGGAGCACCGTCCACTCTTGCGACGGTGGAAACCTTGCCGAGCCGTCCTCTCACCTTGACGACCTTCGCCTCGGTGATCAACTGATCCCCGGGACGAACGGGTCTGCGGAATTTCGCCTCGTCAACGCTGGTGAGATAGGCCACGAGATCATCCCCTCCGGGAAGGTTCTTCACGAGCATGGAGGCGACCTGTCCCATGGCTTCCAGCAGAAGGACTCCCGGTACAACGGGCTCGCCGGGGAAATGTCCCTGAAAAAAAAGCTCGTTCATGGTGAAATTCTTCAGTCCGACAACATGGTTTTCGTCACATTCCAAAATACGGTCCACCAACAGGAAAGGATAGCGATGGGGAAGACGTTGCATGATCTCTCCGATATCCACGACCTTCGACCTCCCGACAACACGAGACTGGACTTCTTCACGCTCCCGATATCACGAGCGGAGCGAACCCTCCGTTTTCTTTATCCCCTGAAGTGAGCCGTTGCGGCCAAACGGCGCAGACGGCGTACGAATTCGAGATGCAGGGCGTGACCCGCCCGAAGGGCCACGACATGCGCATGGAGAGGCATTCCAAGCAAAAGAAGGTCTCCCACAAGATCGACGACCTTGTGGCGCACGTATTCATCTGGGAAACGCAACCCCCCGGGATTGAGCAGGCCATCGTCCCCTACCACCACCGTGTTCTCCAGAGAGCCTCCTTTGGCGAGTCCCCGGGAACGCAGTCCCTCCACCTCCGAGAGAAGCGCGAAGGTTCTCGCCCCGGCCACTTCCGAGAGAAAGGCTTCGGCGTCGCCGAGCGCGAAGGAAAAAGTGCTGGTCCCCACGAGAGGATGAGAATAGTCGAGCACATAGGTGACCCTCGCCGTTTCTGCGGGAGATGCGGCAATGAGGCGATCCCCTTTTGATCCCGTCACGACGATGGGTGCGAAAGGACGCAAACAGCCTCTTTCGGGGCTGTGGGAACCCGCCGAGGACATTTCCCGAGCTTCGTAAAGCATTTCGGCAAAAGGAAGGGCGCTCCCGTCGAGAACGGGAATTTCGCCTCCCTCCACGTCCATGTCGATGTCCCCGATGCCGAGACCGGCCACCGCCGCAAAAAGATGTTCCACCGTGAGCACCTGGAAGGGTGGGTCACCCGGAAAAAGAACGCGGCTTCCCCGGCCGTCGCCGTTGGGAATTCCCTGTTCCAGCGCAAAAAAACGCCCCCCGGAACCGATTCGAATACCCTTGCCTCCGTTCGGCGCAACCCGTACACGGACAAACTCTCCGGAGTGGAGCCCCGTTCCGGAAAATTCCACGGCATGGCGCAGGGATCCTCCGAAACTCATGAGACATCGCCTCCGGACTTCTCCGTGCCTCTGGAATCCGAGAACGAGACCTCGGCCCTACCTTCCCGGACAGACAGGGCCTGTATCTGTTTCGACGTGACCGCGACTTCCTTCTCCAGGGCACGCAGACGTTCCATCAGTTCAGGAAGATGTCCCCGGGCACTTTGGATACGCAGCTCCTTTTTATGATCCCGGGCGGGAAACCCCGAGACAAGCGCTCCTGCGGCGACATCCTTCGTCGCACCCGCATTGGCCGCAAGAACGGCTTTCTCCCCCACCCGAACGTGTTCCGCCACACCGCTTCGGGCAGCCAGAATCGCACCGTCGCCCAGGACCGCACTTCCGGCAATCCCCGTGAAGGCCACAAGAATGCAGTTTTTCCCCACCAGGGCGTTGTGTCCCACGTGGACGTGATCATCCATTTTGGTTCCAGACCCGACAACGGTGTTTCCAAGAGTACCCCGATCCACGGTGGAACAGGCCCCGATTTCCACGTTATCACCGATCTCCACGGAACCCACCTGAGGAATTTTGACCTGCTCCCCTCGTTCGTCCTGAATGAAACCGAAACCGTCAGCTCCCAGAACGACTCCGGAATGGAACCTGCAGTTTTTTCCGACACGAACTCCGCTACATATCGAAACGAGAGGGGCGACTCGCGTGCCGTCGCCGATCACCGCGTTCTCTCCCACGTAATCCTGCGCCTCGAGCACGACATGTTCCCCGATACGCGCGCCGGACGCCACCACGCAACAGGGGCCGACGAAAGCCGTGGAAGCAATGCTTGCCGCAGCGTGCACCACCGCTGTGGGATGTACTCCGGGAGAGCGATGTACGGTCGGGAAGAAACAGGGGACAAGGGCAATCATGGCCCGGCGGGGATCCGCCACCTCGATGCCGCTCCGCGTCGCACCAGAAGAGGAAAGCCACCCCTTGGGAACGAGAACGGGCACGTCTTCGGGAAGTTCTTCGAGAAACTCCCGACGCCACACCACGGCCAAGTGCTCCTCCCGAGGCTCCCGGGGAGTGCAAAGCCCCCGGACGGAAAACATTCCGTCTCCCCAGAGGGTACCAGCAACTCGTCCCGCCAATTCCGCAAGCGTGTACACAGCGCACCGCGCCGGAGGATTACAGGTTTCCCACTGCACGAAGGCTCACCTCGTCTTTGTCGCGTTCGTCGTAATGAACCTCAAGGGAGAGGTGCTCCGTGAGCCGCCATCCCACTCCACCGTTGTTGCCATAGTCTTCACTCCACCGCCACCACAGGTAGGGGCGTCCCGGTTTCGCTCCGTCAATCCAGAGACGCCACCACAACGTTTCTCCCGGATACGCCACTTCCGCGCCGAGCCATGCTTCACCCCAGGGCGACCAGCGGACTCCCCAACGACTTTCCACCGCGAAATCGTTCAATGCGGCGATCCACTCTCCATACAGCTCGACTTCCCAGCCTGACCAAGGCTGTGCTTTCCTTCCGAGATGAAGGCCGATCTCGCCGTAACGATCGTCGGTCCCCGCATACGCCGCCACCCAGGCGGCAATGGCGTATTTCCCGCTCTCCACGCGCACATCGAGAGGGGCAAGCGTTTCGGGGGCAAAGAC
The DNA here is from genome assembly GCA_002425685.1 of Synergistaceae bacterium UBA5560. GTDB lineage: Bacteria > Synergistota > Synergistia > Synergistales > Aminiphilaceae > Aminiphilus. The sequence goes on along the minus strand of DIMS01000115.1, from coordinate 81,716 downwards.
CACATCCACCCTGGCACGAGCGTTCCGAACGGTATTCCTCTCGGAGAGAACCTCTCCCGCCCATCTCTCGACATCGTCGCGATGGCGCTCCACCCACGGCACGGGCAATCCGGCGAGAGAAGAAAGATCCATCAGGAGCTTCTCGTGAAGATCTTTCCGCAACATGAGAGGCAACGTTGCCGAACGGAGCCGCGGAACGAGGGCGAGCACCAACGGAGGACGTGGAACGAGTTGTATCTGAAGCTGCGCCCCGCGTTCCCGCAAACGGACCAGAGGAATAGCGTCCCATCCCGGCAATGCCTCCCGGGCAAGATCCCGAACAAACTCCCGAAAGGCCTCGTCCCCCCAGGAAAGCGCTTCGAGGGGAACCCCCTCCAAGGCGCCTGCAACGGCGGGGACAAGAGCCGCAGTGTCCTCAGCAAGCCATTCTGCGGGAGGTGAAGGAAGGTTTCCGTAGGCGAGAGCCACACTCCACTCGAAAGGCAACTCCGCCGCTGCCTGGAACACAATGCGTGCATCGTTTCCGTGCACGCGGGCACTCCGAACGACATATCCCTGAAAGAGGCGGGACGCGACGAGAGAAAGGACTCTTTCCTTCTCCACTGCCTCCACCGGGCGAGGGACGACTTCGTCCCACACCACCGTGAGACTCCGGAGGGCCACTCGTTCGAGCCACTCCGGAAGTCCCTCCAGGGCCACGCCGCAAAAGGCGGGCCCCGTGAACACCACGAGCAACAGAAGGGCTGCGAGCCCAGATGCAGCCGCAGCCCTTCCGTTTTTTGCGGCGGAGAAAGCGTTCTCCCTCACTGCGGAACGGCGCCGTCCTTTTTCGGCGACGTCATTCCGCAGCGACCTAGAACAGCTCTCCGAATCCGAAATGCGTTCGCGTTTCATCTCCCTCGGCGATGTCGAGGCGAATGTTTCCCAGGGGCGTCCGAACACGCACGCCCACCCCCCAAGAGTTCTGTAGGTCGGAGAAACTGAAGCTCTTGTCGTCCTTCCAGGCGTTCCCCGTGTCGTAAAAAACCGCCAGGGAAAAGGTCTTTTCCATGGGAACACGGAGCTCGAGATTCGCCAAGAACATCTCCGCCCCCTCGAACTCGTCGTCCTTAAAGCCTCGGAGCGTGTTGGATCCACCGAGGAAATACTGTTCCGCCCAGGGGATTTCTCCGGAGGAAAATCCAGCCCGGACTCGAGCGGCGAAGATCACCGGGTTGTCCTCCGTAATGGCACCGAACGTGTCGATGTATTTCTCGAAGCCTTTCACGGGCGTGTAGTACTTTCCCTCGATCCAGTACTTGGTGTAGCTGAATTCGCCACCGAGCGCCTCCATGGCGTGCTCCACGTTGAGAGATTCGATGTCCCCCTTGGGATAGGACAGGTAGGAATCGACGTTGTTCCGCTGGAGCGTTCCCGTGAGAGAGAAGTTCTTTCCCGCGAGGAGATGCCCCCGGATGTAGTCCGTGTCATCGAAATCGCCGGAGATGACGCGGATCTCATTCTCGTGCCAGTCCGCCGTGAGATACCAGCTCAGCTTGGAATCATGGGAGAACTTCTTGCCCGCTCCAACATAGATCCCCTGCTTCTCCTGGTCGTAGCGAACCTTGAAGGAGCCGTCCTCTTTATTATACCGGTCCTGATCGATCCATTTGCGCTTATAAACGCCCACGCGCCAAGCGTAGTGAGACTCGTCCATGTAAGGCTCCTCGTAACTGAGCCAGTACTGCTCCCGGTCTCCCGTCTCGAACCCCACCGAAGCACGGTGCCCCAATCCCTGCCAGTTGTTGTCCTCGTAGCCGAGCCCTCCGCTCCAGCCACTCTCGGATCCGTGGCCGATGGAGAAAGTGACCCGCCCGGTCTTCTGCTCTTCCACGGTGAGGACGAGCGTCACTTCGTCGGGCGTCTCCGAGGGCTCGAAGCCGACGTTCACATCCTCGAAGTAACCCATTCCCTGAAGCTTGTTGAGGGAATGCCGAAGTATCGTGGAGTTGAAGAGATCACCCTTTTTCAGCTTGATCTCCCGCTCGATGACGTAGGTCTTGGTCCTCTTGTTGCCCTGGATAATGATGTCCCCCACACGCGGTTCGAGGATGCGGACCTTGATGATTCCATCCTCGATCTGAACATCTTCCACCCGCACGAGGACATAACCGTCCTTCTGGTATTTCTCCCGGATGCGCTGCAGGTCGTTCTGGAAGAAGACCCGGTTGAAGATTGTCCCCGGAGCGGTGAAGACGACGCGCAGGAGTTGTTCCGACGAATAGATCGTATTCCCCAAGAAACGAATGTCCTTCACCATGGGGTTTTCCCTGACCACATAGACTACCTGAACGCCATCCGCCTGGGGAACGAGCTGGACATCCACCACGGCAAAGAACCCCAAGCCGTAGATGGCCTCCACGTCCTTCCGGAGCTGCTCCCGATCCAGCGGTTCGCCGATCCTGGTACTCACCGTGGCAAGGATATGCTGGGAGACCACCTGCTGGTTTCCCTCGACGGAAAGCCCCGTGACGATAGGCTCCGCCGCCCACCCCGCGCAAACCTTCAATAGCAGCAGCATTGTCATGAGAAAGACGTATGGCGTTCTTCGCCGCACCCGAAACCCACTCCCCCCAGAAAAATTCCCTTATCCCGAACGACGGGGCACACTTCCGGAGAAATCCCTACGGGCCCACACTCAAGGGGCCAAGGTCTCTCCGCTCTCCTCCACCACAGGGACCGCCGTTTCCCGCAGGGCACGTTCCCCTTTCTGCACCAGAGCCAGAACATCCTCCAGAGGGACAGTCCCTCTCTTTTCCTTCTCCTCTGCACGCTCCCGCACGACAAGAAGCGCGGACGGCGGGGAAACCCGCGTCGTCCCCCGAGCTGAAACAGATCGTTCCGCCCCTTGGGGAACGGCGGCAACCGTGCTTTCCGCCCGAAGAGGCACATCGGTCCCGCTTGAACTTCCGCTCCGCTCCGCCCACTCGCTCAGGGAAGAACGCATCGCCCGAAGAAGATCTCTTTCGTCGGGTGTTACGAATTCCAGCACCGTCACGGAGTTCCTCGCCACGGAATACGCGGAAAATCCCGGATCCTCCGTGGAAAGGGGAAGGGCCGCGCACAAAAGCAGCATGCCTCCCACCAGAGCGACCCGAAAGGGGAACACCCATTCCCGCGGAGAAACACGCACTCTCCCGAGAGATTCTTCTTCGGCGCGCTCCCACAGACCGCTTCTGACCGTCTCAAGTTCTGCCCTGGCACATTCGATCTCCAGCAGCGCTTCGGGCCATTTCTTGAGCCTGCACGCGAGAGCACACCGCTCGATCCATTTGGAAATCCGACGTACGTTCCGTTCCATGGCTACCACTCTCTCGTCCGTTCAGGGGAGTCAGGAAGTATATCCTGCTCTGAATTTATCCCCTTCGAGAGTCCGTTTGTGGTTCGTCGATGCCGAGAAGGACACGCAATTTCGCCATCGCTTTTCGTTGGATCTTATAAATGTGACTCACATCCACTCCCTGATCCTTGGCATAGACCCGCGCCTTTTCTCCCTCAACAAGGAGCGCTTGCACCACCTCGGCTTCGCGCCCCCGAAGTCGTGCCAGCCCTTCCTCAAGGGAGATCGCCCAATCCAGCCGATCCTGATCCGTTTCCTCGACCTGGACATGTTCGTCCTCATCCACCGGAATAGGCGCTCTGGCCTCCACCCGCTGCAGAAAGTTCACCATTTTTCCCCGAATGCGGTAGTACGCGAAGGTAGCGAAACGAAAGCCTCTTTCAGGTTCGAAACGGTCCACCGCATCAATAAGCGCCAGCATACCCTCCTGAATCATATCCGGGAAAGAGGCTCTGGACACGTGAAATTTCTTCGCCAACCAGAATACCAACGAGCGATAGGTGAGAATCAAGCGTTCCCGCGCTTCGTCATTACCGGCCTTCGCCAGGACCCACAATCGGGCCTCCTCTTCCCGAGAGAGGCGGAGAGGCGCCCCCCCGGTACTTGCGTCATCTCTCCGATACGCTTCATCGTTCATGCCGCCACTTCCTTCTCGGGGCGCCGGAAAACAGCGTCGTCGTCTCCCGGAGATTGTAGCAGGAGAACGCGCGAAGCGCCATCAGTCATTCCGGAATGGGGAGGAGGATCTCGTCCCCGGTCCGCACATGCAGCGCATCGTTCAGAAAACCGAGCATCACGTGATCTCCCCACACATCGACGCCGACCAGACCACAGTTGTCGAGACGCATACGCCAGGCAAAGGACGAGGGGAGTTTGAGGAGAGCGGTGACGGCAGCCCTGATGGTTCCTCCGTGACAGACAAAACAGATGCGGGAAAAAGTGCTCTCCAGAAGCTCCTGCATCACGTCTCCGACTCGCTGCAGAACATCCTCGAAGGATTCTCCACCGGGAGGAACCACTCCGACGGGATCGTCCCTCCATCGACGATAGAGCGCACCGTAGAGCTCCCGCACCTCAAGAACGGACAGTCCCTCCCACTCGCCGAAATGAATTTCCGCAAGTCCATCGCGGACCAGAAGTGTCGTGTCGCTCCCGCACGCCTCCTGGAGAAGGCGCGCCGTGGTGAGCGCTCTGTCGAGAGGACTTGCGACGATCACTTCCGGCTTCCAGGCGGCAACCCGACGTGCCAGGCGACGTGCCTGCTCCCTCCCTGTCTCGTTGAGCGGGATGTCGCTTCTCCCCTGGTAACGAAACGAATTGTTCCATTCCGTCTCCCCGTGGCGGGCGAAAAGCAGTCGTTTCTGGTGCAATTCGGTCATGGCGTCAAACCCTTTCTCTCACGTCGTGTTGCATTCCCCAGGCCGGGAATGCACCGGCGAAGCATTGCCGCGAGCGCGCACACTCCATTGTGGAAACACGTCCCTTACCCCAAATCCGACCGCAGGCAGAGCGGCTTCGAAAAGGGCTTTTCGCGCAGGAACGGATTCGGCAACGGGCACCGGCTCCGTAAACACGAAAACCCCTCCGGAAAGGAGGGGTTTTTCCATGCGCTCACGATGCACCGCTAGCTACACATCTGCCAAAATCTTCCGCCGCGATCAACGGCTTGAAGATGGAGCCGGCGGGCGGACTCGAACCGCCGACCTGCGCATTACGAGTGCGCTGCTCTACCTGCTGAGCTACACCGGCAAATGGCGGTCCCAACGGGATTNNAAGGGCTGTGTCCTAGGCCACTAGACGATGGGACCTCTCCTGGTGAGTCGTGTGGGAGTCGAACCCACGACACCCGGATTAAAAGTCCGGTGCTCTACCTGCTGAGCTAACGACTCGCGATACACGGCGGGGAGCATCATACACGGGATTCGAATAAGTGTCAAGAGATCAGGTATTGCAAGCGTTTATCTGCGATGAAATACACCATTCCACCGAGAGAAAGCGAAAAAGTCCCTCCTCTCTCGCAAGGATGAAGTCCGATGCAGCTATCGGAGGATGCCCTTTTCCGCCTCCTCGGGGAAAGTAAGGAAGAGGGAAGACTTTATGATGGTTCTTCGCCTCAAAAAGCAGGAATTTTCCGTACCGAAGCTTCTGGAACTGCTTCTCACGGAAAAGCGGCTCCACGACATCTCTCCACGGACGATCAGCGTATTCTTTCGCACTTTCTCATGCTCCGGAGCGTTGCCCAACCTGAAAAACAGCTACCCGAGCAGGGTACCCGGCAGCTCTCGAGGCTTCGGCGAGAATGCCCCAGAGCAGATCCCCCTCGCTGTGCACGTAGGCGGGCTGCCTCCACCGTTCCAGGAGCACCTCGAGCACAAGGAGTCCCGCAGCGAAGACCGGTACCCGTCGGGGGTCCATTCCGATCATGTCCCGTCGCTCTTCCCGGCTCATGGTCGCGTAGTGTTCCCTCAGGGCGACGACATCCCCCAGGAAAACACGATGACCGTGAAGCATCTCCGGAGCATAGGCGACAACAGGGATCTTCCGGAGAACCATGCACAGCGTGGAGGATGTTCCACCGATGCCTACCGGGCAGGAAATCCTTGAAAAACCAGAGGTGGAATCAAGAATATCGAGAGCACTCCATACATGGGCCTTCATTCGGGAGTGATCCGCTCCGAATTGATTGGTGAGACGCACCACGCCGAGAGGAAGGGAGAGGACATCCCGAGAATCGGCAATCTCCAGGCTTCCACCCCCAAGATCGAACACGGGCGAGGCATCCGGAAAAGCGGTTCTCGCCCCGAGAAAACTATACCGCCCCTCCTCCGCTCCTGAGAGGATGTGCAGCGGTACGCCAAAGCTGTCTTCGAGCCGCTCCCGGATTTCCGCCGCGTTGGTGGCGGCACGCAATCCCTCGGTGGCAAAGAAAAAACGCCGCAACCGGGGAACATCCATCGCATCGAGACGTCTTTTCAGTGCTCGAACTTCCCGAAGCGTCCGTTCGAGCACCTCCGGAGAGACAACCGCCGTCTCGCCCCGAAGTCCTTCGGCAAGACGGGTAATTTGTGCACTGGAGTCCACACGGACCATACGCTCGTAGCACACGTCGACGACAAGGGACCGGACGGAATTGGATCCCACATCCACCGCGGCGAAACGTTCCATATCACTCATGACGTTTTTCACCCAGGCAGGAGAAACGAGCGGGGGAGGGACAGCTCACGGGGGAAAAGCGCTCTCGGAGCCACGCCTCGCCCGGATGCTCACCGAGACCGAGCCACGAAGCCACCTGGAGATGAAGGCATTTCACTGTTGGAGTGCTTCCCAGGCGCGTTCCACCTACGCCTCCTTTCCGGAGAGAAGCCAACGCAGCACGTCTATGGATCAAGGCAAAACGGCGCGCCCCTTCGGAAAGGAGCGCCAGTCGGATCAGGGAGGAGCGGAGATGGTAAGCAACCCACCGGGGATACCGTCTGCGAAGAAAAGCCTCAAGAGCAGGGACGCCTTGGCGTGATTCCTCCCGGGAACAGCGATCGCGCAAAGAGGGACAGGTAAGCCAGAAGGTCGTGGGAAAGGGAGCGACACCCCGAAAAGGAAGACAGAGCGCCACCAGAGGTGCACCCCAGGCGCAGCGCCGCGAGAGTGCAAACACCGCCTCGGCATTGAAGCGACGGTCCTGCATCTGCCTTTGCAAACACCCCACATCCCCGGGAAGAAGCCTTTCGAANNAAAAGAGGGGGGCAACCGCCCCCCACTCTCAAAAACCCGCCTCCGGTTACCGCCAGTGATGGACTCATTTTTTCCCGACCCGTTTCTTGGTACCTTTCGGGTTTTTCATCTTGCTGTTGAGATCTGCGATTTTTTCGTCGCTCTGCTTGAGGAACTGGGAAAGGCGTTTTTCGAAATCCTCCGTCTTGGGCTGCGGGCGAGCCTCTTTCGGCTGCATCGCCTTGAGGGAGAGATCGATACGCCCCCGCTCGTCGATCTTGAGGACCTTGGCCCGAACGGTCTGTCCAAGCTCCAGAACATCCTCCACTTTCTTCACAAAGCCGTGGGAGAGTTCCGAAATATGGATCATCGCCTTTTGTCCCGTTTCCAGCCTGACAAAAGCGCCATAGGGAGCGATGTGCTCCACGGTGCCCGCCACTTCATCGCCTACGTTCACAGCGACGACATCGGTGCTCTTTTCCTCTGCCATGCGCGTTCCTGCCCCTCCGTGTTCTCGATTGAGAGTTGTCACAAGCTCTTCCGGCTTCCCCAGGCGCGAAGCCACCATGTACGAATTCTTCGTATCGCCACCTATCTCAGGATATCGAAGAACCACCCCCAGAGTTCTCCCGGCGAGAGACAGGAAGCCACACCCAGGATACGGATGGAGGCCCTGAAAGGCGCCGTACAAGAAGAAGGTGAAATGGCTGTTCCGCTTTCGTCCTCGGGTCCATCCAAACACAGAGGCGCCCCGATCCTTTGTCGAGGGCACTCCGCACTACACCATCCTTGATTATAGGCGTAAACAGGGCAAGCACGCTAGCACCCTCAAAGACGGGTTTTTCGCGAAAAAATGCGAGTTGGTTCGCTCTGTAGTGAGGAACCGAGCCGAGTAAAGCATCACCATTCCGGACCGAAACAGTCAGACCGGTCAGAGGCACGATCCGAACATCGGCATAAAGGGATGAAAATGAAATCACCCTGATTCCTGGTTTTTCAGAAAAAACGACTCTGCGCGGAGTTTGGACGGCCTTGTTTCTCCAGCGAAAACACTGGGAGATCACGACCCTGTCGGCGGGAATCCCACCCCGCAAAGCCGGCCTCCGCGAAATGTTTCGGATCTCCGGAGAGCGCCCCGAAGAGACGGGGAAGCGGCGTACGGCAATCCGTCCCATGAAAAGACGTTTCAGCGTTTCAAGGAGATGCCCACCATCTCCCCAGTTCACGCGTTTTCCTGTCCTTCTCCAACGATCTGAAGGGCTTTTCTCATTCGGGAGAAGGGTTCCAGAGGATCCATCGTCTCCGTGATCTGCTGGAGGGTCGACGCCATGTCCTGTATCCTCGCCCCGTCCTCCTTGAGCAGCTCCACCCGAAGCGGCGCGGCAAGCGGCGACGCCTGCACGAGAAAAACCGATCCCTCCCCCTGGGGAAGCACCTCACCTACATGATCCAGAGGCGCGTGGGGGCTCTCCTGGAGAACGAGCACGGGTGAGGGAACCCTGCTGCGAAAGGAACGCAACAGCTCCCGGTCGCGACAGAACCACAGGGCCGGGCGAAGCTCCACCGCACCGAGGAGGCTCCCGAGAATCACTTCCTCTTTGAGATAGACGTCGAGAGCACCTCCGTAGAGCACTTTTTCCACCCGAGAAGGAGAAATGGGATCCGTGTAACGAAAATCCCTCGGAATGCCTCGGTGGTCGGTGAGAAGTACGGCACCGCGGAAACTGTCGCTCTCCTCTTCGACAAGCACATATCCCAGAACGACATCCACGGATTTCGCCACAAGCATGTCCCCTTTCGATTTCCCGGCACCTCGATCCGTCGTCAAAACTCAGGCGTAGAAGTCGAGACCGTCCGGCCCCCCTTGAGGCGTCTCCTCCTCTTCTGCCCCACTCCGGGGGTTTCGAGGATTTCCGCCCTTCTTTCCGGATCTCCCGCCGCTTCGTCCTTCCTTGCGGGATTTCACTTTGTCATCCGTGCCGCTTTCGTCGCTCTCCGTCACCTGGTTGTCCCTGGCCTCGGCCTCGGCGACGATCTCCGCTCTCTGCTGGTTCTGCAAGGGCGCGGAACCAGGATCTTTGGCGTTTTGCGCCTGTTGCTCCGTCTTCCAGATGGACGACACCGCATCAAGAGGTCGAATCATCCGGTCTTCACCCCCTGCCTTTCTTCACGTCAGTTGTAGGGGCGCGCCTTAACCTCTCCGTCAATAAAGGAGAAGGCGATGAACTGCATGGTCTCCCGCACCAGATAGGTCAATCCACGGATCGTCACGGAAACACCGGGATAAACGACTTTATGTACAAGGACACGCCCTTCAGTCTTGGTCTTGTCCATCTGGGATTCCAGGGCAGCCAGTTTTTCCTTGGCGATCTTGAATTGAGCCTGGAGTTGAAACTGGGCTCTCGTAAGCTTCAGAAGAACCTGGCGCTTCGCGTCGTCCAGCTTGCCCAGGGATTCGACCTTCTTGAGATAGGACACGTTGGAAAGGATCTCCTGGAGTTTGGCGTCCAATTCCTTCACACTCCCCTGGAGAAGTGTCCTTTCTTCGAGCATTTCCGGAGGAAGCCCCACCACGACTTCCGTTCGGGTTCCCATCTCACTGCCGAGGATTTCGCACCGTACTTCCTGCCCTGCCTGGATCTTGCCGCCCACGATGAGCCCCTTCTTGCCTCCCATGGCATCCACGACACCCCGGGCGCCCACGTCGCTGTGCATGATGGCCTCATTCACGCTGATGTCCTGGGCACTGCGGATCCAGCTCTGATCGATGTATCCGGCTTCGATCTTTCCCTTCGCCTGAATTTTGCCCCGGTTCATGCCGCGCACACCGCCCCTGATGGCGATGTTTCCCTCGGCGGTGAGAAAGGCACCTTCCACAACGCCGCCCACGACAATATTACCTCCCGCGGTGACCTCGAATCCTTCCCGGACAGTGCCCTTCACGTGTACATCCCCGACGAATTGAATGTTTCCCGTGCTGTAGTCAACATCGCCGTGCACTTCGAAAACAGGGAGCACGGTGAATTTATTGTCCCGTACCGTCACATGTCCGTCGATTCCGGCAAAAAGACGCAGGCCATCCTCGGCAAGATACGTGTTCGTGCCCGAGGGGATGTTCTTGTCCTTCACCTGACGGGCCTTGATGAGTTTCCCCAGAACACTCTGCCCGTCCTTCTGGGGGACGGGGGGGATTTTCTCGAGAAGCTCCTGCCCCTTCACCACGTTGACCACCGTACCGAGTTCCTTCATGTCCACCCGGTTGTCGTCGATCTCTTTGGGCTTCGCGCTGTGCAGCTCCACCTTGTAGACGAATTCCGCATCCTTTCCCTCCACCGGCGCGGTACCCGTGGCAGCTTCGGTCCATTTACCGTCGATTCTGGAGGAAACGAGGCGCTGGAGAACATCTTCCCTGATTCCGTGAACGACACCGTACTCCTTGAGCGTCGTCTTCAGTTCCTCCACCGTAGGCCAGGGCTTGCCCAAAGGCGGAAGGATTCTGATCTCCGCCGTGAGCGCATCTTCAGCGATGCGCACGCCCACCTGTGCCGCCTTGTCCAGTTCCGGGCGCCGGTCGGCAATGCGGACCGGTTCGCCGGGCTTCTCGTTCACGGCGCGCAAGACCGCATCGCCGTCGTACTCCTCGATCTCCCTGGAACGAATGAACGCGACCACGTCCGCAAGCGCAACTTCCGCCGACGGCTCAATCAGAAGGTACACTCCGTCGGAAGCCATTTTCAACCGATATGGACGTGTTTCCACGTTCATCCCTCCTCAGAATGTCGCGAGAATGCCGCGAAGATACGCCAGCGCCTTGCCGTGGAGCTGGGAAACCCTGGATTCCGTCACCCCCAGAACAGCCCCGATCTCTTTGAGGGTCAAACCATCCCCATAATACAACGACAGAAGCAGGCGCTCCCGTTCGGGAAGCTTTTCCAGGGCACCCACCACCATTCGGAGCTCGTCCTCCTGTTCCAGCAATGCCTGTGCGGACAAGGCATCATCGGGAAGAGAGGCTCCTCTTTCCACATCACCATCCTCCATGGGAACGACTTCGTCAAGGGAGACCACGTAACTCCTGCTCGCCACATCCAGGAGTTCCCTGTACGCCGTATCATCCATGCCGAGTTCTCTCATGAGAAGACGGTCCTCCGCACGACCGTGCGCCTGCAGAAGCTTCTCCGTCGCCCTCTCGAGCCGCTGGAGTTTCTCCCGCCCCGTCCTGGAGATCCAATCGTATTTTCGCAGTTCGTCCAGGATGGCGCCGCGAATTCTCGGAACGGCAAAAGTTTGAAAAGAGAATCCCCTGGACAGATCGAATCGGTCAATGGCGTCGAGAAGCCCAAGGATTCCGAAACTGTAGATATCCTCGTAGTCGAGACCGGGAGGCGGCGTCACCGCCATACGTCCCGCGACGAAACGCACCAGGGGAAGATATCTCGCGACAATGGCCTCCCGCAGAGGGGGTGTCGGCGTCTCTCTGTATTCTTTCCAAAGATGCGCATCGGTCCGCTGCTGTGCCTGTGTCATGGAAAAAGCCACCTATTCCAGGAAGAAAAACCAGTACACGCCGAAGAGCAGAAGAAGCACCGCAGCGATGAAGAGCCCCACCTGAATAAAGAGTTTCATTGAGAGGATCGAACGGCGAAATACATTGTACTTCGAACTGTGAAGACGTATGCGATACGTGGGGGAGAGCTTCATGGCTCCCACGATCCCCTCGGAGATGCTCAGACGGACCGAGATATCTCCCGTGGGAAGGGGACGGACTTCCTCCACGGCGAACGCGGGTACGAGACCGCTCCGGGAGATGAGGCGCCCGATGAAACGCCCCAATCCCTGAGCCTGTTCGAAAGAGACCTCCACCACATCCCCGACGCGAAGCGCCGAGACTGGCTTGCCGCGCACCGGATCGAGAACGGGAGCACAGAAGATCTTGATCTCTTCGATGCCGGTTCGGCTTTCTTTGGGCGGTGGGCTCTCCTTCGGCTCCTCCTTCCGCTCTTCCTGTTTCTTCCCCAGGGGAGACATGTCGAGGCGAAGCCGGTTGAAACGCTCCATGTGAACGTCCACGATGAATTCCACCCGGAACTGATCGCTCAGGGACTCTTTCAACCTCGTGACAAAGGTCGTCATGGCGTCGGAGGACTGAAAGAGAACGTTCATCGCCGTGGGAGTAAGAAGTGGCTCGAGAATGGACTGGGTCTTGCGGTACATCAGGCGATCGGGGAATGCGGAAATGCCGGTGAGAGCCGCCCGGACCGATTCCCAACTCGCCCTGGCGGTAAATCCCTGAGGAAGTTCATAGGTTCCGACCCAGACGACGCTGTCTACAAGCGTTCCCGCATGTCCGTCCGCGACGATGCAGAAACCACCGTTCACCTCGCCGCGACGTCTCGCTTCGAACCGTCCCTTGATGGCAAGATAAGCCGGCGCGAGGGATTTGAGCATATCCCTCGCCTTGTCCGGATCTTTGTCCAATGTGGCCGCAGCAGCCTGGACATCCTCCGGGGAACAGCGCAACAGACGCGCCAATTCCTCGAAAGAGATGCTTCCTCCTCCTCCCCGGGCGTTCGAACCCGGGGTGACCATAGGGCTCTCTGCGGGGAAAGCGACCTCTGCCTCCGTGTCAACCGGCGGGGATGTAGCAGCTGCGTCTTCGCTGTTGTGGGCGGGCGTGGCGTTTCTTTCCGCATCGACCATACCACGGATCCTCCTGGCTGTCGCCTCGAATGCGTCGATTTCGTTCAGATTTCTTTCGTACCGGTGCCGAGAACCTTGACGGTCAGTGTCCACTGAGGCACCGCGAACTCAATGCTGCGCCCCTTGTTTCCTCCGGTGTCCTCGGCGATGAGAGGGATTCTGTGCTGTTCAAGCCATTTTTTCGTCGCCTCGATGTTTCGTGCACCCACGGCAAGAAGTCCCGACTCCTTTCCCGGAACGGAGAACATCTGAGCCCCTCCGGCGATCTTCGCCTGAAGATTCGTCGGGAGAGCGCCGAGGGAAAGCAATTCCTGCAGCAATTTCGGAACCGCCGTGTCGGCGAACTTGCCCGGCTTCGGAACGCTTTTGCTCTCCCTGCTGTCGGGAAGCATGATGTGCGCCATTCCCGCCACCTTGTTCTTCGGGTCGAAGATGACGAGACCGATGCAGGATCCGAGTCCCAACGTCACGAGTACGGAGGGGTGTTTGACGGCAACAAGATCCGCCATGCCGACGTGAATGGTCTGAGCCATTCTCAACACACCCCCAGCTTCTTCAGGAGCACGGCAAGTGCTCCCGGATCCGGCACCATGATGACGTTGCCTCGGATCTCCTGCTGCACATCCATCACCTGAAGCGTCGTCTTCACGATGACGGCGGTCTCTCCCATGACACCGAAGATAGAGGCCACTACATCCATGATGGCCCCGAGCATGTCGTGCGCCACCGAAGGCACCGAGGCCGGGAGAACGTAACCGGTCATCATGGAGATGGCGTTCAGAAAAGCACCGAGAATGATATTCCCCACCTCGGAAAGGGCGCTGTCCCGCATCTGTATCTGCACGTCAGGATCCATACCGCTGATGTCCATGGAGAGCAACAGGTCCGCAAGGCCCTGTGCTTCCCCTTCTTCCATGACGAAAATCAGATTGCAGGAGAAATCCCCCTCCGCACGGATGAGCACGGCACAGACCTGGGATTCCGGAGAGCCGTACCGAAAGGGAATATCGTAAATCGACACGAGATCCGCCACGGGGACCTCCATGTCCACCGCTCTCCCCAGGAGCTGGGAGAGCGCGGTGGCGGCGTTCCCCGCTCCAATGTTCCCCACCTCCCGAATCGCGTCGAGCTGTAGTGTGGAGAGTTCGAGTTCTTCCCACTCCATGGGGGTTCTCCCGCTCAACGACCGTGCAGAGATGCCACGTCGAGGATGAGAGCAACGTTTCCGTCGCCCAGGATCGTCGCCCCGGCCATTCCCCGTACCTTTGCCAGGAGCTTTCCGAGGGGCTTGATGACGATTTCCTGCTGCCCCACGAGTTCATCCACGATGAAACCGATCCGGGTCCGCCCAGATCGGACCACCACCACAGGATGTTCCTCGATGGCCTCGCGGTTCACTTCCGTTCCGAGGATACCCGCGAGATCCTTCAGTGAAAGGATTTCACCTCGTACGTTGGTCACGGGAGTTCCGTGCACGTACTTGATGTCATCCTTGTTCACCAGAAGCGTCTCCTCCACGTTTTCCAGAGAGATGGCGTAGGTCTCGTCTCCGACGCGGATCAGCAGGGCGAGAACGATGGCCAGGGTAAGGGGAAGGCGGATGAGGACTCTTGTTCCCTCTCCGACCTTGCTCTCGATCTGGAACTGTCCTCCAAGGGACTCCACCTTGCTCTTCACAGCATCCATGCCGACACCGCGACCGGAAAGATCCGTCACTTCCTCGGCGGTGCTGAAGCCCGGTAGAAGCACAAGGCGGATAAGCTCCTCGTCGGTCATGCTCTGCGCTTCCTCGCGGTTGATGATTCCTTTTTCCAGGGCCTTGGCGCGGATCTTCGCCGGGTCGATACCCTTCCCGTCGTCACGGACCTCGATGATGACGCCGTTGCCTTCCTGATAGGCGGCGATGTAGACCTCACCCTCCCGAGACTTCCCCATGCGCTTCCGGTCTTCGGGACGTTCGATGCCGTGGTCCAAACAGTTCCGGATGAGGTGCACCATGGGATCGCCGATCTCGTCAATGACCGTACGGTCGAGTTCCGTCTCCTTCCCTTCTATGGTGAGACGGACTTCCTTGCCCATGTTTTTCGACAGATCCCGCACGAGCCTGGGAAAGCGATCGAAGACGAAGGAAACAGGAACCATGCGCAACTTGGTCACCAATTCCTGAATCTCCCCGGAAATGCGTCCCAATTGCGAAAGCGGTTCCTCGAAAGCCTTGAGTTTTGCCTCCATGGCCAGGCGTTCGATGCGGGCACGACCGATGACAAGCTCTCCCACCAGGTTCATGAGCTTGTCGAGACGTCCAATATCCACCCGAACGGTTCTTCCCGTCCTCTTCACCGCCTCCGTCGCCTGAGCCCTCGCCGTTTCCGTCCCGGAATCGCGCTCTTCCGGTCCACCCTCCGCCTCCTCGCTCCGCACCGGCTCCAGGAGGTTTTGAGAATCCGACGCGGCTTCCAACGCCTGGTGCCCTTCCAGCCTGGTCATCTCCACCGTTCTCACCTCGCTGATGTTCGAGAGGGCCTGTTGCACCTTGTCGGGAAGTTCATGCGTGGCCATGCAGAGGATGAACGCCTCGTCGAAAGCCTCTTTCTCCAACTCCTCCACGGGAGGAACCGTTCTGATGATCTCGCCGAGCTCACCGGCTCGGGAGACGACCATGTACGCCCTGGCCGCCTTGAGCATGCACGAATGATCCAGGGCTACCCGGATTTCGAAGACATCCATCCCCTGCTCCTTGGCCTCGAGAACCCATTCCCGCTCCTGGTCACTCATGACGGCACGCTTCTCCTCCTCCCTTCTCGGTGCGGTCTTTCCACTCTCTCCCACAGCGGAAATTCTGGCGTGGAGAGCCTTTGGAAGAGACTCGCCCTCGGGGGTGTGGTCGTCACCTCCTCCGCGAACGGCCTCCACCATGGCGGTCAAGGCGTCCAGACATTTGAAGAGGATGGAAATATCCTCGTCGCGCAGTGCAAATTGCCCCTTCCGGACCAGATCGAGCATGTCCTCCATGGCATGCGTCAGATGAGCCATGACCTCGAACCCCATGGTGGAGGACATGCCCTTGAGCGTATGAGCTATCCGGAATATCTCGTTCACGCACCCGTCATCGCTGCGTGATTTTTCCAGCGAGAGAAGAAGGTCGTTGAGATTCTGGAGATTCTCCGTAGACTCGTCGAGAAAGGCCCCCAGATACTGACTCATGTCCATGTTCGTCATCGCCATCGTCCTCCACCCGGAAAGAATTTGCGGATCATTCCCTCACCATTTCCTTCAGCGCACCGGCGATATGATAGAGCGGCAATTGCCGGTGGACGATGCCCGCTTCAGCAACCGCACGAGGCATTCCGTAGACGACACACGTTTCCTGGGATTCGGCCAGAATCGTTGCACCCTTGCCGTACATGGCCCTGGCGCCGTCCGACCCGTCCCGTCCCATTCCCGTGAGCACGACCCCGATAGACGCTCCTCCGAAAACATCCGCAACACTCAGGAACAAGAGATCCGCCGCAGGTTTCACGGATTTCACCGGGGGTCCGTCGGAAAGTCGGCACACCGCCTGACCCGGTGCTCCCTCCAACAACAAGTGCTTGCCTCCGGGAGCGATGACGGCGCACCCCCCTTCGAGACGAAGGCCGTCATATCCTTCCATGACCCGAAGAGCACTCAAGTCGTTGAGCCGCTGCGCGAACGAGGCGGTAAATCCCTCCGGCATGTGCTGCACGATCACCAGGGGGATAGGAAATGTCGCCGGAAGTTGCGGAAGAATTTCCTGAATCGCTCGGGGCCCCCCCGTCGAGGAAGCGACGGCCACGATCTGGGGCGACCGAGACCGGGAAGATATGGGTTCCTGAAAAATCTCCCTCTCCCTTCTGGAAACGACCGGCGTTTTTCGAACAAGCGTACCTAAGTTCGCCTCGCTCGCCCCGATAACCTTCTGGCAGAGCTCCGCCGCCACTCTGTGCATATCCAGCGAGATCGTTCCCGAGGGTTTGGTGACAAAATCCACCGCGCCCGCGGACAATGCTCTCATGGTCACATCGGCGCCCTGTTTCGTGAGACTGCTCACCATCACCACAGGAGTCGGACGCACGCGCATGAGTTCCTCGAGAAATTGCAGGCCATCCATGCGGGGCATTTCCACATCGAGCGTGATGACGTGCGGCGTGAGGTTCCGGACCTGCTCGAGAGCATCCCTTCCGTCCCTGGCACGCCCCACTACCTCGATGCGGGAATCCGCCGCGAGAAGGTCTCCGATCACCTTGCGCATGAAAGCCGAATCATCGACGACAAGTACGCGTATCCGCCGTTCGCTCATGTTCTCCTCACCGTTTGACCAACTCCTGCTGACGAATGAACTCCTGCAGATGCTTCTCCACCAGACGCGGCAGGAAATCGAATTCGACACCCATTTCGTGCTGCCCCGGCTCCTTGGACGGAGGCAGCCACACGACCTTCCCGATCATGTGGAACACTCCCTCCGGAAGAGGAAGCACGAAGACACAATGTTCATCTTTTGTGATAGCACGTTCTCCGACGTACTGCAACCTCGCACCGCCGAGACTCACGTCAAGGATCTTGCCCTGCCGCCATATTTCCCGCAGAGGAGACGCTTCCTCCCTGTCGAGGTTGAAAAAGGACGTCCTCAGGAGACAGGAAACGCGCAGAAATCGTCGTCGCTGCACCCTTTCGAAATCCCCGAAACACCGTGCCCAGAGAATCGGCAACGATCGGCTCAAATCGCTCCGCAACGCAACGACCCTGGCAAGGAGAGGAGCGCGCTCGTGTTCGAAATAGACGGAGAAGACAAGGTCCCGATAAACCGGCAACAGCCCTCCTTTTCGGAGAGGGTGGGCGAGGCCTATCGAGCCGTCCTCTTCCACATGTTCGAGAAGCGACGCGTAATGCCCCTTGTAGAGCCCCGCACCGATCCGGATGTCCGCCCTGCACCCCACACGGTTCTTCAGCAGTGCAAGGAGCTCCGCCAGACCGTTTCCCGCATCGCCCACGCTAATCCCTCAATCCGAGGCGACGGGTCAAACGGAAGAGAAATGCCTTGACACCTCGCCCCTGGCGTCCTTCTTCGGAATCTCGGACAACCGTTTCGACACGTGCGAGGCGCCCCGCGATCCCCGTCAAGGACAGCGAAGCCTTGCAGGTCGGAAACGCTTCGAAGAAAGGTTGTCTCAACTGCACCGCCTCCCGAACTTTCTTGTCCCAGGGAATATAGCCCACATAGGGAACGGGTATACTCAGGAACTGATTGGCCGCCATCTGGATGCGTTCCGCCACGGCGGCCGCCTCTTCCTCGGACATGGCCATGTTCACGAGGAGATTCACATCGAGGCTGCCGGCGGCGTTCAGCGCCAGGGACTTGAGGACACCGTAGGCATCCCGGATCGCCGTCGGCTCGGGCGTGGTCAAAAGCACCGTCGTGTCCGACGCGAGGGCAAAGGAAAGAATGTTTCGGTGAATGCCCGCGCTGGTATCCACGAGAAGGACATCGACACGCCCCTCAAGGCCGTTCAGTTTATCGATGAGCGCCAATTGTCGCGTCTGATCGAGGTCGGCGAGCTCCTGCACGCCGGCACCTNNCCTCCGGGAATGATGAGCACGTCGTCCTTCACGGTGACGATGACATCCTCCAGCTCTCGCATCCCCCTGATGACATGACTGAGATTATACTTGGGCATCATGCCGAAGAGAATGTCCACATTGGCGAGACCGAGATCCGCGTCGAGAATGGCCACCCGAATCCCCATGCTGTTCATGGCAAGCGCGAGGTTCACGGAAATATTGGTTTTTCCGACTCCTCCCTTGCCGCTGAGAACGGCGATGGTGCGCATTCCCTTACCTCGGGATGCCCCGCTCAACTGGCCAGAGACGAGAGAACGCAATTCCGTCGCCTGATCGAGAAGCTCTCCCCGGAGAGGCGGATTTCCGCTCGCCCCCTCCTGAAGGAGAAGGCCTCCCGTCGTTTCCCGTCGTCCCTGTTCCATGCGGGGGGAACTTCCCGAAAGAGGCGGCATCTGTTTAGCGGCCAACACGATCACCTCCGACGAGGAGCCTTGCGATCCGCTCCGGTTGCGCGACCTCAATGTCGTTGGGCACATTCTGTCCCGTGGTGACGAAAGAAAT
Source organism: Synergistaceae bacterium UBA5560 (assembly GCA_002425685.1). Classification (GTDB taxonomy): domain Bacteria; phylum Synergistota; class Synergistia; order Synergistales; family Aminiphilaceae; genus Aminiphilus. Next base: position 62,791 of record DIMS01000115.1, on the reverse strand, counting down.
GGGGCGGTCGAAGTCGAGAACGGCATTCATCAGATTTCCGTAGGTCAGCGTTTCGTCAAGTTTCGTGAAGAGAAGGCAGGAAACGGGAACCACACCCATCCGGTCGATTACGTCCAGCATATCTCCGTACTTCATGTTCGCGGACATGACGAGGTGTACCGCCTCGGGACGATAGGATTCGTAAAGGCCGCAGAGTTCATCGAGACGCTTGCCGTCCCGCTGACTTCGCCCCGCCGTGTCCATGAGGATGAGATCCATCTCTTCATGTTTCTGCAACAGCGACGGAATTTCCTCCGGTTCGTAGACGACCTCTATGGGAATACCGAGAATGCGGGCGTAGGTGCGCAATTGCTCCACCGCCGCGATGCGATAGGTATCCGCCGTCAGAAGGAGCACGCGCTTCTTCTCCCAGAGGGAATGGATGGCTGCGAGCTTGGCGATGGATGTCGTCTTTCCCACTCCCGTAGGGCCGATGAACATGACCTTCTTTCCCGACATGGCCGTGAGAGGATCCGACCCTACCACGGGAATCCGTTTCTCCAGCCAGACCGCGAAGGACTTGCCGGATCCTTCCTTTCTGAAGGTCCTGGCGAGCGTCCGGGCATGCTGGATATCCACATCCATATTCGCGAGGAGCCGGGCATTCTCGTCCCCCTCCTCTTCGCCACCCGGGAAGGGCGCACGGCTTTCGCGCCGCTCTTCAAGCCGGGACAGCACCGTCTGCAGGGACGCGTGAATCGCCTCCACCTGCTTTCGAAGATCGGGATCCTCGGAAGGAACCGTCTCCGGGAACATGGGGGGGCGCACAAGAGGCTCCGCTCCCCTGGAGGCTGGACCATAGGTGGCGGCGGCAAGTGTCCTTGCCTGAGTGGACAGGTCCAGGCGGACATTTTCGTTCGCAATACCGGTAAGGTGCGTCACCTCGGAGGCGACAAAGGGGTCCGCTGGAGAGGAAGCCGCATTTCCCTGGGATTCCCTGGCGAGCGTCCCCTTCACGGCCTGTTTCACTTCGAGAAGTCGCTGGAAAGCCAGAATTCGCTCCTTGGCGTCCTCCGACGCGGAGGGGTCCGTCCGCTCGTCCTCGAAGAGGCCGGCGGTGACCGAGAGCATCTTCTTTCGGAAGAGCCCGAGGAAACCTCCCCGCTTCACGGTACGGGTGGAAAGGATGACCGCATCCCGTCCGAGCCGTTCGCGTGCGATGGCGAGGGCTTCCGCATCATCCTTGGCATCATAGACGATTTGCCGTATCAAGCGCACCTACTCCACCATCCCCACAGATTTCAATTGCACCCCCTGAGCCACTTCATTATAGGATACCACAGCTACCTGCGATAAGGTTCCCTCAAGAATTCTCCGAACCACAAGCCGTACTTCGGGATGCACAAGCAACACCGGAACGTGCCCGGAAAGAGCCTGCTGTTCCGCAAAACGGGAAACGGCGGTGATGAGCTGCTGCATTTCCTGAGGGTTCATGGCAAGGTTCCATCCCTGCACGAGGTCCCCGTGAATGGACTCTTTCACCCGCTTTTCCCACCGGGGTGAAAGAGTTCCCACCGTGAGCGTCCCCTCCCTGTCCTGGAGCCTGAGGGTAATGACCCGGGCAAGGGATTCGCGAACCCTCTCGGTGAGGAAATCCACGCTCCGAGAGATTCTCCCGAAATCCGCAAGGGCTTCGAAAATGCTCACCAGGTCCCGAATGGGGATTTGTTCCCGGATGAGATTCTGCAACACTTTTTGAATCTCGCCCAGCCCGAGGGCACCCAAAAGCTCCTCCACCGCGGCAGGATGGGATCCTTTGACGAGGTCGACAAGCTTCTGCACTTCCTGTCGGGTGAGCAGATCCGCTCCGAAGCGCTTGATGCTCTCGGAAATGTGGGTAGCCAACACGGAAGGCGCGTCAACAACCGTGTAGCCCGCCATTTCCGCCTGATCTCGCAGCTCCGGCGTGATCCACACGGCGGGAAGACCGAAGGCGGGTTCCGTGGTAGGAACGCCCACGAGCGTCTCTTCGCTGCCTCCGGTATTCATGGCGAGATAGTGGTCGGGAAGCAGTTCACCCCGCCCAACCTCGCCCCCCTTGACGAGAATGAGATATTCCGTGGGCTTGAGCTGGATGTTGTCCCGTATGCGAATGGGGGGCACCACGAGCCCCAGATCCATGGCCATCTGCCGCCGAATCGTGCCGATCCGCTCCAGCATATCGCCACCCTGGGCGGGATCCACCAGAGGAATCAGGGCGTAGCCGATCTCCACTTCCATGGGGTCTACCGTCAGCAGAGGCAGAACGTTCTCAGGTCCCGGAGCGGGTCCCGCCTTTTCGCCCCCCTCAGGGACGGGGCCACCCGGAGCGGGGGCGCCTCGGCCTCCTTTGCGGGGAGAAGGTTTTCCCGCTGTTTCGGCCTGTACCAGATCCTCCCGGTAAATCCGATACCCCAGAAACGCCAAAGCGATTCCCAGAAACGCGAAGGGGACCGTGGGGAGCCCGGGAATGATGGCAAGCCCGAGCAGCATGGCGGACCCGATCCAGAGGGGACGGTGGTAGCGAGTGAGCGTGGCCACGATATCCTGGCCGAGATTGGATTCCCCCGCGGCACGGGTGACGATGATGCCGGTGGCGGTAGAGAGGAGAAGCGAGGGGATCTGGGCTACCAGTCCGTCTCCGACGGTGAGGAGGCTGTAGGTGCCGAGAGCCTGAGCCGTGTCCATTCCCCGCTGGAAGACGCCGATGCCCAATCCTCCGAGAATGTTGATCACGGTGATGATGAGTCCTGCGATGGCATCCCCCTTCACGAACTTGGAGGCACCGTCCATCGCCCCGTAGAAATCGGCCTCCCGTTGGATCTCCGCCCGACGCTTCCGGGCCTCTCCCTCCTCAATAAGCCCAGCGTTGAGATCCGCATCGATGGCCATCTGCTTGCCCGGCATGGCGTCCAGGGTGAAGCGCGCCGCCACTTCGGCCACCCGCTCCGCACCCTTGGTGATAACGATGAACTGGATGATGACGAGTATAAGGAAAACGACGCCGCCCACGACATAGTTGCCGCCCACCACGAAGTTTCCGAAGGCGGAGATCACTTCCCCCGCGTAGCCCTGGAGAAGAATGAGCCGCGTGGTGGACACGTTCAGCGCAAGGCGGAAGAGAGTCGCCATGAGAAGGATGGTGGGAAAGGCGGCGATCTCCAGCGCCCTCTTGACGTAGAACGTGGTAAGAAGAATCACCACACCGAAGGTGATGTTCATGGAAAGAAGGATGTCCAGCAGCGCCGTCGGAAGCGGAATGATCATCATGCCTACGATGAGCACGACGAGGAGCGCCATTCCTATATCCGCGTATTTCAGCATCGTCTTGAGTCCCGCTTCCTGTTCGGAAACATTCGCCATGGCCCGCAACTCCCGTTTGTCGGATTGGTATCGCCTCTGCTGCATCCGTACTCCGTTGTCCGTTCTCCTTTCTGTTTTCGCCAGTCTCCCGCGGATTCCTTACGGCACTTTTTCGGAGAGTGCGAAAACAGGAGCACTGCTGACAGCTTCATCCAGGGAATTATCTCTTCTTTTTCAGAGTTCCCTTCATTTTTTCGCCTTCAGTTTATAAACGAAGGCCAGCACTTCCGCAACACCCTTGTAGAGAGTTTCCGGAATGATCTCCCCCACATCCGCCGCCTCGAAAAGAGCACGTGCCAGAGCACGATTTTCCACGATGGGGACGTTGTGTTCCTGGGCAATTTCCCGAATGCGCCTCGCCAGAACACCTTTTCCTTTGGCGACCACACAGGGCGCGTCCATCACCTGTCGCTCGTACTGGATGGCCACAGCGAGCGTCGTGGGGTTCGTGATGACCACATCCGCCTTCGGCACCTGTGCCATCATGCGTCGCCGGGCCAGTTCCCGCTGCCTCTGACGTATACGCTGCTTGACCTTGGGATCGCCTTCCATCTGCTTGTATTCGTCCTTGATCTCTTTCTTGCTCATCCGGATGGACTTCTCGAAATCCCACCTCTGGTACGCGTAGTCGAAGGCGGCGATGACAAACAGCAGAAGGGCCATGCGCAGCGCGAGCCACCAGATCTTCTCCGTCACCACGCTCAGTCCCTGAAGATAGGGAAACTTCATCGCCAGAGCGATGCTCTCCAGTTCCTTCCTCAGGGCGAGATAGAGAACCAACCCGAGGAGCAACGCCTTGAGAATACCCTTGGCAAGCTCCACGAGAGAGCGGAGCGAGACAATCTTTTTCAGACCCGAGATGGGGTTCAGACGACTCAGCTTCGGGATCAACGGCTTGACGAAGAGAAAAAGTCCCACCTGGTAAATCGCCGTAGCGGCCCCCGCAAGCCCGCAGAGCAATCCAAAGGGCAACCACGTGAACAAAAAGACCTTGAGGAAATCCCTGGCGAGTGCCTGCACCCATCCTTCCCGGCCGATCTGCTCCCCCGACATGAATCGCCAGGTCTCCACGAAAAACCCCTTCAGGGAGGCGACCCACCAGAGCGAGAAAGCGAACACCGCCAGAAGCCCCACGAGGATGACCGCCGCCGCACCCAGATCCTGGCTGCGGGCAACCTGCCCTTCCTCGCGGGTCTTCTGCCGCTTCCTAGGCGTCGCCGGCTCGGTTCGCTCTTCGGCAAAAAGCTGCAGGCGAAACGTCCGCATGCGTCGAAGCCCTACCGCCAGACCTGGAGTATTCCCAGAGCGGTCTCCACCACGCGCTCCACCTCTCCGTGGATGAGATCGATGGACATGGGAAGCACCACCATAAGGAGAAAGAATCCGAGCGCCACCTTCAGCGGCAGCCCGAGCACGAAAATGTTCATCTGCGGTACGGTCCTCGCCACGAAGCCCAATCCCACGTCGGCCAGAAGCAGTGCTCCAAAGAAAGGCAGGACCATGCGCATGGCAAGGACAAGCGCTCGCTGCATCCAGAGTCCCAGCCCCGGGTCCAGCGGAAACGCCAGGGACGGGACACCGAGAGGGGCGAGGCGCAGGCTTTCTCCGGCGGCGCGCACCAGCAGCAGGTGTCCGTTCCAATGAAAAAAGAACCAGAGCCCCGCGAGAAACTTGAACTGCTCCACCACGGAGACCTGGACCTCGGAAAAAGGGTCCAGCACGTTTGCCATGCCGAAGCTCATCTGCATCCCCACGATACGTCCCGCCATCTGCAACGCATAGAGCGGAAGGCTTCCGAAAAAACCCAGCGCCGCACCGAGAAGATATTCCCGTGTGGAGGCCGTCACAAGACCGCCTATGGTGAGTATCGGCTCCGGGGAAGGGAGTTCCAATGCGGCGGGAAGGGCGAAGAGCGCGAGCAGAAAGGCGAGCCACAGTCGAACCTGAATGGGAAAAGCCGACGCGGCGAAGGCGGGCGCCACGGTGAGAACCCCCAGAAAGCGGAGGCTCACGAAAAAATACAGTCCCAGCAGGAGAAGCTGCGGCTCCGCGAAGATCATTGAACGAACCGATGCAGGTTCCCCAGCAGGAACTTCGCCATGTCCCCCACCTTTCCGAAGATCAGGGGACCGAAGAAGACAATGCTGACGAGCACCGCGATGATCTTGGGAATGAAGACCAGTGTCTGCTCCTGAATGGATGTGGCGGTCTGGAGAATACCGATCACAAGTCCGATCCCCATGGCGACAAGAAGGATCGGAAGGGCCGACGTGAGCGTCACCCATACCGCCTGCTGCAGCGTATCGTACATGTTGAGAATCTCCACGGCCCTTCTCCTTTCCCGTCTCAGCGGAAACTCGTCACGAGACTCGCGATGACCAGGTTCCACCCGTCGGCGAGGACGAAAAGAAGCACTTTGAAGGGAAGTGATATGAGCATGGGAGGAAGCATGATCATCCCCATGGCCATGAGAACGCTCGCCACGATCATGTCTACCACGACGAAGGGGACGAAAACGACCACGCCCATCTGAAACGCCGTCTTGAGTTCACTCAGAATAAACGCGGGAATGAGGACGCGGAGGGGAACATCATCGGCATTGTTCGGACGGGGCAGTTCCGCCATGGAAACCATGAGGGACAGCTCCTGCTCTCTCGTCTGGCGAAGCATGAAATCCCGAAGAGGCGTCACGACGCCCTGCATGGCCTCCCTCGCCGACATGCGTCCGTCCATGTAGGGAGAGAGTGACGTGTCGAAGATGCGCTGCCACACGGGTGACATGGTGAAAAGGGTAAGGAAGAGCGCGAGCGTAACGATGACCTGGTTCGGCGGCATTTGCTGGAGACCGAGGGCATTCCGCACAAACCCCAGCACCACGAGGATGCGCGTGAAGCTCGTGAGCATGAGGACAATGGCCGGAGCCAAGCTCAGAACAGTGAGAAGGGCGAGAATCTGCAGGGAAAGCACCACGTCCTGGGGCGATTCCGCACCTCGAATGCCCAACTGGAGCGTGGGAATGGGCATGTCCGGCAAAGGCGGCTCCGCCCAGGCCGCTCCCGCGGCAAGAACGAGAAGAAATGCTCCCGCCGCGAGCATACCCCTGGTCAGGGTCGAAGTTGATCCTTTCCGACACACGAGCGCTCCCACTCCTCTCTGCTCCATCGACCCACGACGACGCTTCCGCTCTTCGAGCTGAGAACGGCGATCACATCGGGACCGCAGGCAAACACACGCACGACATCCCGTCCCAGGGGCAACATGGCCAGCATTTCCATTCCCGCAGCTTTGCGCAGGACCGTCCTGGGTGCGAAACGGACAAGAAGATACCCGCAAAGGGCCAACAGCCCCAACGCTAAACCTATGCGAAGCAGATACCCCGTCAGGTCGGTCCCGGCTCTTTCATCGGCAAACGCCGGCGTCGCCAGGAAAAAAACAACAGCGAGGCCTTTCGAAAGGGACTGACCTCGCTTCACGCACTGTGTTAACCTGCCGGAAGAAGTGGACATGTTCCTCAGGAGATGGCCTTGCTCAACGCCTCCAGAACCCGGTCCGGCTGAAAGGGCTTGACGATGAAGTCCGCCGCTCCCGCCTGAATCGCCTCAATGACCATCGCCTGTTGCCCCATGGCGCTGACCATGACGACTTTCGCTCCGGGATGAGCCTTCTTGATTTCCTTCACCGCCGTGATGCCGTCCATCTCGGGCATGGTGATATCCATGGTCACCACATCCGGTTTGACCTCGTTGAACTTCTCCACCGCGACTTTCCCATTCTCGGCCTCGCCAACGACCTCGAAGCCGTTCTTCACGAGAATATCCTTGAGCATCATCCGCATGAACGCCGCGTCGTCCACAATCAATACCTTCGCACCCATTGGCAGATTCTCCCTCCCCGCAAGGTAGTCCGCAGACTAAATGCCCATGGACCGGATGCGTTCCGCACGACTGACGATCTCGGTAATGCGGACACCGAAACTCTCGTCGATGACGACCACTTCGCCTCTCGCCATCAACTTTCCGTTCACGAGAACATCCACCGGCTCTCCGGCCATCTTTTCCAATTCTACCACGGATCCGGGAGTCATGTTGAGCACTTCGCCGATCGTTTTCCTCGTCCTCCCCAATTCGACGGTAACACGAACGGGAATGTCGAGAATGAGTTCCAGATTCGCCGGAACGGACGCCCCCAGATCCTGCTGCAGCGGCATGAACTCCGCCGGACGCACATCCACTTGGGGTGTCACGGGAATGCCGCGGGGAGGAAGCGGTGCACCGACCGGCGACGGTGAAACCGCCGCTGCCGCAGGCCGTGAAGGCTGGGGTGTGGCCGCCTGAGGTTGGGGCGCCGCGCGGGATGGTTCCGGAGCGGGAGGCGCAAGTGCCTCTTGAATGCGTTTCGCCAGAAGCTGCGCCACGGAGACGGGAAGCAGCAACCACAGATCGAAGGCACCGACGTCGCTCACGTCCACGGCGGTCTTGACACCCCAGACCATTTCCTCAGGGCCCCTTCCCTCAAGGGGAAGCCAACTTCCCTCCTTCAGCGCACCGGAGGCCCCGGAAGGAACGAGGCGTTGTCCCTTCAACAGGCCGCTCACATTCGTGAAGGCCGAGCCGACCACTTGGCTGAGCCCCTCCTGGGACGCACTCAAGTAGAGATCGTTCGCCTCGGCGGGAAGCTCTTTTCCATCGCCTCCCATCATGAGATCAGCAAGGGACATGGCCCCCCGCTCGGAGAGCACGATCGCCGCAGGAGCGTTCTCCAACCCGTCGCAGGCAAGGGTGTACAGAAACACACGACCCGTTCCGTCGGCTCTTTCCGGCATCTCCCGCTGCGGGAACGTTTCCATCCCCGCGACGGAAGCCGCGACGCCACGACCGGCAAGCATGCCCACCACGTTACCCGCCGCATTGGCGAAGATGCCCGCCACCTCGCCGAGCACGTCCTGATCCTCTGGACTGAGGTCGCCGCCTGCGGCATCCGCAGAGACGGCGGGGGCACCGCTCAGCAACGCATCGATTTCATCTTGACTCAGGAGTTCGTCCACCACGGCCTACTCCTCCTCTCTCTGGGCCTCGCCGGAAAGCACTTCTGTGACCTTCGCGGCGTAGGCGCCGTCGACGGTTCCCGGAGAAGCGTAGAATTTGACACGATTGCCCACCCGGAGCCCGAGAGGATCTCCCCTCGTTCCATCCAGGCGGATCACGTCTCCCTCCTGAAGCTGCATGACATCCTGAAGACTCAGAATGGAATGTCCGAGTTCCAGCGCCACGGGCACGACAACGGCGTTCAGACGGTTCTTCAGGGCTTCCCGGACACCCTGGATGTCTTTGCGTCCCGTACTGGCGAACCAGTGCTGAGAACTCAGTTTGTCCACCATGGGCTCCATGACGATGTAGGGCACGCAGAGGTTGATCATTCCCTCCGTCTCGCCCACCTGGACCTTGAGCGTCACGAGAAGCACCATGTCCGTCCCGGGGCAGATCTGCACGAAAAAGGGATTGCTCTCCATGCTGTCGAAACGGAAACGTACGTCCACGACGGTGCTCCAACTTTCCTCCAGCAGTTCCAGCATGCGGAGAAGCACCCGCTCGACCACGGTCCGCTCGATGTCCGTCAGTTCCCGGGCCTTCCGGAGAGGCTCTCCCTTGCCGCCCAACATACGATCGATGATGCTGAAGACCAGGTGAGGATTGAGTTCCATCACCGCGTTTCCCGTAAGAGGGTACATCTCCAGGATAGCGATGGTGGTGGGCTGCACGAGAGAACGGACGAATTCATCGTAGGCGAGCTGATCCACCGAGACCACCTCGGCGGAGACCATAGCGCGCACCATGGTGGACAGAGCCGTGGTGACCTGTCGTGCAAAGGATTCGTGAATCATCTGAATGGCCCGGAGCTGGTCCTTGCTGAATTTGTCCGGACGCCGGAAATCGTAGAGTTTGATCTTGTCTTCCCGGGCGCTCTCGGATATGGCCTCCAAATCGACACTGCCACTGCTCAGTGCGCTGAGCAACGCATCGATTTCGCTCTGGGAAAGTACTTCAGGCACCACGTCTCCTCACCTCCTCGGAAAGCGGATCACTGCACGATGAGATCGTCGAAGAGCACCCTCGAAACCGCGGGTTGCCCCTTGACGAGGGGCATGAGCGCATTGAGCCGGCGCTTCACGTCCTGCGCGAACTCAAGAACCCCTTCGGCGGTACGGAGATCGTCGTAGCGACGATCCTTTCCGACGAGGATGACCTCGTTGCGCATTCTGCTGAGCCACCCCGGGTCCGCCACGAGAGCGAGGGACTCCTGGGAGGTGACCTCCAGCGTGATGGTCGTGCGCAGCACATGAGGCTCCTTGTCCGCGAGATTCACGGTGAACTCCCCAAGACGCACCGTCGGTCCCGGAGGCAGCCCCTGGCTGCCGGGAACGACATCGGGCTGGGAGAAGAACTTCAGTCCCACGAAGATGCCGCCGCCGATACCTGCGAGAAGAACCACCACACCCACAACGATGAGGACGATCATTCGTTTCATGCAGAAACCTCCCCTTGGGGGAAAATTGGCGTCACTGTGAGAATTGGGAGAGAAGCACCACGTCTACGCGCCGATTCAGCGCCCGATGCTCGTCCGTATCGTTCGGCACCAATGGCCGGTACTGCCCGAACCCCACGGCCTGAAGGCGCTTCGGGTCGATTCCCACGTTCTCTCCGAAGTAGGAGACCACCGCGGCCGCCCGGGCGGCGGAAAGCCCCCAGTTGTCACCGAAGACACCTCCCCGCAACGGCACCGAATCCGTATGTCCCTCCACGGCGATGGGGGGTTGTACATCCTTCAGAATCATGCCGATTTTCGCGAGCAGTCGCTTTCCTTCGGGGCGGATCTCCGCGCTTCCGCTGGCGTAGAGCACCTGTTCGGTCATGGAGATGGTCACACCCCGCTGGTCGACCCGGACGGTCACTTCGCCTTCCAGTCCCTCCTCCCGAATGAGTGTCTGGACCCGACGTGCCACATCGAGGATGTCCTGAGTTTGTTTTCGGACCTCGCCGGCGTCCACTCCAACATGGGCCTGGAAAATCTGATCGTCCGGCTGTGTCGTCTTGCCCCCGGGCAGCACACCGATGGCTCCCTGGAAGGAAAGGATGAGTTTCTGGAATTTCTGCACATCCAGCGTAGAGAAGGCGAAGAGGAACACGAAGAACGTCAGGAGCAACGTCACCATGTCGCCATAAGTCGTGAGCCAACCTTGGCTGATGGTCTCCTCCTGTCGTTTTCTTCTCGCCATGCTCCGTCATCCCCTTTCCGAACCCGGGCGCGGAAAAACCACTCTCACGCCGCCTCGTCCTTGTCCTTCTTCTTTGATTCCTCAAGCAGCAAACGCATCACCGGCGGCAGGAAAACCTTGAGCTTCTCCTCCACGATGCGCGGATTTTCTCCGGCCTGGATCGAAAGAACCCCTTCCACCATGAGTTCCCGGGAGAGCACCTCCTGGGCGGTGCGTACGCCGAGCTTCTTGGACATGGGAAGGGCAATGACGTTGGCGATGAAGGAGCCGTAGAACGTGGTGATGAGGGCCACGGCCATGCCAGGCCCCAGTGCGTTGGGATCGTCCAGGTTCTTGAGCATCAGGATGAGGCCGATGAGCGTTCCCAGCATGCCGAAGGCAGGCGCGAGTTCCGCCATGGTGTCGAACATCTTCTTGTTCTGGGAGTGTCGTTCCTCCAGAAGCCCGATCTCCGTGTCCAGAATAGCCTTCACCAGTTCCGGATCCGTTCCGTCCACCACGAGCTGAATGGACTTGCGCAGAAAATCGTCCTCCAGCTGGCTCGCATCCTCCTCCAGGGCGAGCAGCCCCTCCCGCCGGGCCTTCTCGGCAAAGCTCACCATGGTCTGCACCAAACCGACCAGATCCGGGCTTGAGGAGAAAAAGGCCCTCTTGACCACCTTGCCCATGTCCTTGAAGCGTTCGATGGGGTTGCTCATGATGACCGTCCCGAGCGTCCCCCCCGCCGTAATGAGCAACGACGTCACATCCACGAAGGCTCCGGGATCACCGCCGGCGATGATGCCCCCGATGACAAGAATGAGCGCCAAGGATAACCCGATTACGGTTGCGAGGTCCACGCCTCCACCTCCCCAACTGCTGCGTTTTCATTGTACATCGAAATCCACTGGCGGTCTTCCTCCGACCCCTTCTCCAAGGAGGAATCGGAAAAAATCTCACGTTGCGACAACGCTTTCTACAAACAGAAGCTATGACGACGGAAATTCCCGATGGTCGACGACACGACGACGAAACGCGAGGATTCGCTTCGTCACTTCCTCCATGGGTTCTCGTACCACGTAGCGATGTCCGTTGGAGAGAAGGATCACCGTATCCGGCGTGGTCTCCACCGTCTCGACGAGATCCGCGTTGAGGACGAAAATGCTTCCGTTGAGTCGCGTGAGTTCGATCATGCGCTCCACCGCTTTCCCCAGGAAAAGAGGGGGCAGTCACCCCCTCCGGCCGGTGCAACGAATTTCTCTTCAGAGCGAAACCATACCACAATAGACATCCCCCGGGAAGCCTGCGCCTGTCTTTCCTGCCGGCGACACCGCGTCCGGAGGACACGCGGCAACGACGGAACAACCTAGCGCTTCAGGTTGATGAGTTCTTCGAGAACCTGGTCTCCCGTGGTGACCACCCTTGCGTTGGCCTGAAAACCGCGCTGCCCCTTGATGAGGCTCACGAACTCCTCCGCCAGGTCCACGTTGGACATCTCCAGGGAACTTCCGGCAATCTTGCCGGCTCCACCCTCCTGGGGGTTGACAATCTGAGCCACGCCGGAATTGGGGGATTCCATGAACACCGTTTCTCCCATCTTGAGAAGTCCCTGGGGATTCGCGAAGAGCGCAAGGGCAAGCCGCGCGATTGGCTGGTTCTTGCCGTTGCTGTAGACCCCCGTCACAATCCCGTCGGCACCCACGGCAAAATCCTCAAGCACGCCCATGGCATAACCGTCCTGATAGTATCCCTTCGTCGTGAAGGCCGATCCGTACTGGGTGACCCCCTCAAGATCGTCCTTTTCAAACGTTTTGCCGGAGAAATCAAGCGTCACCGTGGTGTCCTTGGCCCCGACAGCACCGAACCCCAGGTCGATCGTGGCGGTTCCTGTTCCGGTGATGCGACCGTCCTGCCCGAAGGTGATGAGCCCCTCATTCCCCGTGATGGGGATTCCAGGATTGTCCGGAAGCCAGGCCCGCCAGCGCCACTCGTTGTTGGAGGTCTTCTCCCAGCTCACCTCCAGCGTGTAGGCGTTTCCGAGGGAGTCGTACACGTCGATCTTCGTCTCGTGAATGCTCGAGATTCGCTGGTTCAGGGAGCCCAGAGTCTCCCCGGTCGCCGCGGGAGGTACCCCTCCGTCGGAGGGCTGAATGAGGAAGGACCTCCCCGAGGGGTTCGCCACGAGAAAGATATCGAGCGTGTTGCCCGCACCGTCATCCAATGCGATGGGATCGATGTCTTGGGTTGCCGGATTCGAATCGTAGCTCCGGAAGGTCCCGTCGCTGTTGAAAAGAATCGGTCCCGCCGCCGGATCCTGGGAATCGAACACGGCCATGGGGACGGGGTTCACTCCGCCAGCGCCATCGTCACTCTGGTACCAGACCTTCATACGATTCGACGCGGGGTCGAACTCGGTGAGAACCTTCCAGGTAAGGTTCGGATTGGCGGGGTCCTTGAAGGTAACGTAATCCATATCAAGATTATCCCAGAGATTCATCTCCCACCGATCAGTGCCGTCCTGCACGGTGAGGAGACCCGTGTTCGGATCGTATGTCGTGGCCGCCGTCAAAGCTGCGGTCGAACCGGCACCGATAGACAGGACAGGGTTTCCCTCCGCATCCACACCATCGAGCTGCATTTCGAGCGTGCCATCCAGAGGACCGCCGGCACCATCAAAGGTGATGCGGAGAAAATCGTCCGGCGTGGCCGGTGGGCCTCCGGCACTCTCGGCGAAGGTCACGGTGTACTGCGTTCCATCAAGCGTCACTTTCTGCTGCGTTCCTACTGCGGTGAATCCCGAGGCGAGATAGGTGGGAACGCTGCTGTCCAGGTTGCACCGAAACCCCACCAGTTCGGTCTCCTTGGCAGGGATCTTCTGGCCGATGGGAATGTTGATGGCCCCGAGAGTGCTTCCCTGAACATATTTGGTGGGATCCGTGGGATCCTGGGACATGGCGTACCCCTGGAGCATGTAGCCCGTTCCGGAGCTCACCACGTTGTCCGCCCCGTCGCGGATGAAGGACCCCGCCCGGGTGTAGTAGGTGTTGTTTCCGTCCTTGACGACGAAATAGCCGTCCCCCTGGATGGCGAAGTCCGTAGAGACACCCGTGTAACTCACGTTCCCCTGGGTGTGGATGGTTTCGATGGCCGCCACGTTCACACCAAGCCCCACCTGCATGGGGTTGATGCCTCCCCGTCCCGCTCCGGCATCGGGCGCGGTGGCTCCCTTCGCCGTCTGGTACAGCAGGTCCTGGAAGGTCGTGACGGATTTCTTGAAGCCCGTGGTGTTCACGTTGGCGATGTTGTTGCCCACCACGTCGAGATAGGTCGTGTGAGCTTTGATACCCGTAACGCCGGCCATCAGAGATCGCAGCATGGCGGTACCCTCCTCATGAAGTCATTTTCTTCCGTTTTCGTCTGCAATCCCTTGCCGTTGCGAGCGCTGCTCCTCCCTGGCCGCGCACGGGAAACCCTTCTCCCCCAATCGGTCAACACGGAACAACATGTTCTCGTGCCTGACAGCCCCCTTCTAAATCAGGCAACACCGATGACGTTCTCGAGAGGCACACTACCTCCATCGTAATGGAGCGTCACTTCCCCCTGGTTGAAGGTTACGGAAGTCACCTTGTAGGAAAGTTCCTCGCCGTCGCTGTTGTAGAAGGTGACGGTTCTCCCGATGTAATTCACCGCGTTGGTCATAGCGAAGTTCGTCATGCTCTCCAGCCCCGCGTTGAGGTTCGTCAACTGCTCCAGGGAACTGAATTGCGCCATCTGGGCGATAAACTCTTTGTCCTCCATGGGGTTCAGCGGATCCTGATGCGTGAGCTGCGTAATGAGAAGTTTCAGGAAATCGTCCTTGCCGAGTTCGGTCTTCACCGTTCTGGTTATGTCGTCCGAGCTGGTACCGCTTGTGGAGGAAGCATTTCCCGTTCCCGCCACGCTCGACGTCTGAAACATGCCACCCACTCCTTTCCGTTCAGGCTATCCAGTGCAGCAAGCCCCGTTCGAGGTCAAGCCGCACGGTTCTCCGTTCCTCGTCTTCGTCGGAAACACCGTCTTCCACACCGGAAAGCCTGTTCGTCCGCCGGTTCTTTCCGGAATCGCTCTGGCTGTGCTGTTGCTCTTCCTGCTGTCGGACATCGACGCTGAGCTGGCCCACGGTGATTCCCTGCTGTGCGAGGGCCTGCCGCAACTGGTCGAGCTGGCCCAACAAGGTCTGCCGCAACGCCTCGTTGTCCACCCGAAGCACCGCCTCCATACCGTTCCCCGTGGTCTGGACGGTCACGTCCACGCGTCCCAGAGCGGGAGGATCCACGATGATCCGGGCACGATGCCCCTCCTCAGTGGCAATCACACGCACCACTTCCGTCATTCCCTCGGGCAGGGCCGCGAGCCCTCGCCCCTGCAGCGGGAGGGACGTACCTTCTCCGGGAAGAGGTCCCGGGACACTCCGCGCCGGACCGGAAATACCGGAGGACGCACCCCCGTCAAGGAACGAGGAGAAAGCCGTCTCCCTGCCGGCCGATGCCGAAGACATCGCGGTGTTCCGGGCTCCCTGCCCCTCACGTCCTCCTGCAAATGCATCACCATTCCGTTGCTCCGTTTCGGCATGTTCCTCCGGAACCTCCAGAGCCGCGGCCTGCCCCAATTCGTGCGACGCGCTTTTGCCCGCCCCCTCATCGCTTTTAGGACGAGCCTCATTCGGAACAGAGCCGTCCGGCAAGAGCGAACGTTCTGTCACCGCCACATTCCGGGGGAGCGCATCCTCCGCAACCGCCTTCTCCGTCACCGTTTTCGCGATATCTTCGAGCGGTAATTCCGAAACTGGCACCGGAGCTTCTTTGCTTTCGGCCCCTCCGGAGAGAGTGCCCTCGGAAAGGTTTTTCACAACCTCCTCCCGAAGGGGCACCGCAACGGAACGAGGCGTTCCGGAAGCGTCATTCTCTTTGGAAAGAGGCATTCCCTTTTTCAACAACGAAACGGCGTCCCCTTCATCCGCTGCTTCTGCCTTCTGAGGTCCTTCCTCGGGAGGGACAACCCCGGGGGCATCCTTGTCCGCAGCGTCATCACCTTCGTCGAGGAGCCCCGCCTGCGAGGGCACCGTTTCTTCCGCACGGGCTACGTTCCCGTCCGGAGCGGAAACCGCCGCCATTCCATCACGGTATTGTTCTTCGACCGGAACCACAGGTTGGTTTTCGGGCACCAGGGCAGATGGAACGACAGGAAACTTCTCTTCAAGCAAATGTTCCGAAGTGACCTCAACGCCACCGGGTGCCGTAGGCACTGCGACGATCTCGGCGATATCCACGCCGTTCGCCAGGCAGGGAAGCGCACTCTCCGGCACACCATCCCGAAGCGCGTCCGCGCCTGCTTCCTCTTCGCACGACACATTCTCCTCTTCTTCCTGCGAAGGATCGACAAGCACGTCTTTCGTCGGAGCCTCTTCTCCGTTGCCGATCCAGAACGTCCACGCCAGCTCGACGAGCCCAGGCGAAAGAGCTCCCGGAACGGCAGCGGAAGATTCCGGAAGCACTCCTTCGAGAAGGAGCCCTTTTTCGTTCTTCCCGGCATCACCTTGGGAAAGGCTCTCCCCCGCAGTGGAAAGGAGCGTCTCAAAAACCGCTCCTGGAGAGGCGCTTTGGGTCTTGGCGGTTCCCTTTCCCGCAGAGGAAGCCGAAGCGGGGTCCGGAAAAAGTGCCTGGACGGAATTGACGGACATGTTCAGGGGCTCCTTTCTGCCACGGTTCGGCCCCGTTATTTCTTCATGGAGATGCTTTCCTTCAGGAAGGCATCGCTGGTGGTGATAACCCGGGCATTCGCCTGAAAGCTCCGCTGAGAAATGATGAGATCGGAGAAGGAATCGGCCAGATCGCCGTTGCTCCCCTCCAGCGCACCGCCCATGAGCTTTCCCGTGTTCTCCGCGCCGGGAAAGAGAAGGTTCAGATCCCCCGAATTCGCGGTCACGGAAAAGAGGACGTCCCCTTCACTCTTGAGCCCCATGGGATTACGGAAAAAGGCAAGGGGGATGCGGTAGGTGGGTTTGACCATGTTGTTTGAATACACCACATTCAGCACGCCGTCGGCGGTGACGATCACTCCCTGTCGATATCCCATGGGATAGCCGTCCTGCTTGACGGAACGGGTAGTGCTGGAGCTTCCGAATTGCGTGATCCCTGCAAGCGGATCTCCGCCGCCACCGAAATCGAGGGTGATCTCCCCGGCCTCGGGAGTGACGGTCTGTCCCGGATTATTGGGATCAGGGACCGGGCTGTAGGGCACGTTGATGGCGACGATCTCCGATCCATCCCGGATGATGTCGCCCGCCACAACCCCCGTCGCAGGATCGGAAGCACCGGAAAATCCGATCTCGCCAGACCCCACCTCAACGGGAGGATCCTCGTCGAGCAGTTCCGCCTTCCAGGTCCAGCGGTTCAGTTCCCACGTCTCCGTCCCGTCCGGAGCGATTTCCGTAGCCTTGGACCAGGTCACCCGGATTTGATGGACATTGCCGAGATTGTCGTAGACAGTCGTCTCCGTGGCGTGGGAATCCCCCAGAGCCATGCCTGCGTCGAGATTGCACGCGTAAAGGATGCCCCCCGTCGCTTTGGGAGGGAGGGTGTACTCCGAATCTCCCGTTTCGGACGGAACGGGAATTTTCACCGGCTCAAGTCCGCCGGGGGTTCCCGGAACACTTCCGTCGCCGATTCTCGTCCCCATCAGGTAGTTTCCCGTCCCGGACTGCACGAGATATCCTTCTCCATCGGCGACGAAATTCCCCGCCCGGGTGTAGAACTGGCCTTGTTCATTCTGGACGACGAAAAAACCGGATCCCGAGATGGCGATATCCGTGGGACTGTCGGTGAGGGAAAGAGTTCCGGCAGCCTGGCTCACATCGATAGCGGTAACGATGGACCCCAAGCCGACCTGCATGGGGCTCACACCGCCCACATTGCCCTGGGAGCCGGTGGCGCCACGCATCAGGTCCGAAAGGAGATCGGAGAAGACCGGGGAGGATCTTCGGAAACCAACGGTATTCACGTTGGCCACGTTGTTGCCGATCACGTCGAGATAGGTCTGATGCCCAACCACGCCGTTCACACCTGTCCACAGAGATCGTATCATGGCGGCCTCCTGAGATGATATGTCATGTCGGTCAAGCCGCATTCCCTTGCCGTTTCAAAGCCCGACCGTCCATGGCAGGCGCTGCGTGAACAAACACATTGGATCGACTCCGAATGCCTCGTAGTTGGTATCGGCATTTCGAAGCGGGACTTTATCCCATGGAGTGCTTCAGAAGAACGAGGCGAAGAAGGGAGAGGAAGCCGGACAAGGGGAAAATCAAAGCGGCGAGGCCAAAATCGCCCCACCGGCGGAAGATATCCGCTGTTCCCAGAGGAAAAACAGCCTTGAGCATGCGCCGAACCGAGACAACGGAACAAAAAACAACCCTCTCCGGTGTTGTCCGACAAAAGCAGGGTTCCGGTTCTTCCAGGTCGGACACACCGAGCGGCGAAAAGGCAAGGATTCTTCGAGGCCGAAGGGCTACCGCTTGAGAGTCGCCAAGCGCTCCGTGAGGCGGGCCGCCTTCGGGCTGTCCATCTTGGCGAGGATTGCCGCCGCCTGATCCTGGGGCATGCGGGAGAGGAGCGTCACCGCCAGATCCTCCCGGAGATCCTGCATGATCTGGGCGGCGTTGCGGGGAGACATTTCCTGGTAGGTTTGGAGAAGGTCCTCGATGTTCTTTTCCTCCGCGTCCGGCGCATCCTGTGTCGGTTGCTGCGCCAACTGTTCCGCCAGAAGCGCCTCCTGCCTTCCGAGCGCTTCCGCTCTGGCGAGAAGATCCGCGGAGATGGCCTCCGACGCGGCCTGGAGAGCGTTGAGTTCCGCCTCCCGCACA
Organism: Synergistaceae bacterium UBA5560; assembly: GCA_002425685.1. Taxonomy (GTDB): domain Bacteria; phylum Synergistota; class Synergistia; order Synergistales; family Aminiphilaceae; genus Aminiphilus. The sequence goes on along the minus strand of DIMS01000115.1, from coordinate 44,261 downwards.
GCGAGCAACTGCTCTCGCTCCTTGATTTCGAGGGCGCGACGTTCTGCGACAGTGAGGGCATAACGGGGAGGCACACCGAAGGTATCCGAAAGCTGTTCTCCAACCAGAGGAATCTGGGGAAGCAACGGATAGAGGACCGTGCGCGCATCCCACACACCGGCCAGATGCAGACCGGAAAGGGTTCCTCCCAAAAGAAGAAGTGACAGAAGAAACATGGCACATCCGCGTCCGCGGGACTTTTTCTTCACCTTAGGGTTCCCTCCGGTGCTCTTGGGAGCCTTCGGCGAGGGCCTCGGTTCGTCGATCATCTCTTCGGAGGAATCCCGTATCGGATCCGCCATGAACCTATTCCTCCTCCTTCATTTTCCTGTAAAGAGCCAACACATTCCGGACGTATCGCTGCGTCTCCGGGATGGCCGGAATGCCGCCACAGGCATCCACTCTTCCGGGACCGGCGTTGTACGCCGCAAGCGCCTTCTCCATGTCACCGTCATATCGCTGCAACATCGAGGCAAGGTAGCGGGCGCCTCCATCCATGTTTTCAATGGGATCGAAAGCATTTTGGACTCCCAGCATTCTTGCCGTTCCCGGCATGAGCTGCATGAGCCCCTGAGCCCCCTTGGGCGAAACCGCCCTTGGGTTGCCTCCCGACTCCATGCGAATCACCGCCCGGACAAGGGCCGGATCGAGACCGTACGCTCCTGCGGTTGCAGGGAGAGCCGCTTGCCACGTCGCTCCGTCACGTCTTTCTTCCGAGAGAAGCACCTCGTCCCTGTCGAAAATCCCTTCACCGTCGGCGAGTCCCGGGCTATCCGAGGCGAGGACATGTTGCAAAGCACGGTTTCTGTCCTTCCCCTGGGTTTTCTCCTTCTTTCGCGCCTCTTCGAGGGCATGCTCGAAATTCCCCGGCGAAACACCTTCCCGCAAACGTTCCAGCGGCATGTCGGAGCCTCCGGAAGGCGAAAAGCGGTTCTGAATTTCCTCGATTCGGGCGAGAACACGATTCACGTTCGCGAGACTGGGTCGCATGGAAATTCCTCCCGAGTGGTGTTGAAACGCATACAGGTGAGATCGTCCAACTCGTTCTGCGCCGTCGAGAGCCGCACCGCAGTATCCGCGGCCTGGAGCTTTTCCACGTAGTTCTCCAGCATGCGCACCTCGCGGTGCCGTTCGAGGAGACGCACCTTGGTCTCTTCAATGGCACGGCGCAGGGCGGCCAATTCCCGCTCTTTGCACTCCATATCCGTGTCGATGCACTCGATATGCTGCCGCTGATGCCAGAGATCCCGGGGGGAGAACACCCGCCCGACCTGGGTCACGAACTCGTCCAGGGCGCGCTGGCGCTCCAGCTTCAATCCATCAAGCTGGGCGAGCACGTTCTGCTCCGCCGTGAGCCGCTCGGAAAGTTCCACTTGAACGGTCTGTTCCTCCCGGACTTTTGTTGAAAGGATACGTCGAAATCTCCGGATCTTCTGCATCATGGTCTATCTCCTCGCCTCCTGGAGGTTCGGCACGAGGGATTCCATAGTCCGTACGGTCTCCTCGAAGGAGAACCGCTCCTGAACACCCTGACGGAGAAAATTCTGCACCCGGTCGATGTATTCCAGCGCCCAGTCTATTTTCGGATTGCTACCGGTCTTGTACGCACCGATGTTAACCAGATCCTGAGCCTCCTCGAACACGGAGAGAACTTCCCGTATCGTCGTGGCCGCCGCCATCTGCTCCTCCGAAACCACGCCGGGCATCACGCGGCTGATACTTCGGAGAACATCCACCGCAGGGTAGTGGTTTCTCGCGGCGATCTGGCGGGAGAGAACGATGTGTCCGTCGAGAATGCCCCGCACCGTGTCCGCCACGGGCTCGTTCATGTCATCGCCCTCCACGAGAACCGAGTAGATGGCGGTGATGCTTCCCCGCTCTCCTGCGCCGGCCCGCTCGAGAAGACGGGGCAGAAAGGCAAACACCGAAGGCGTGTACCCGCGTGTGGCAGGTGGCTCCCCCACGGCCAGCCCCGAATCACGCTGCGCCATGGCGACGCGGGTGATGGAATCCATCATGAGCAGGACGTTCTCTCCCTGATCGCGGAAGTATTCCGCGATCGTCGTGGCAGTGAGCGCCGCCTTGAGACGCACGAGAGGTGGTTGATCCGACGTGGCCACCACCACGACGGAACGCTTGAGACCCTCCACTCCCAAATCGTTGTCGAGGAACTCCTTGACTTCCCGTCCCCGTTCTCCCACAAGACCGATGACGTTCACATCCGCCTCGGTGTTGCGGGCCATCATGCCGAGCAGAGTGCTCTTGCCCACGCCTGAACCGGAGAAGATGCCCACCCGCTGCCCCTGCCCCAGGGTCAGCAGACCATCCATGACCTTGACGCCCACGGAGAGTGGTTTCGAAATGTGCTGTCGGCGCAGTGGGTGTGGCGGCGCCGCATGAAGGGGATAGAAACCGGAGACCGCCACGGGCCCCTTTTCGTCGATGGGACGCCCCAGTCCGTCCAGAACCCTGCCGAGGAGACCGCTCCCCACATGAACGCCGAGGCTGCGCCCCATGGCCACCACATCGCACCCCGGACCGATGTCTTGAATGTCTCCGAGCGGCATGAGCAACACACGATCGCCCCGAAAACCCACCACTTCCGCACGGAGCACACTGTTCCGCCTGCGAAAGCGGATCTCGCAGAGATCCCCCACCTGCACATCCGGCCCCTGAGACTCAATGACGAGCCCCACGACCTGAACGACTCTTCCGTTGACGCGGATCCAGTCGCTCCGGTCCAAACGCACCTCGAGGACACCCAGCAGATCCTTTCCCATGGCTACGCTCCGCCGTCCTCGGCGGCATCCCCCCGCCCCGCAGGAACGGGCGCGCCTCCGGAGGAAAGTCCTTCCAGAAGAACGCCGTCAACCTCCCGGGAAATCTGTTCGAGCTGAGTCCTCCACCGTGCGTCGTACACGCCGAGATTCGTCTCCACCAGACAACTTCCCCGGTCCACGTTCTCGTCCCCGACGAACTCGATATGGCGGATCCCCCGGAGAATGTCGGCGAACTCGTCCCGCCGTTCCCGCACCGAGACTGCATCCTCGGGGTGAAGATACACCACCAAGCGCTCCCGATCACTCACCCGGAGAAGCACCTGGCGCAGAAGCGTCATCACCGTGGCTTCGTTGAGTTCCACCTGGCGATGGAGCAAGCGTTCGAGCACGACACTCCAGAGCCGGATCAACCGAAGCTGGTTCGCTTCCGCAAGCTCTTCCAGATTCCGGCGAAGCTCGCCGTGGACGCCGTCAATCTGTTCCGCCAGAGAGGCGAAGCGCTCCGCATATTCCTCCCGGACTTCCTGAAACGCCTTGTTCCGCCCCCGGGTATATCCTTCGGAATAGCCCTCGTCATGCCCAGTGCGACGCGCATCCTCCCGTTGTTCCTCAAGCCGGGATTCCAGATCGCCCTTGAGTTTTTCCAGCCTTGCCTCCGCATCCCTGCGCTGTTTCACGACCTCCTGCTCCAGGGACGTCGCGTGTTTGCGCGCCTCCACCAGGGCCTCTTCCGCCCGGCGGAGCTTCTCCTGAAGTCCGAGCCGCTCCTTTTCGGCGCGAAGAGCCGCCGCCTGCTCTCCCCTCTCCTCGGTGCCGGAGACGGGACACGCCTCCTCCGGCACCGTCTTTCCCTTCGGCAGGGGGCTTCCCACCTTGACCGCCTCCGGAAGAAGGCGTACCGCCCGGAAAAGACGTTGGCGACCGGTTCCGCTAGACAATCAGCTCTTCCTCTCCACCTCGGGCGATGACGATCTCTCCGGCATCCTCAAGGGCGCGGATAACATTGACGATCTTCTGCTGCGCCTCCTCCACGTCTCGGACGCGCACGGGCCCCATGAACTGCATGTCCTCCAGCAACATCTCGGAGGCTCGTTTGGACATATTCTTGAAGAACTTCTGCCGCAACTCCTCCGTGGCTCCCTTGAGAGCGAGGGAGAGGTCCTTGATGTCCACTTCCCGGAGGACGCGCTGAAGCGAGCGGTCGTCCAGCCCGATCACGTCCTCGAAGACGAAGAGGCGCCGTTTGATTTCCTCCGCCAAGTCGGGGTCCTTTTCCTCGAGCATTTCCATGATGTTCCGCTCCGTACCCCGATCCACACGGTTGATGATGTCCACCACAGCTTCNNTCCAGCACCCGCTCCACCTCCCGCAGGACTTCCGGAGTGATCCTGTCCATGGTGGCGATACGCCGCGTCACATCCCACTGAATGTTGGCGGGCAGACCGCCCATGATCGCCGCAGCCTGTTCGGGAACGAGATAGGAGAGAATGAGGGCGATAGTCTGGGGATGCTCTCCCTGGATGAAGCTGAGAACTTGTTGTGCGTCAGTGTGGCGCATGAAGTCGAAGGGACGTACCTGAAGGCTCGCGGTGATGCGTCGGAGGATTTCCTGGGCGCGCTCGGACCCGAGGGCCTGCTCCAGGAGCGACCGTGCGTAATCCACGCCCCCCTGGGAAAGGAATTCCTTGGCCATGAGCAGCTCCTGGGCCTCTTTGAGGACCTGGAGCTTGACATCCGGAGTGATTTTCCGCAGGTTGGCGATTTCGAGTGTAAGCAGCTCAATGGTCCCCTCGTCGAGCTGCTTGTAGATGAGTCCTGCCACTTCAGGGCCCAGAGAAACCAAGAGGATGGCAGCTTTGTCTCTCCCCCTCAGTTCTTTTTTGGCCATGGATTCCCTTCCTCTCCCAGGCGGCTATTCCTCAGCCAGCCAGTTCTTGATGACTGCAGCGACATCCTCGGGGTTCTTCATCGCATAGATGCGGAGCTGTTCTTCCAGAACGACGACTTCACTCTGTCCGGCCATCAGATCAGGGTTTTCCATGAGCTCTCTCAGGCTCGGCACCTTTCCTTCCTCGCCTCCAGCCGCCTGTTCGAGGAGGAGCCGCCGGCGGCGGCGCATCCACCAGAGAGCCACGCCGACCGCCCCCACAAGCACGAGCGCAAGCGCGATCATGCCCATGAGGAGCTGCTGTCGCCGCTGCTCCTGGAGCTGGGCGAGAAGGTTGTCCACAAAAGAGGTGGCGAAGGGCATGGGCTGAATGACGAGCTTGTCTCCCCTAACCTCGTCGATACCGATGGCCGCCGCCACGGCCTCCTTGAGTCCGCCCAGTTGTTCGTCCGAGAGCGTGCCGTCCACGAGAACCGAGGCGGAGACCCGTTTCACCGTTCCCGGCGTTCCCACCTGCTCCTCTTCCCGGGTGGTGATCTCGTAGTTCTTCGTCGATTCCGTCTTGGCGTATTCGCTGTTCCCCTGCTGCTGTCCCGTGATGGCGTACCCCGGGATATTCGTTGTCGTTCCCGGAGGCGCCCCGGGAACACTGCCGGGCCCCTCGTAGGTCTCTTCCATGTCCTGTTGGCTCCGGATAACGCCTTTGCCAGTAGGACCGGGGATGAATTCCCTGGTAGAGACCTTTCGCTTGTCGAAATCAAGTTCCACCCGAACGCGCACCACTGCCTTGCCGGGGCCGAAAACTCGCTCCAGCATGACGCGAAGCTTGCGTTCGAACTCCTGTTCCTGCTGTCGTTCGAGTTCCCGTTGCACCGAGGAGACGGAAGAACCCAGGCCGTCGCTTCCCGCAAAGATGAAATTTTCATCGGCGATCATGTCGGAGAGCACGTTGCCCGCCGTGTCCACCACGGTGACATCGTCGGCGCGAAGGCCCTCGACGCTGTGAGCGACGAGGTGGACGATGGAGCGCACCTGCTCCGGACCGACCTTTCTCCCTTGTTTCAGCCGGACGAGGACGGATGCGGTGGAGGGTTGCTGTTGTTCGAGGAAGAGACGCTGCTCGGGAATGACGATGTTGACCTTCGCATACTCCACGGCGTCGATCTGCAGGACCGTCCGTGCCAGCTCCCCCTCCAGTCCCCGGAGGTAGGTGATGCGCTGCTGGAAATCGCTCATGCCCATCTTGGCCCGATCGAAGATCTCGAAGCCCACAACGCCCCCCTTGGGAAGCCCTGCGGAGGCGAGATTCAACCGCGCCTCATGGACCACGTCCCGGGGAACGAGAATGGCGTTGGCCACGGGGTCCAGCCGGTAAGGAATCTTCTGCTCCCGAAGGGTCGCCACGATGGAAGCTTGATCGTCTACCTCGAGTCCGGAAAAGAGGGGATCGTAGGCCGTTCTTCCCGACCAAAGCACGAGGAGGACGATGGCGGCCACCACGAGCACAGACGCCCCGAGCAGAGAATACCGCTGCCACGGAACAAGGGACTCCCAAAAAACCCGTATCCTGGAGAAGAACTGCCTGATCCGTTCCATGAGCGTTCGTCAGACCGGCATTCTGGCGATCTGCTGATAGGCATCCACCAGTTTGTTCCGGATCTCCATGAACAACCGCAGGGACATCTCCGCCTCGGACGCGGCGACAACCACCTCGGAAATGTCGTTCACTTCGCCCAGCGCCAGCTTTCGCGTCTTCTCGTCCGCCACATGCTGCAGGTCGTTCACGTTCTCCATGCTCTCCTTGAGGACTGCGGCGAAGGTGGTTCCACTTTTGGCTCCCTCATCCTTCTTCTGAACCGCGCCCCCCTTCCCCTCGTCTCCGAAGGGAAGTGTCCTGTCAAGTAAATTCAGGGTAACGGCACTCATGTTCGCCCCTCCTCCCGGAAATACGCATGTACAGATTTACACTATGATACCACATCAGACTGACATTTACCGCAAAAGACTCTCCCCTGTCGCTCTTTCTCCAAAGGCAATACTCCGGTAATTTACCAGAAAAAGCGAAAAAAAAGCAGGGGGGACTGCCTCACCCCCCCGAATCGAAAGCCTTATTTTCAACTGATCCAAAAGTCCCGACATCTATCCTTTGAGCACTTCCAAGGCACTGTTCCACATAACCTTTCCCGTGTCCACGATGGAAAGGCTCGCCTCGTAGGCCCTGCTGGCCACGATCATGTCAGTCATCTCCCGCACCACGTTCACGTTCGGATAGGCCACATATCCTTCCTCGTTCGCATCGGGATGTTCCGGCTGGTACACCAGACGGGGCGGAAGGGGATCCTGTGCGATGGCGGTAACCTTCACTCCACCCGACGCGGAATTGGGGGAAAGCTCGCGGTCGAGGCGCTCCGCAAAAACAGGCACGCGCCGTACATAAGGACCTCCGTCGCCGGAGCGCGTGGTATTCACGTTGGCAAGGTTTTCCGAGATCGTGTCCATCCAGAGACGATGCGCCGTGAGAGCGCTTCCCGCCACGTTCAAGGAGTGAAAGACGCGCATCATCGGCCTCCTATGACGGCCTTGTACAGACCGAACTTTCGCCCGAGCATCCTGTTCATGGCGGTATATCCCATCCTCGTCTGGTTGAGAAGGGCGTTCTCTCGCTCGGGATCCACATTGTTTCCGTCGAGGCGGTACCACTCGTCGTAGATCCGGGACTCCTCGGGAACCACGTCGTTCACGGAAAGAGGACGCCGAGGAATGTGCTTGGTGTCGGTCACGGCAAGAGGCAGCTTCGTGGGACCATCGATGAGTTCTTTCAACTGATCCTCGAAGGAGACCTCCCGGCGGGCATACCGCGGGGTGTTGCCGTTGGCCATGTTCTGGGAGACCGCCTCGAACCGGCGAGACAATCCTTCGACATCCTTCGCGATGACATCCCAGGTCATGTCCCTCTGCATGAAACTCCCTCCCGAACGATTCCAAGATGAACGGATCTCATCGGACCCTTTTGTGTATCGGCAGCGTCTTTCCTTCTCTTGAAAGGTGAATCGCTCCCGAGATCTTCCTTTCCGCCGTATCCCGATACGGAGAGAAGGAAACAGGATCGCCCTCCCCCGAAGAAAAACGCCCGGCGGGATCTGCCGAAACATCGGAGATTCCACCGGGAAAGAGCTGGGGCAACGTCACAAAACCTCTGTGGCCGGGGGGTTTTCGGATCACTCCTCGAAAATGCCCAGTTCCTCCAGGAAGAGCGCGCTCAGAACGCGGATGTACGTTCCCTTCATGCCGAGGCTCCGGCTTTCGATGATCCCGGCGCTCTCCAGCTTGCGCAGGGCATTGACGATGACGCTCCGGGTCACGCCGACGCGATCCGCCACGCGGCTCGCCACTACGACTCCTTCGGGACCCCCGAGCTCCCGCACGATGTGCCGCACCGACTCCACCTCGGAATAGGAAAGGGCACGCATGGCCATCTGCACCACCAGACGCTCCCGGGCGCGTTCCTCGATGGAACGAGTCCGCTCGTGGAGAATCTCCAGCCCCACCACGGTGGCGAGATATTCTGCGAGGACGAGATCCCTCGTGTCAAAGGGCTGGCCGAACCGCGCAAGAATCAGGGTCCCCAAGCGCTCTGCCCCGCCCGTGATGGGAACGTAGAGCACGTGCTTGTTGGAGTAGGTACAGGGATGGTCCGCATAGGCGCACAGTCCATGGTCCGTGTGGTTGAGCACCGATTCGTGGTACTGGTTGAGTTTCTCCACATAGGAATCGGGCATGCTGTTCTTTTCGAGCAGGTTCGCCATAATGGGACAGTCGTACTCACTCACCCAGGCATACCCGAGGATGCGCCCCTCCCTGCTGATGAGATACACGTTGGCCGCCGCAAGATCGCACAGAAGCTTGGAGAGCTTCTGGTAATCCGGATAGGCCCGATGGTCCCTTCTGTTCTGCAGCGCCCGGCTCACGAGACGGGTCTTCTCAAGCAGATCCTGCATGGCCGAAGGATTCAGGATCTTCGCTCTCGACTCGATGAGTTCCTTTGGGGTGTTCATCGTCACGGCATGTCCCTCCTATTTCTTCTTCTAGTAAACGTGTCGCTCACGACGGCCCCACTCGGGACTTCCGGCATGATTTTCCTCGTCGTGCGTACCCTTCCCGCAATTTTCGAATGCCTCGTTATTCCCTTTTCTAGAGAAGGTAGTTCCGCATGTCCTTGTCCGCCGCCACATCCCGCAGGCGCTCCTCCACAAAGGGGACATCCACGCGGACCGTGCTGCCGGCCAATTCCTGCGCATCGAAACTGATTTCCTCCAGAAGAAGTTCCATAATGGTGGCGAGCCGTCGGGCACCGATGTTCTCCATGTCGCGGTTCGCCGCCGTGGCAAACTTGGCGATGGCGCGCAGCGCTCCTTCTTCGAAGAGAAGTTCCACCCCCTCCGTGCCGAGCAGGGCCTGATACTGGCGTACAAGGCTGTGTTCGGGCTCCCGGAGAATGCGGAACAATTCCTCCTCGCCGAGGGAATCGAGCTCAACCCTTATGGGAAGTCTTCCCTGCAGCTCCGGAACGAGATCCGACGGCTTGACCTTGTGGAAGGCCCCCGCGGCGATGAACAGGATGTGATCCGTCGTGACCGGGCCGTACTTGGTCTGCACCGTACATCCCTCCACGATGGGCAGGAGATCCCGCTGAACGCCCTCGCGGCTCACGTCCGGGCCGGCCCCACGGCCCTCTCCAGCCGCAACCTTATCCAGTTCGTCGAGAAAGACGATGCCTTCCTCCTGTGCCTTTTCGAGGGCTTCCCTGGTGACGGCCTCCATGTCCACGAGCTTCTCCGCCTCTTCCGCCTCGAGAATGCGCCGTGCCTCGGCGACGCTGACGCGGCGCCGTCGAGATTTCTTGGGCAGCAAGCCGCCGAGCATCTCGTTGAGATTCATGCCCATCTCCTCCATGCCAGCCCCCCCCAACAGGGGCATGCCGAGTTTGGGCACCTCCGTCACCTCGACTTCCACCTCCCGATCCTCGAGCCTGCCGTTGCGCAGCATCTCCCGAAGTCGCTCCCGGGTCGCGGTGAAGCGCTGTTCCTCCTCCGGCGTCTGGGGGGGAGGTGTACTCGCCTGGGCGGCCTCCTCCTGCTGACCGCCGAAGAGACGAAAGAACTCGGGGACGCGGGAGACCGCGGAACGGGGTCGGGGAAGAAGCGCATCAAGCAGTCGGTCCTCGGCGCGCACCTTCGCGACCTCGCGGACCTCTTCGACCTTCCGCTCCTTCACCATCTGCACCGCCGTCTCCACGAGATCGCGGATCATGGATTCCACATCGCGCCCCACATAGCCCACTTCGGTGTACTTAGTGGCCTCCACCTTAACGAACGGAGCGTTCACCAAGTGCGAGAGGCGGCGGGCGATCTCCGTCTTACCCACCCCAGTGGGACCGACCATGAGGATGTTCCGGGGAGCGATCTCCCTGGCCGCCTCCTCGGGAAGACGCCGCCTGCGCAGGCGGTTCCTCAGGGCGACCGCCACGGCGCGTTTGGCCTTTTCCTGGCCGATGACGTATCTATCGAGATAGGCGACGATCTCCCGGGGGGAGAAGTCCCGTCCTTCCTGTCGTATCACGCGTCGATCACCTCCACGGTGATGTTCTTGTTGGTGTAGATGCACAGATCCCCCGCGATCTCCAGAGAGCGGCGGGCAATCTCCTCCGCAGGCCATTCCGCGGCTTCGCAGAGCGCCCTCGCCGCAGCAAGGGCGAAGCCGGAGCCGGAACCGATGGACGCGGCGTATCCTTCGGGTTCCAGGACATCCCCCGCGCCGGAAAGCAGAAGCGTCTGCTCCCGATCCGCCACGAGCATCATCGCCTCTAGCCTGCGAAGAGCCCGGTCGGTACGCCATTCCCGCACCATGGTCACGGCGGCCCGCATGAGATTTCCCGAATGCTCCTCCAGAAACTTTTCAAAGCGCTCCAGCAGCGTCATGGCATCGGCGGTGCTTCCGGCGAATCCCGCGAGCACCGTGCCGCGGTAGAGGCGCCGTACCTTTCGCGCCCCCGCCTTGACAACCTGGTTTCCCAACGTGACCTGTCCGTCTCCCGCCATGGCGACGCGGTTCCGGATCCGCACGCAGAGAATCGTCGTTCCCTCAAACATGTTCGTCCGCTCCTCCCCCGCGGGGATGGGCCGCGCTGTAGCTCCGGCGCATCTGCTCCGCGGTGATCCTGAGATATTTCTGGGTCGTCACGAGACTCTCGTGGCCCAACAGTTCCTGAAGCACCCGAAGCGACGCGCCTCCCTCAAGCATGTGCGTCGCAAAGGAATGGCGCAGCACGTGGGGTGTCACACCCGCGAGCCCGACGATCCGGGCGGCTCGGGTGACGATGCGGTGCACGGTGCGCACCGAAAGCTCTCCACCCTCCTCACCCGGAAAGAGCGGTCCACCCCGCTCCCCTGAAGGCGGGAGGGGCAATTCCAGAAGGGCATCCCGGGCAATGCGCCCCATGGGAACCATGCGCTCCTTGTCCCCCTTGCCGCGCACGCGAATCCACCGCTCCTCAAGCTGCACGTCCTCCCAGTCGAGCGCGACGAGTTCGGCCACGCGCAGGCCACAGCCGTACAACAGTTCCAACACCGCCCGGTCGCGATGAAACTCCTCCCCGCGCGGCCCCTCTTCGACGAGACGCGCCGTGTCTTCCCGGGAGAGTGCACGGGGAAGACGCTGGGGCAGCTTGGGACTCCGCACGGATGCCGCCGCGTTGGAAGCCACTCTTCCGTTCCGCTGGAGGAAGGCGAACCAGCTCCGCACGGCGGAGAGTTTCCTCGCCGCGCTGGTCTTCGCGTATCCGAATCCCATGATGTCCCGAAGAAAAGCACGGACATGGGAGGACGTGATCTCCTCCACGTCCTCAAGCCCCTGCTGGAGAAGAAACTCGCAGAACTGGGCGAGATCGACCGCGTAGTTGGTCACGGTATGATCCGAGCGTCCCAGAGAGAAGCGCAGGTGCTCCAGATAGCAGTCCATTTCGACGGAGAGATTTTCACTCATGGCGCGTATTGTAGCACTTTTCCCTTGAAATTGGGAAATTTCTGGAGAAAGGGGTCATAAATACTACGGAAAAAGCGTGCCCTGCTTCTCAAGAAAGCATGTAAGGGCTTCCCGTGCCCGGGCGACCACAGCTCCGCATCGCTCGGTCCGCCCCCGGATCCGCTTCGGAAGAGGAGGGAAAATGCCGAGATTGCAGTTCATGGGTTGAAAGTTTCCGGGAAGAGCACTGTCGAGATAGTGCAACAGAGCACCGATGGCGGTCTCGTCGGGCCAGCGCGGAAAGGGCGAACCTGCGAGGAAGGCCGCACAATTCACCGCTGCGACAAGCCCCATGGCGGTGCTCTCCACATAGCCTTCCACGCCGACGAGCTGCCCCGCCAGAAACAGTGCCTCCCGCCCCCGAAGCCGGAGGGAGGAATCCAACGCCAGGGGAGCGTTGACATAGATGTTCCGGTGCATGACGCCGAGGCGGATGAACTCCGCCTTCTCCAGTCCCGGAATGAGCCGGAAGACGCGCTCCTGCTCCCCCCAGCGCAGATTGGTCTGAAATCCCACGAGGTTGTAGAGTGTGCCTTCCCGGTTGTCCTGGCGAAGCTGCACCACCGCGTAGGGCTCTCTTCCGGTTCTCGGGTCGGGAAGCCCCACAGGACGCATGGGACCGTAGCGGAGGGTATCCGGCCCCCGTTCCGCAAGCACCTCCACGGGAAGACATCCCTCGAAATAGCGCGGATCCTGCTCGAATTCCTTCCGAGGTGCCCGTTCCGCCGTCAGCAGAGCGGAAAGAAAACGCTCGTAGGACTCCCTGTCGAGGGGACAGTTCAGATAATCCTCCCCCTGCCCCCATCGGCTGGCCCGGTAGACCGTGCCCGCGTCCACGCTTTCCGCGGTCACCACGGGAGCGACCGCGTCGTAGAAGGCGAGAAAACCTCCCGCGGATTCCCTGAGACACGCCGCAAGCGCAGGGCTCGTGAGAGGTCCCGTGGCAACCACCGCGGGTTCTTCGGGCAATGTGGCAACCTCCTCCCGGAGGATCGTCACCAGGGGATGTGCGGCGAGACGCTCCGACACGAAACGGGCGAAGAGTTCCCGATCCACCGCCAGAGCCCGCCCTGCGGGAACGACGCTCTCCTCGGCAGCTTCCATGACGAGGCTCTTCATGCGCCGGAGTTCTTCCTTGAGAAGTCCTCCCGGGCTTTCCGGCACGTCCGACCCGAGGGAATTGCTGCAGACCAGCTCCGCCAGCCACGCCGTCCTGTGGGCGGGAGTGCTGTTTACGGGGCGCATTTCGTGGAGACGGACCGTATGCCCCCGGCGGGCCAACTGCCACGCTGCCTCGCTTCCCGCGAGGCCACCTCCGACGACGGTGACGGACTGGGGCGGAACCGGGGCGCTACACATCCGAGGAGGTTTCCTTCGGAGAACGGGGCGACGGAGCCGTTCCCTTCCGGGGAGTTCTCGGCTTGGCGGCGCCCGGTTTCTTCTTCGGGCGCCCGGCCTTTTTCTTCGGTGCGGGTCCAGCGGCCTCGCTCTGACCGGAACAGGCAGGACAAAAGGGAGGCTTGTTCTTTCCCCGCACCATCAGAGGACCGCCGCACTCGGGACATTTTTCTCCGCTGGGTTGGTTCCAGGAGACGAAGTCGCAGGCGGGATAGAGAGAACAGCCGTAGAAGAAACGCCCTTTCTTCGTACGCCGCCGCACCACCTCTCCCTTGCCGCAGGTGGGACAGGGAATGCCCAGGGTCTTCAGGATGGGGCGGGTGTAGGAGCAGTTCGGATACCCCGAACAGGCGATGAACTCGCCGAAACGCCCTCGTTTGATCACGAGGGGGGCACCGCACTCGGGACAGGCCTCGCCGATCTCCTTCACGGGAACGCGGACACGTTCCGCGTTTTTCTCCGCCGAGGAAAGCGTCTCGGAAAAGGGACGCCAGAAATCGTCCACCACGCCGACCCAGGGGCGGCCCCCCTGCTCGACTTCGTCGAGTTCGCTCTCCATGCCTGCGGTAAAACCGACGTCCACGATGCCCGGGAAATGAGCGACGAGAAAGTCATTCACCACGAGCCCCAGGTCCGTGGGCTCCAGGCGCCGCTCGTCGTTGCGCTCCACATATCCCCGGTCGTAGAGTGTCTGGATGATGGTGGCGTAGGTGGAGGGACGACCGATGCCCTTCTCTTCGAGAGTCTTCACGAGCCCGGATTCCGCGTACCGTGCGGGGGGTTTGGTGAAGCGCTGCTCCCGGAGGACATCGTCCACGAAAAGCGTCTCTCCCTCCACGGCGGGAGCGATGAGTCCCTCCTTCAGGTCCAGGGGCCAGACCTTGCCCCATCCTTCGAAACGAAGGACCGCTCCGGCCTGGGCGAGACCATAGGCGCCACACTCGGCTTCGAGCGTACTCCGGGCCACCACCGCAGCAGACATCTGCGATGCAGTGAATCGCTGCCAGATCATATTGTAGAGTTTGAACTCATCCCCCGAGAGTTCGCCCTTCAGGCGTCCCGGGAGGAGTTCCGGATCAGTGGGACGGATGGCTTCGTGCGCGTCCTGGGTCCGCCCTTTCGCGGCGAAGACATTGGGTTTCTCGGGGACGTACTCGGCCCCCCACTCCTTCCCGATGACCTCGCGCGCCCGGGCGACGGCGTCGGGGCTGAGGCGAAGACTGTCGGTGCGCATGTAGGTGATGAGCCCGACAGGACCTTTCCCCGGAAGCTCCACACCCTCGTAGAGGGTCTGGGCGACCCGCATGGTCTTCCGCGGAGAAAACCCGAGTCGGCGCGCCGCCTCCTGCTGGAGCGTGCTCGTCTTGAACGGAGGAAGGGGAGGCCGTCTGGTCTCCTTGACACGAAAGGATGTCACGGTGAGAGGATGTTCCCGAAGAACCGCCTCCACGGCTTCCGCCTCGGCGGCGTCGGCGATGGTGACCGTCTTCTTGTCCCGCCGCTCCACCCTGAGTCGGTAGGCACGGCCGTCCTCGGAGGACGCATCCACATCCACGAGCCAGTATTCCTGCTCCGTGAAGTCCCGGATCTCCCGCTCCCGGTCCGCGATGAGACGGAGCGCCACGGACTGCACGCGCCCTGCGGAAAGACGGGGCTGCACTTTTTTCCAGAGCAGGGGGCTCAGGGTATAGCCCATGACGCGGTCCAGAATGCGCCGCGCCTGCTGCGCCTCCACCTTGTTCATGTCGATGGGCGAAGGGGTCTTGACCGCTTCACTCACCCCCCGGGCCGTGATCTCGTACATGCGGATCCTGCACGACGTGGCGGGATCGACATCCAGCACATGAGCCAGGTGCCAGGCGATGGCCTCTCCTTCGCGGTCAGGGTCGGAGGCGAGGAGGATCGTGTCGCTCCCCTTGGCGGCGTTCTTCAGTTTCTTGATCAGTTCGCCTTTGCCGCGGACGAGGATGTATTCGGGGGCAAAGCGGTTCTCCAGGTCGACACCGAGCTTGCTCTTCGGAAGATCCCGAATGTGTCCCATGCTCGCCTGGATTTCGTATCCCTTTCCGAGGATTTTCTGAAGTGTTTTCGCTTTTGCGGGGGATTCGACGATAACCAGCGTTTTTTTCGCCATGAGAACGCTCCGTCCCGTCACACGAGCCAGGGGGCGTAGGGAACGTGCCGCACTGCGGCAACGGCATCGCGGTAGTCGATTTTTTCAGGAGACGCCGCAGCGAGATCGAAGAGCATCCGAAAATCCTCTTCGTCGATGGGTCTGTTCCGGGAGCTTCCCAGGAGAACCGCGGACGTCAGCGCTTCCTCGAGGACCGGATCCGATTCCCGCTGCAGTGAAAGGTAGTCCACGACGGCGCCGAGCGCCTCCTGCGTCAGATATCGTCGCTCCTGGGGATGAAAGACTCTGCATGCCATCTGGTGCAGCACCTCCAATGGAAGATCTCACCGGGGACCCGCACGCCACCGTCCCGGCCCGGACTCGTAGACGAGTCCGCGGGCGCAAAGGACGGCCAGGGCGGCGGAAATCCGAGCGGGGCTCATTGTACCCTCTGCAGCCATGTTGTCAATCGTTCGGTCCCCCCGCTCCCGAAGAAGGCGGAGCAGGCGTGTTTCGTCGGCGGAGAGAGTGGAAAAGACGCCATCCTCCTCCTCGGGCATTCCGTCTTCGGCTCCAAAGAAAGAGAGTTGTCCCTCCTCCGAAGAAGAGGATCTCGGACGAAGCAGATCGACGAACTGCTCCACCTGAACGAGCGGAAAGGCTCCGTCGGCGAGGAGGGCGTTGGAGCCCCGGCACACCTTCTCGTCGATGCGCCCCGGTACGGCCCAGAGTTCGCGCCCCATTTCTCCGGCGAGCCGGGCGGTGATGATCGCTCCGCTCCGCTCGGGAGCCTCCACGACGACCAGATGAGACGACAGGGCGGCGATGATCCGGTTCCTCCGGGGGAAAAGCCATCCCCGTCCCGGCGTTCCCAGGGGGTATTCGCTCACCAGGGCGCCACCTTTTGCGACGATGTTCCGAAAGAGATCCTCGTGTTCACTCGGAAAGATCCGGTCCACTCCGGTTCCGAAGACCGCCACGGTACTGCCCCCGCCCTCCAGAGCGCCTCCGTGGGCAGCGCCGTCGATACCGAGAGCGCCGCCGCTCACGACAACACACCCTCTGCGGGCCAGCTCGCTTCCCAGAGCGGACGCCACGGCCCTTCCGTAGGAAGTGCACCGGCGCGTGCCCACCACGGCCACAAAAGGTCCCGAGCGGGGGAAACGTCCCCGCACGTAGAGAAGAAGAGGGCGCTCCTCCAGATCCTCCAGCCCCTTCGGGTAGTCCGGGTCGTCACACAAAACGAGGCGAAGCCCCTCGTCGTCACACCGGGATTTCTCCTTCTCCACCCACCCTCGCCGTAAGAGCTTTTCCAGCCCCCCGGAGGCGTTCCCCGAGAGGCCGACCTCCCGGTGGAGCGTGTCGCATCCCCGCTCCCAGAGCGCTTCCGGAGGGAGCCCACGTTCGCGGAGAAGGTCCCAGACGCGCGAGGGCGCGAACACCGCGTTCAGGAGGAGAAGCGCCTTGATCCTGTCGTCCATGCGTTTCCTCCCTGTCTGTAGGCCAGCGCCTCCGCCAGATGGGTGGTCCCCACCGCATCCGCTCCCTCCAGATCCGCCACGGTGCGCGCCACCCGCAGAATGCGGGCGAGTCCCCGTCCGGAAAGCCGACATCGCCGGGCCGCGTCCTCGAGAAAACGGCGCTCCGCTCCTCCGAGCCGAAGTTCCTTCCGCAACAGCTTCTCAGGAACTTCGGCGTTGCACCCGAAACCGAGCGGAGTCCAGCGCTCGCGCTGCCGTTCCCGGGCGGCGGTGACGCGCCGCCGGATGTCCGCGCTGGACTCGGCGCCGTGCCCCTCCACGGCGACCAACTCCTCCGGTGTGAGCCGGGGAACACTGACATAGAGATCGATCCTGTCGAGAATCGGACCGGAGAGACGCCTCGCGTAGCGCTCTCTCTCGGAGGCGGAACAGCGGCATGGCTCCGAAGGATCACCGTCGTTGCCGCAGGGACAGGGGTTGGCCGCCGCGACGAGAAGGACCCGGGACGGATAGGTGACGCTCCCCGAGGCACGGCTCACCACGATCTCGCCATCCTCCAGGGGTTGGCGCAGCGCCTCCACGAGATCCCGGGGAAACTCCGGAAACTCGTCGAGGAAGAGCACCCCCCGGTGGGCACGGCTGATCTCGCCGGGGCGCAGGCCAGACCCGCCGCCGCAGATGGCGGGGAGAGTCGCCGTGTGGTGAACCGCCCGGTAGGGCGGACGACGCCCGTCCTCCACGGCCACACCCAGAGTGCTCCGGACGAGGAGCACCTCCATGAAGTCCTCCTTGGAGAGCGGCGGCAGAATTCCCCGAAGCGCCCGGGCGAGCATGGTCTTTCCGGAGCCGGGGGAACCCACGAGAAAGATGTTGTGATGCCCCGCCGCGGCGATCTCTAGCCCCCGCTTGGCCTGAAACTGTCCCTTCACGTCCGCCATATCGGGATCGGGCTCCGCTTCGTGCTCGGGAATCTCGCAGGAGGCGACCGGGGAGAGTTCCGCCTCGCCCCGGAGATGGGCGAAGAGCGCGGGCAAGTCGGGAACACCGTAGGCAACGACCCCCTCCACGAGAGCCACTTCGGGGACGTTTTCCAGAGGGACGAAGAGAGGAAGGCCCATGGTCCGGGCGAGCAGCGCTGCGGGAACCGCGCCTCGGACACGGCGGAGTCGCCCGTCGAGCGCGAGCTCACCCATGAAGAGCGCCGGAGGCACCTCGTCTATGGCTCCCGTGCGGCAGGCGAGAGCCACGGCGAGAGGGAGATCGAGCAACGCCCCCTCCTTGGGGATGTCCGCGGGAGCGAGATTGACGGTGACGCGCCCACGAAGAGGGATTTCCACGGTGCGCAGCGCCGCCCGAACCCTCTCCCGGGCCTCCCGTACGGAGGCATCGGGCAGTCCCACGATGGTGATGGCGAAGAGCCCTCCCGTGACCTCCGCCTCCACCTCGACGCAGAGCGCCCGCGTTCCCCGAAGGGTCAGGCCGAGAATCGTGCTCATTCGCAGACCATCCCCGCGGTGATGTCCCGGAGATGGCTTTCGTGCCACTCACCGTTTCGATCCACCGTGAACCCCACGAGATCGATCCGCCAGGGTCCCCTCCATCCTCTCGAAACAACCCAGCTCCTCCCAGCCCGAACGAGACGGCGGAGTTTGACGGGACCAACGGTCTCCTCCGGAGGCTGGAGCACACCCACGCTTCGGGTACGGACCTCCACCACCACCACTTCGTCTCCGTGGCGGCACACGAGATCCAGTTCGGCTCCTCCGATCCGTACGTTGCGCTCCAGCACACGGTATCCCTTGGCCTCAAGGCGGCGACGAGCCTCCTCCTCGCCCTCGGCACCCAAAAGCGCCCCGGAAGTGCTCATGGGCGCCGCTCCTTGTCGAGCCTGTACACGAAGGAGAGAATTTTCGCAACGGCCTCGTACAATTCCACGGGAACCTCCTCCCCCAGCTCCAGAACGAGAAGGGCGCTCACCAGCGCGGCGTCCTCCACGATAGGGATCTTGGCCTCTCGGGCGATCTCCACGATGCGGTCCGCCACGAATCCCTTTCCGGAGGCGACGACCCGAGGCGCCCCGTCCTGCTTCCGGTCATACGTGAGTGCTGCCGCCTTGGAGCGCTTCTTTCCGTCCATGCCGACACCTCAGGCCTGTACGTCCACGCCCCGGTAGGCCATGGGGTCCACCCCGTCCTTCCGGGGAAACACCCCCACGCGAGCCACCCGGAGAGGCAACGTCGCCAATTCCCCCATCAATTCAGGCAGACGCTCGCGAAACAGCGCGGCAGTCTCTTCGTCTGAAGTCCCCAATCCCACGGCCAGAGCGTTTCCGTCGGTAGTCACCTCACCGCCCACCAACCCGAGAACGACTCCTTCCATTTCGAAGGCGACGCGCCAGATTTTCCGTCCTTCTCGTTCCTCCAGATGGGCCGCCACATCGGCGAAGGCGGGAACATCCTCATCCAGAGGCCATCGCGCCGGAGCCAAAAGCGCCGGGTCGATTCCCTGCCGGGCCGACTTGGACAGAAAGCCGTGAGCGCGGAGAAACCGGGAGAGTTCCTCGTCGTCCCCCGCCAGAGCCGCCGCACCGGGAGGTTCCCCCTCCCGGGAGGAAAGCCGTTCGCCGCTTCGCAGATTCTCCCTGAGACGCTTCCACAGACTGGCGAGCTGTTTCTCCTGGAGCGCGGCATACCACGCGACGAGTTGGACGTTCGCGAAGGTCAGGGGCAAGTCCCTCGCCCAGAGTTCCACCAGGGATCCGAGCATGTCCGTGCCACCGCCGAGACGGAGCCAGACCGCGCGCAGTCCCTGAAGTACATCCTGCGAGGCCGGAAGTCCCCGGGAAAGAAGGGCCGCCGCCAGTTCCCTGTCCTGGAAGGGAACGCGAGCGAGCAGGGCCGAATCCTTCTCTGAAAGACGCAGAAGAGGGACATCGCCGCTCGCGTCCCAGAGCGCCCGGAAGCGTTGCCCCACCAGCAGGGGAAGATTCGACAGCGCCCGCATCTGGCGCCCCGCCACGGAGACGAGATATTCTCCGTTCTCGTCCGCACGAAGCACAACTCCCTCCACAACCGAACCATGCGGAATGGGGCGCTGCTCCCCCCGGGAAACGGGGGTCTGCTCCGCCGGAAGTCGCTCCAGCCCCTGGGAACGCGGATCGATTCCGCCTCCGGGAAGCCCGCTCACACCCGTCATGGTACCACCCTCCAGGAAAAACTCCGCCGGTGCGCCGGAGAGAGTCCCTTTTCCTCCAGCATCCGGCGATGCTCCGCCGTGGGATATCCCTTGTGCCTGGCAAAACCCCAGCCCGGATACACCTTGTCCAGCACGGTCAGCACGCGATCCCGCAAAACCTTGGCCACCACCGACGCCGCCGCGACGGCGAGCACCCGCTCATCCGCCTTCGGAAGTGTCCGCTGCGGAAGGTCGAACCCGGGAATCCGCACGGTACCGTCCACAACCACGAGATCGGGAGGAACGGGAAGTGCCCGCACGCTCCGTTTCATACACCAGAGGGATGCCTGGAGGATATTCATGTCGTCGATCCGCTCGGGACTCGCCGCCTGGGCCTTCCAGAGCACGCCCAGGTCGCAGAGGAGGGCGAAGAGCCGCTCCCGCTTTCGCGGGGAGAGTTTCTTGGAATCCGTAAGTCCGAACGCATGAAGAACCCTGATCTGAGAGGGCAGGAGAATCACCGCCGCCGCGACTACCGGACCAGCGAGGGGACCCCGGCCGGCCTCGTCCACTCCGGCGACGAGCATCAGCGGACCTCCGGAGCGCGCTCCAAGGTGACCCGGCCGAGTTTTCCCGTGGCAAAGGCTTCGCAGAGCTTTTTCCCCGCCGCCTCCCGGTTCACGCGACCGCCCCGGACCAGGCACCCCAGCCGGCGTCCCACACGGTGGAGATCGTCCCGAGGGTCCGTTTCTTCGGGCGTGCCCACGTCCCCGGAATCTTCCTCGTCCAAAGACGCGCTCTCTTCGGGTACGCTTTCGGGAATCCCCCAGGTTTTCTCGACGAGCTCCCAGAGCCGCTGCTCCCGGAGATAACGCAACAGCTCCGTCCCGAGAAGTTCGTACCCGCCCGTCACATCCCCCTTGCTGCACCCGAGCCAGGCGAGCATGCGATGTACCTGGGCGCCTCCGTGGGGATCGAGGATGCCCGGGGAGTCCACCACGAGAAGTCCCTCCCGGCTCCGATACCAGGCGACACCCCGGGTCACGCCGGGGATGCCTCCCACGGCGGCGCTGTGCTTGCCGATGAGCAGGTTCAACAACTGCGATTTGCCGACGTTCGGAATGCCCACCACGGCAAGACGAACTTCCCGGTGGCGCGGTGACGCCGCGATCAGGGCGGACCGAAGGTCGTCGACACCGTCCCGGAGGAGATCGAAGGCCCAGGCGCGTCTCCCCTGGGCCCGCAAGGCGGTCATCCACCGCTCCGTTCCGGCGCCGCCCGCAAGATCGCGTTTGGCGAGGACGACCCAGACGGGGCGCAGCGCCGCCAGTTCTACACCTCCGGGAGACGCCGTCGCCCGCGGCGCCCGCGCGTCCCGCACCTCCACGAAAAGGTCCAGTTTTTCCGCAAGCCCCTCGAGTTCCCGGCGTCCCTTGGCCATGTGGCCGGGAAACCAGACCGTGCGTCCCGCCATGGCTATTCGAGAAGGCCTACGCGAGCGATGGGCCAGTAGCGGACGAAGGCCGGCCCCTTGAGATAGCTCCGGGGGACGAACTTGTGCACATCCGGCCAGAACCGGGCGTCCTGGGAGTTGGGACGGTTGTCGCCGAGGACGAAATACTGCCCCTCCGGCACCTTCACGGGCTCCATGTCGTAGTAGTCGTGATTCCGCACATAGCTGTCGTCGATGGGATTTCCGTCGATGTAGACAACACCGTCCTTCATGGAGACGGTCTCTCCGGGAAGTCCGACGATGCGCTTCACGAAATCCCGCTGGGGATCCACGGGGTATTTGAACACCGCGATCTGCCCGCGCTTCGGCTCGGAAAAGGTGTACCAGAATTTTGCCACCAGGACTCGATCGCCGATTTCGAGGGTCGGAATCATGGAACCGCTGGGGATCCAGAAGGCCTGCACCACGAAGGTACGCAGAATCAGGGCGAGCGCAAGTGCCCAAAGAATCGTCTCGATCGTTTCCCGCCACCACGGTTTCGCTGCCAAAGCAATTCCTCCCGTTTCGAATGTCGCGCCGTAACGCGCACTGCCGTTGCCTCGTCGTCTTTCTTCGATCCCCCGGTCAAAGCGTTTCCGGGTATTCAGAATACCCTTTCCCTCTTTCCGTTTCAAGCATGTTTTCAGGGAGGCGTGTCCCGAAGGTCGGTCCTGCCGTAGAGGGAGGCCACGAAATAGCACACCGGCACCGCACGCGGGCGCCTCTCGGAACGCAGCTCCAGGGTGAACGCGGGGGAAAAGGTGAACTGCATGGGAGTGAAGGTCGATCGGGTGACGAGCGCTCCCTGGACGGAAAACCACGTTTTCCCTCCCGCAGTGAAACGCTCCGTCGATCCCGTGGCATTCCAGGAAAGAAGAACGCTCTCGGTCAGGCCCGAGGAAAAAAAAAGCTGGAACCCCTCTCGCCTGCGGTTCGCCTCGGTCATTCTCCCCTGCAGCCACGCAGTGAATTTCCGGCCGTCCTCCCGGACCGTCTCCGGCGACTCGTTCCCGAGAAGCCGGTGCGCGAGAGTCAGGGTCAGGCCCCCGCCAAGGATCGTCATCACACCGAGCACGAAGAGGAGTTCCACGAGGCTGAACCCGAAGGAACGCCGCGAGGAGGCGACAAGAGGAACTTCGGAGGGCCGGGAAAAGCCCTCCTCGTCATGCCCGTCGCAACGGCCGGAAGAGAACGGGGCGAAAAGGGATGCCGTCATGTCGACGTGCGAAAAGTGCGCCGCGGGTTCGACGGCGCACTTCTGCCTTTTCTCCGCTCGTCGTCCGTTTCTTCCCGTGCGGCAGCGCGGCGGCGGAGAGCGTTCATTCGCCCAGGTGGAGTCGCGTCATGCCGTAAAGTGCCCGTAGCCAAGTTCGAGCACTCTGCAGTTCGCCTCCCGGAATTTTTCCGGCGACAGCTCCGCCACGGCATGCCGCATCTGCTCCATCGGAATGTCCGAGACACCCGCGCCGCACATGGCGCCGAGGATGAGCACGTTCAGGAAGAGAAAACGTCCTCCCATGTGCTCCCGGAGGATGTCGTAGCCGGGAATGGCGCAGAGACGCAGATTCCGGGAGTCGCAGAACCTTCGGAGATGCGCGTTGTCCAGAGCCTCGGGAGCGTGCACGTTCAGGACAGCCTGCCCTCCCTTCTTCAGGAACTGGAGATTGCGGAATGCCTCGTTCTGGTCGAAGGCGAGAAGGATGTCCGCATCGCCGCTGCGCACGAGAGGACTCAGGTAGTTCCCCACCTTGAAGTGGCTCACCACGGAACCGCCGCGCTGGGCCATGCCGTGTACCTCGCTGCCGAGCACGTGCATGCCCCGGCCGAGGGCGATATGCCCGAGGACCTTGCTGCTGAAGAGAATTCCCTGGCCACCGAGTCCCACCACGACATACTGCATGGCTACTCCTCCTCCCGAATCGGAACGATGGCCCCGTGAGGGCAGACCTCACGGCAGACACCGCAGGCGACGCAGAAGCGGTCGTCCACGAAGGCCTTCTTTTTCTCCTCGTCAAAGCGCAGGGCGGGGCAGTTGAAGAAGTTGATGCAGAAACGACAGCCCACGCACTTCTCCTGGTCGACGCGGACGGGAACCTTCGCCTGTTCGCACCGAAGGAGCATGCAGGGGTGCCGGAAGAGCACCACCGCGGGTTCCTTCTCCCGCCGGGCGTGCTCCCAGGCCTCCTTCACCACGTCGATCCCCGTCGGAATGTCGTAGGCCTCGACGGTGCGCACGAAGGAAACGCCGCAGCCGCGCACCACGCCGGCGATGTCCACGGCGCGCCCCGGATCTCCCTTGCGGAGCTTCTCGCCCACCGCCGGGTTGGGCTGCCCTCCCGTCATGGCGGTGATACTGTTGTCCAGAATGGCCAGCACGAAGGCGTGGCGGTTGTAGACGGCGTTCACCAGCCCGGGGATGCCCATGTGGAAGAAAGTGGAATCGCCGATAGTGGCAACGATGGGCTGCTCCTTACCGTCCACCCGGTAGGCCAGGTGAAATCCCGAAGGCTGCGTCACCGACGCGCCCATGCAGATCACCGAATCCACCATTTTCTGGTTCACCCCGAGGGTGTAGCACCCGATGTCCGAGGGATAGATGCCGTTCGGAACGGCCTTCCGGATGGCGAAGAAACTCGCCCGATGGGGACAGCCGGGGCAGAGCATGGGCGGACGGGGTTTCACCTGGAGTTCCTCCAGCGCCGCCTTCAGCGAAGGATCCACCGCCTCCGGAAGCGGCTCTCCCAGCGCCCTCGCCACAATTCCGGCGATCACCTCGGGAAGCAGCTCTCCCTCTCGCGGAACCGCCCCGTTCCAGCGTCCAAGCACTTTCGTCCGGTCCCGGAGTTGTTCCTCGATGACGGGATAGGTCTCCTCAAGGAGCAGCACCTTCTCGTGGCGGGCCAGAAAACTCTCCACCCGGCGCACTGGGAGCGGCACGGGCGTGCCGATCTTGAGAAGTGCCACGTCCGTCCTTCCCCAGGCGGCGAGGAGGTCCGAGACGATGGCAAAGCTCACTCCCGAGGCGACGATGCCCAGCTTCGCCTTCTCCTTCGCCGGTACCTCGTAGGTGAAGGCATCGAAGGACGTCTCGAATTCCTCCCGGATCGCGTCGTTCTTGGCGTTGAGCTGGGGATGGTTCAGGCGGACGTGGGCGGGAAGACAGACCCACCGGCGGACGTCCTTCGTAAACCTGGCGGGGCGTTCCGGAGCAGCGATCTCCCGGAGTTCCACGTCCTGCCTCGCGTGGTCCACTCGCCCCGTGGGACGAAGCATGACCGGCATGTGGTACTTCTCGGAGAGGTCGTAGGCGACGGCCACCATGTCCCGGGCCTCCTCCGCCGTGGCGGGGTCGAAACAGGGAATCTTGGCGAAATGGGCGAAGGCCCGGCTGTCCTGTTCGGTCTGGGAACTGTGAGGACCGGGATCGTCCGCGACAACCACCAGAAAGCCGCCGGCCAGCTCGAAATAGGCCACGCTCATCAGCGCATCCGCCGCCACGTTGAGCCCCACCTGTTTCATGACGGCGCAGCTTCTCTTTCCGGCAAAGGCCGCCGCCGCCGCCACCTCGAAGGCAACCTTCTCGTTGACTGCCCACTCCACGGCCGTCTTCGTCCCGAGTTCATCGGCAAACCGGGCGATGGCCGGAAGAATCTCCGACGAAGGCGTTCCCGGATAGGCCGAGGCCACCTCGCATCCCGCCTCGACGACCCCCCTGGCGATGGCCTCGTTCCCCAACAAGATTTCCCGTTTGCGCACCCCTACCACACCCCTCATCCATTGGATTTGGAATCCGACACGCTCTCCAGCCATTCGGAAAACGGCTGGGGGCATCGGAGGAGCTTCCCCTGCCTGTCGCAAAAGGCATGCTTCGTCCATCCTTCGGCGAGGAGTCGCCCGTCCTCGGAGCGCTCCACCCGATACGCGAAGGTAACGCTGTGATCTCGCACATCCTCGATCCATGTGCGGAGGAGTACCTCCTCGTCGTAGCGCGCAGACTGCTTGTACCGGCAGTGGGACTCAACGCAGGGAAGAAACACTCCCCGGGCCTCCCACTCGGGATAGGGCGTCCCCTGGTCCCGGCAGAAGGCGGAGCGCCCCACCTCAAACCAAGTGAAATAGTTGCCG
Source organism: Synergistaceae bacterium UBA5560 (assembly GCA_002425685.1). Lineage (GTDB taxonomy): Bacteria > Synergistota > Synergistia > Synergistales > Aminiphilaceae > Aminiphilus. The sequence goes on along the minus strand of DIMS01000115.1, from coordinate 18,691 downwards.
TAATAGACGACGCCCATGGCGTCCGTTTCGGCGTAACGAACCCGAAGAGAGGTCGTTCCCTCGACACGCATGAATCCAACCACCTCCGCAGGAAATCCGCAGACCACGTCAGGAAAGAGTCGCAAAAGCCCCAAAACGGAACGTACGGGAATGATCCCCCCTGCGCTTCCCCTGCCGTGATCCCTCTGTTCATCAATCATACACCTTACGAAGGATCCTGCTGTTTTCCTTCACCTGAAAACAGCAGAAACGGAACAGAGAGGCGCAAAAAAACCCGCCGGATCCTCCGGAAGAATCCGGCGGTCCGGCGGGTATCAGGCAATCTCTCCCGTCGTGTCCCTGTCCCATCTCATGAAATGAAACGGCCACGGCAAGTCCGCCTGGGAGCGGTCACCCTTCCGTGGAAGAAAAACGTTCCTGTCGGGGGAGAAGAGGGAATTTCCCCCGAAACAACCTGCCCCAGACGGACAAAGTAGCCGAGCCCCGCCCCGGCCGCATCCCCTTCTTCCGGGTTTCCGGCGGACGAAGAGTCCAGGAGAAAAGCTACCTGCAGCTGAACGCCCGGGCCCCCTATTCCAGAGCGGACAAAACTCCCGAGTGCAAAGGGTATGCCGTCGGATGCGGCTCCGTGTTCCAGGGAAAAGAGAAACGGGGCTGACGCGGACATGACAGTACCGGGTTCGGTTCCTTGTCCCAGGGACAGGCAGGAGAGAAATCGCGCCCATGGGCAACCTTACGTTCCCGGCGACGCCACCTCTGCGACCTCGAAAGCGACCTCATCGCCGCGCCGCACCGTTCCACCCCTGAGGACACGGCAGAAAATGCCCTTTCTGGGCATGATGCAATCCCCCGTGGTGTGATAGATCGCACAGCGGGTATGGCATTCTTTGCCGATCTGCGTCACTTCAAGCAGAGTCTCTCCCACGCGGAAACGATGGCCGATCTCGAGAAGTCCGAGGTCGAATCCTTCGACGGTGAGGTTCTCGGCGAAACTTCCGGGATGGAGTTCCGGTAGTTTCGCCTGCATCTCCCGGATGTCCTCCATGTTCAGAAGGCTCACCTGGCGATGGGCAAAACCCGCGTGGGCGTCCCCTTTGATGCCGATTTCGGGAACGAGAAGACCGACCCCGACGTCCTCCTTGGGAACGCCCTTCGACGCGGCAATGCAGACGGCGACGACCCGCCCGGACATCAGGCGCTCTCCGCCATACGGGACCGATAATCCTCCACGGCGGCCCGGATCCCCTCCTCGGCGAGGAGGGAGCAGTGGATTTTCTCCGCCGGGAGTCCTCCGAGAGCATTGAGCACATCCCTGTTCGTCACCTGGAGCGCCTCGTCGAGCGTCTTTCCCTTGATCATCTCCGTCGCGATGGAGCTGCTGGCGATGGCGGCGGCGCAGCCGAAGGTCTCGAAGCGCACGTCCGTGATGCGGTCATCCTCGACCTTGATAGAGATCTTCATCACATCGCCGCACTTGGCGTTCCCCACCTCGCCGATCCCGTCGGCATGGTCGAGGCTCCCCACGTTGCGGGGATTCAGGAAGTAGTCGCGTACCGTTTCCGTGTACATGGAAATTCCTCCTTCCCCTTCTGGTCATTTCCTGCCGAAGGGAGACATGGCGCGCAAGGTCTCCACGACGGGAGGCAGCGCGTCCAGAACATAGTCGATGTCGGCCTCGGTGGTGTCCTTGCCCAGGGAGAGCCGGAGCGATCCGTGGGCGGTCACGTGGGAAAGCCCCATGGCAAGCAGCACGTGGCTCGGATCGAGACTTCCCGACGTGCAGGCGGAACCGCTGCTGGCCCCGATTCCCACGGCATCGAGCCGGAGAAGCATGGCCTCTCCCTCGATATGCTCGATGCAGACGCTGGCGTGGAAGGGCAAACGTTGTGTCCGGTGCCCCGTGAGCAGCACTGCGTCGATCCTCGCCTGAATTCCGTCGATGAGTTTGTCCCGGAGAAACCGCTCCTTTTCGTCGTCGCCGTTCTCGAAGCGGTCGAGGGCGAGCAGAGCCGCCTCTCCGAAACCGACGATTCCCGCGGTGTTTTCCGTCCCGGAACGAAGGCCGAACTCCTGACCTCCTCCATGCACCAGGGGCGGAATCCGCACTCCCTTGCGCAGGTACAGCGCCCCGACGCCCTTGGGGCCGTACATTTTGTGCGCCGAAAGGGTGAGCATGTCCACCGGAAGGGTACGCACATCGATGGGGATATGCCCCGCCGCCTGCACCGCGTCGGTATGGAAGAGAATTCCCCGCTCCCGGCAGATCGCACCCAGTTCCGCGATGGGTTGTACTGTTCCCACCTCGTTGTTCGCGTACATGACGGTGGCGAAAACCGTGTCCTCCCGGAGGCTATTCCTGAAGGTCTCGGGAGAGACCATTCCCTGGGCATCCACGGGGAGAATCGTCACGTCGAAACCGTTTTCCCCGAGCCACTTGACCGTATCGAGCACGGCATGGTGTTCGATGGCGGAGGTGATCACATGTTTTCCCCTTGCCTTGAGCGCGAAAGCCGCACCCTTGATGGCCAGGTTGTCCGCCTCACTGCCGCCGCCGGTAAAGATGATTTCCCTCGGCTCGGCACCGAGAAGAGAGGCGACATGTTCCCTCGCCCCGTTCACGTGTTCCCGAACACGCCTCCCCCAGGCGTGGATGCTGTTGGGATTACCGAAGTCCCCCTTAAAAAAGGGCATCATGGCCTCCAGAACCCGATCATCCACGGGGGTCGTGGCCGAATGATCCAGATACACCCTGCGCTGTTCCATTCCGCTCCCCCCAATTCCACAAGAAAGTTAGGACATCCTAATTCAAGAAGTATCCTACCTCTTTTTCGCTCCGTCGTCAACGGGAAAGAGGGGCGCCTCTTCCCGCTGAAACATCTGCAAACATGACGAGAGCTTCGCCCGAGCGGAAGGACGGCGAAAAAGGATCCTTTCGAGAATGTCCCGAAGGAAACGCTGCGGACAAAAGACCGACTTTGCGGAAAAAACGCCCCCTAGGACGCGCAACGTGCCCTGGATACGGCCATGAGGCATTCCCCGCTCACCACGTCGTAGTCCTGCGCACGGAGATTCAGCTCCGCCTCGGCGTTCTCCGCGCCGGGCTGCATCCACACCACGGGCTTGAACGGAAGGCGGGCGAGCACGGCGAGGACATCATCCTGCTGCCCCGACGAGACGAAAAGAGCCACCACGTCCACGGGACGGGGGACATCCTCCAGAGAACCTACGCAGGACACGCCATGGATGTCGCGTCCTGCGTAGGCGGGATTCACAGGAAAGAGGGAAAAGCCCTTTCCCTTCAGGTATTCCATGACGCCGTTCACGGGGCGTTCGGGCTTCGGCGACGCACCGACCACGGCGACCCGCGAGGGAACGCAGACAAAACGCCGAATGATCTCCTCTCTGGTCATGCCGCACCTCCTTGGGGAGTTCGAAACGAACGGCACCGGAGCACCGCACACCGCAACCTCTTTCGTCGGAAACGGCCCCCCGCCTCCTTTTCGGAACGACGGGGAACACCCGCCCTTTCCGCAAGGAGCGACGCGAACTGCGGCGGAGCGAAACCGCCGGGCATATCCTGCAGGATCTCCCGAAAAACAGTGGCGAAAAGACGCACTTTAGTCTAGAATGTGGGCCGTGCGCGGAGGACTGGCCGAGCGGTCGAAGGCGGCTGACTTGAAATCAGTTGAGCGCAAGCTCCGGGGGTTCGAATCCCTCGTCCTCCGCCAGACACCTTTCCGCCGCGTTCCGCACCATTCCGAATCCGTTGCGCTTCCCTGAAAAACTCTCCGGCACAAGCCCTGTCGCACCTCTGAACCGCACGCACCCGTGCCGTTTTCCACACCGCCCGCGCTATGTGAGAACCTCAGGAGCCTCCTTCAAGGGGAGGGGTCAGAATGCCCACCAGTGACTCCGCCATGCCGATCCACTTTTGCATCTGTTTCGCCTGGATCAGGTTCACCATGGTGAATCTGCTGTCTTCCATGCTGCCACAGGCATCCTCATGAAGCGCCTCTTCGTATACCTCCGGCCCGAAACGCAACACAAGGTCCTCCTTTGGAGGAAAAGTCGGCCCCTTGACCCGACAGGTCAGCGCCCCCTGTCCGTCATCCCGGGCATAACGGGTGACGTCGAAGACCACGTTGCCCAGGGCTCCCGTGTTCTCGTCGAAGCGCTCTCTTCTGCCGTATCCCTCCGCCTTGAGCGCATCGTGGCTGTCGAGCACGGACGACTCGGACAGGAGCGGCAGCCTGTGAAAATGCTTGATGAACACCCTCAGGCGCTGCACGATGCCCTTCGCCGCCTCTTCCTTTTTATCGGCGAGATCCTCCGCGACGTCCGCGAGCAACGGGCGCCAAATGGAATAGCCGAGCGTCCCCTCGTCGTCACCGGACCAGTCGCTCATGCCCATGAGCGTTCCCGCCGAGGCAAGCATGATCGGGCGGTACCACCGGTCCCCGTAGACCGTCATGAGCGTGGGGGCGATACCCCGTTTCTTCAGGGAGACCACTCCCCGTTCGCCCGGTTCGAGGGGAATTCCGATTCCCCAGGGTTCTCCGTGGTCCTTGAAGAAACGGCCGAGGACGGCCCGCTCGCTCTCCCCCTGGGCGAAACAGGGGCGCAGGACACCCGGTGTGTCTCCAGAGGCGAAGCAGGCCAGCCAAAGCACCCGGCGTTTTTCCTCCGAGAGGACGCGGAGTTCCGATTCCCGCATCACGTTCTTCGGCTCGTGCACGAGCACCGAGAAGAAGCGAAACAGCTTCCAGAGCTGCGAACGGATCTGCCCCTGTTCCAGAACCTGCTCCATGAGCGCATTCACGGCGCCGCGAAGCACATCGGGAGGGTAAGTCTGCGTCTTGCCCTTGGCGATCTTGATCTGCAACTCCTTGGCACTCTCCATCCACGAGAGCCTCGTGGCTTTCTTCTTTCCCGTATCGAGATTCTCGATCATCAAATGGGGCCCCCTGGAACCGATGCTCAGGCTCAGGGCCAGATGCTCATCCACTCGTACGTAGGCAAGGAGCTGATTCGACTCGAACACGCTCACGAACGTTCCTCCGTCTGTTTTCGAAATATGCATCCGGTCCTTTCGACCGAACACGCTCTTTTCCCCGTGAAACCGCACGAGGACACCACACCGCTCCGCCTCATTCTCCGGGTGTTTCCTGAGGGCGATGTCCCTTCAATTCCTGAAAAGGACGGAGTGACTGCTGCAGCATACCCACCAGGCTGTGCGTCTGCAGCGGCTCCGTTCCCCGGTAGAAATGAAGCCCGACGAGCAGCTCGGCGGCAATGGTCTTGCCCATCCTCGACTGCACGGCAAGGACATTCTGAAAAAGTTCGCCCAGCCTCACCGCGAGAATCTGAGCACCTCCCAAGGGTGTCTCGGGAAGCATGAGAAGAATGGACCGGTCGTCCAGAAAAAAACCGATGTCGCACCCCCGCACATTTTCCCGCACATTTTTCGCGAACTCCTCCACCACGAGTTTCTCTTCTATCTCACTCACGCCGGGGGCACAGTTCACCTTGAACATCACCGCCGAGAGCCACCGCTTGTAGCGTGCGTCCCTGGAAAGTTCTTCCATGCCCCGTATGGCGAGGTATGCCTCGTTGTAGAGACCGGTTCGCTCGTCGCGAAGGGGGCGTCGGCGGCGATCCTCGACGGGAGCCGGTTCCGGAGCTGTCCGAGGCGGCACGAGAAAGAAGAGGAGCACCTCCTCCTCGGGGAAAAAAACCTGTTCGATCTCCCAGGGAAGATCATCCAGGATGACCTCCGTTTTATCCAGCGGAAGAAGCCTCTCCACTCTCTGGGCAAGCAGGTTCTCCCCGCCCGAGGAGGAGTACAGGTCCGCGAAGGCGGGCGAAACACTCTGGACGGCGCCGCTTTTGTCCGTCACCAGGACGGGAAGGGGCGTGCGTTCGACAAGGGTTTTCCAGGTCACCCCCGGGAAGGATCGGACATGCCCCCCGCTCTCGCCGGTTACGGAAGAAGCCTCTCCGATCCCTTCGGGGTGAGACACCACATCGTAGAGGGAAAGGAGAAGTGCGACAAGAACTGACGCGACACCCGCCCACGTCACAAGGGCCGGAGTACCCCAGGCCAGGGAGAGGAACGCCACGAGAAGCCCCTGGCAGAAGAGTTGAAGCTGCAGGAGGCGCGTTCGTTTTCCACTGAGGAGCAGAGATCCGTAGGCAATGCTCCCGATGAGATACGCGAGGAGAAAGAGTCCCCACAGCGGAGCGGGAAGGGACACCCTCGCCTCGGCGTTTCTGAGCACGCCGAGGAACAGGAGCAGCGGAAAGGAGACAAAGGGAGGGACCAGCACATAATCGCCGACCCGGTTCACCACGGGGCCTCTTTCCGGATTCCGCAGCCTCGCCGAAACGCCACGTGCGTCACCTCCTCAGGAATCTTCGCCGCACTCGCACGTCATCGCACACTCGATTTCCCGCGGGAGGCATCGCACGCCACACGCGGAAAAAAGGGTGTCGCGGCGTACGGCACCGCGGCACCCTTGTCCCGAACATTTTCCGACAACTAGAACATCAGCGGTCCTTCAATCTCTCCCCGGAGAGCATTGTACCTCACGAGAGCCTTGTCCATGTGGCTCCGCTCCATGGCCGCCAGATCCGTGAAAAGCTTTTTCGCCTCGCCTTCGGCGTGGCGCTCCATTTCCTCGTACAGTTCCGCGGCCCGCATCTCCGAGAGATACGCCGTGGAGGCGATGCGCAACAGGGAGTAGAAATCCTTGAATTCGTCCGCCTGCACTCGAAGGGCGGGGTCCACCACGAGGGACGGGTCGATGGAAGGTTCTTCGCCGAAGAGGCGGAGATAATAGGCCGTCAGCGACTTCCGGTGCTCGTCTTCCCACTCCGTGAGTTCCTCCAGCTCGCTCCGCAAATGACCCGCCTTGGTGTTTTCCGCCCATTTTCCGTAGAACTCGCTCGCCTGGATTTCCGCGTGAATGGCATACCGAAGTGCACCCTTCATGTCGAACACTTTCTGACCCATCTTTGAGAACCTCCTTTCGGGACTGTTCTGCGTTTTCGATTATAGGCATTGCGAATCCCTCTTTGCAAGGGCAGCCTCGTCGGAATTGCCTGAAGAATTCTTTCTTCGAAATTTCCTGCCCTTCCGACGCTCCGAGACTGTTGTGGTGACGTTCTTTCCCCCTCCGGAACATGCCGGGAACGTGTGGCCATGTCGCCGGGACGTCTCCGCGTGTGCGCTTTCGGAGGGCGGCATGGGTTACAATGAAAACGGAATATCAAGAAACCGCTGTCCTTTCCGCGGTTTGGAGGTGTCTCATGTCCGACCTGTCTCGGGAGGAATCGTTTTTTTCTCTCGCCTTTTCCGAGTGCCCCCTGGCCATGGCGATTCTCCGGGGAGACCGGATTGTTTCCGCGAACAGCGCGTTCGCATCCCTCGCAGGCTATTCCGGGCACGAACAGTGCTCGGGCGAGTCCGCTCCGTTTCTCCTGCCCGAAATCGTGCCTTTCCTCACACCCGAAGAAACAGAAACAAGGGGGCAAAACATTGATTCCGACACGCTCTTGTTTCCGGGCCACTTGCATCGACAGGATGGAGAGCCCCTGGCAGTGGGTTTTTCCGTGACCGCGCTTCCACCCCGTCACTCCGACGGAGCGGGGATGACGCTTCTCCTCCTCCGCAACAACACGGCGTGCTCCGGAAGAGCTTCTTTCTCGGACCCGTCCATGGCGACACTCTTCCGGTCCATCGTCGACGAGGCGGACACGTTCATCCTGCGCTGGCTGGCGGATGGAACCATTCTCTTCGCAAACGCTTCCTACTGCACATATCGGGGACTGTCTCCCAAGGACATCGTGGGGCGGTCCGTCTTCGAGTTCGTCCCACCCCACGAACGGGAGAACCTTCGGTGGATCACCACGAGTCTCTCTCCGGAACGTCCCACCTTCACCAGGGAGATCTGGGCGTACCACCAGGGGAAAAAACGCTGGCAGGAATGGACGCAGAAGGGGATCTTCGATTCCTCCGGCCACTGCGTGGAAATCCAGGAGATCGGCCGGGACATCACGGACAGGGTTCGCGCCAAGCACGAACTCGAACAGCTCTCCCGGGACCTGGAGGGAAAGATCACCGAACGCACGGTGGAACTCGCGGATCTCAACAGGGCGCTCCTCGCGGAAATCGGCGAACGCGAGGAGATTCAGCAGCGCCTGGAGCGCGAACAGCGCACGCTCGCCTTCATTCTCGACAACACACCCAACGGCGTGGCGTTCTTCGACGGCAGAACCATCTCCTACGTGAACAGAGAGTTCACGGCCCTCACGGGATATTCCCTGCAGCACCTCGGCTCCATTCGGGAGTGCTGCCACCGTTTCCGCCCCGCGGACGAAGAGAACTCCCTGTGCGAGCAATTCTGGGAGGGGTACCTCGGCGACCCGGCACCCTATCCGGTGGTTCTCTCCATACACTGCCGCAATGGGGAGATACGGGACATCGAATTCCGGGCCTCGCTTGCGTCGGCGGACGCGCTCCGCGTGATTATGCTCGAGGACGTGACAGAACGGAAGCGCAACGAACGGCATATCGCAAAAGCGCTGAAATACCAGCAGGAACTCACGGACACCCTCGCCTCCGTCCTGGAGAACGCCCCCTACGGCATCGTCGTCACCGACGGCAGGGAGATCATCCTGGTGAACCCCGAGTTCACCCTCATGACGGGCTACACGAGGCAGGATCTGCCCAACAGGAACGCATGGTTCGCCGCGCTGCACTCCGTCACGGAAGAGGAGGCGGTTCCCTCCATCGACTATTGGGAGGTCATAAACGCCGAACCGGAGAGTGTCATCGCTCCCATCCGCTGCAAAAGCGGCGAGCGGAAAATCGCCGAATTCCGGAGATCCCGCTCGTTGGAAAACGGCTCCTTCGTCATCATCGTCTCGGACATCACGGAACGGCAGCGCTTCGCCGAGGAGCTGGAAAAGGCACTACAACGGGAGAAAGAGCTGAACGAGCTCAAGAACACCTTCATCTCCATGGTCTCCCACGAATTCCGCACACCCATGAGCACGATCCTCTCCGCCGCGACGATCCTCGACCGTCATGGCGAATCCCTGAAGAAACCACAGATCGAGCGCTATGTAGAGAGCATTCGTCAGGGAATCTTCCAGATGGAACATCTTCTGGGAAATATCATCGAGGCGGGACGGGTCGAATCGGCGAATCTCACCTGTCTGCCCAGGCATGTGGAGCTTCGACCGCTCCTCGCCGCCGTCGTCGCCGATGTGGAAGCCGTGCTCAAACAGAAAGGGCGCATCGAGACGACCTGCGAAGAGGATCCGGAGCACCCTTTCGTCGTCGACGTGGACCTTCTTCGCCCCATTCTGACGAACCTGCTCTCCAACGCCGTCAAATACTCCCCCGAAACGACGACGGTCTTCTGCGGAATCCGCCGGCAGGGAGAGGCGCTTCGCCTGGACGTCAGGGATTCGGGCATCGGCATTCCGCAGGAGGACCTCGGCAGGCTCTTTCATGTCTTCAACCGGGGACGCAATGTAGGAACCGTCCGCGGCACGGGACTTGGACTGGCCATCGTGAAACGCTGCGTCAGCGCCCACGGAGGAACCATTTCCATCGACAGCGTCGTGAACGAAGGGACCGTCGTGACCGTGCTTCTGCCCGCCGGCGGCGGCTCCTCAAAGGGGGAAGAGGGAACGCCATGAAAAACAGAATTCTTCTCATCGAGGACGAAGGTGAGTTGCTCGCGAACGTGGGGGATCTGCTGGAACTCGAGGGGTACACGGTCCTCAAGGCCGCTTCGGGGGAGGAAGGAATCCGGCTCGCCAAGGCGGCCCTTCCCGACCTGATCGTCTGCGACATTCTCATGCCCGGCGTGGACGGATACGGTGTCCTGAAAACCCTTCGGGACAGCCCCGCCACGGCGGACATTCCCTTCATCTTCCTCACCGCCAGGGCAAGGGCTGCGGACATCCGCAGCGGTATGGAACGGGGAGCCGACGACTACGTCACGAAGCCCTTTTCGGGGGAGACCCTCCTCCGGGCCGTTGCGGCGCGGCTCACACGGCAGACGCTCCAGGAAAGCGCCACGGCCGTCCGATATGAGGAACTGCGGGGCAACCTCTCCAGGGCGCTTCCCCACGAACTCTTCACACCCCTCACCATTCTGCGCGCCAACGCGGAACGCCTCCGGGACGAGTGGGAACACATGGACAACGGACAGAGAAACGAACATCTGGACGCCATTCTGCGTGCTTCGGACCGCCTCTGTCGGATCACGAAGAACAACCTGCTCTACGCACGACTGGAGATCGCCCACAAGGACGCGACGTACCGCCGTCGATTTCTCCAGGGAGAGACGCTCTCCTTCCGACAGAGCCTTTCCGGCGTGGCGGACCGTACCGCCGCAGAACACGGTCGTACCTCCGACCTGTCCCTCCGGATCGACGCGGACGCGACGCTTCCCGTCGTGGACGAGCATTTCCGCAAAATCGCGGAGGAACTACTCTCCAACGCCTTCAAATTCTCTTCTCCGGGAACGGCGGTGACCGTCAGGGCAACCGTCGGGGAAGGGGTGTTCCGCCTCTCCGTCCACGATGAAGGAAGCGGCATGACATCCTCCCAGGTAGAGCGCATCGGCGCCTACGTGCAGTTCGACCGGCAGTTTCTGGAACAACAAGGAGCCGGGCTGGGGCTGATCCTCGCCAAGCGCCTTGCGGAGCTGCACCGAGGCACCTTCAGCGTGGAGAGCGCCCCCGACGAGGGAACCACGGTCACGGTAGTCCTGCCACTGAAGCGGCGACGCCCCCGGGCCGGCACTTCCGCCGGAGAGGTGCTTCCCTCCAGGTCCTGAGACGCAGGTCCGAAAAAAGAACGACGCTCACCAAAGCCGGAAGGAAGCGAGCGCCCGGAGCCATCCGTAGAAGATGTCGATCCGCGACGGAACAAGCGCGAAGACCGCAAAGGAACCCATGGGGATCACCGAGCGAAGGACGCGGAAAATGCTGAGTCCCGGATCCTTTCTGGCAATGACGCCCAACGCCCCCTCGCAGAGGAGAAACCCCAAGGCGTAGTAGACCCAGCGCGTCGCGCCGGGCTGCTGTGCATACTCCAACACCTTGAGGACCGAGAAGGCGGACCAGGCGCTCTGGATGTAGATCTCCAGAATCAGGAGCAATCCGCTTCCGAGAAGCAGAGGCAGGCGTTCCACCGAAAAACCGCTCTTTCTCGCCGCCACGTCTACGCTCTCGGCAAGGGGCTTCCGCGGCTGCGTGGACGCCTCGGGGGCGAGAAAAGCCTGGCAGCGCTCCACGAGAGAGACGACGCCTCTGAGATAGAGCACCGGAAAAGCCACCGCCGCGAGGCCGAGGGTAAGAAGGAACGTGAGAAAATGCACGGTCTTCCCTCCTACTGCTGCCCGTAGGCGGCGAACTTGGCGAGGACCGGCTCCATTTCCCCCTCGGAGAGGATCCGGGGCTCGCCGACACAGCGCGTCCGGTAGTACACTTGGGCGACGAACTCGATCTCCTCCGCAGTCGCGAAGGCTCTGGACAGAGTGGAACCGACGGCGAGAAGACCGTGATTTCCCAGGAGCACCGCGCTCCCCTCTCCGAGGGCCGATGCGGCACTCCGGGCCAGTTCGTCCGTGCCAAAGAGCACGTAGGGGATACAGGGCACGCGTTTCCCCGCGAACCCCACCAGATAGTGCACGGGGGGAATCTCCCAGCCGAGGCAGGCGAGCACCGTGGCGAAGGGAGAATGGGTGTGGACCACCCCGCCCGCGTCAGGCCGGGCCCGATAGGCCTCAAGATGCATGGCCCATTCGGAGGAAGGCTTCCGCCTCCCCTCCACCACTTCGCCGGAAGGCGAGAGCACCGCCACATCCTCCTCCACGATCTCCCCGTAGTCCATGCCGCTGGGCGAGATGGCTACCATGCCCGTCTCCGGAGAGCGACAGCTCAGATTTCCTCCGGTTCCCGCGGTAAGCCCCGCGGCGACGAGCTTCCTTCCGTAACGGACCACGGCGGCCCGTTCCTGCGCCAGAAGCATTGCCGCACCATCCTTTCCTGCACTCCGCATTCCTGTCGCTTCGGGCCGAACCGTCTTCCGGCCCCGAAAAGCACCGCCCCGGAAGAACGGAGAAAAACCGTTCCGGAGCGGTGCTGTCCTGCGTGACGCGAACGGTTCAGCCGGCCTCCCGCTCCCCGTTTCGTCAGGGGATGGGAACATCCTTGCGGAGCGTGCCGAAAATGTTGCACTTGGCCTCCACCGTGAGAACATCGCCGGATTTCAGCCCCGGCAGGTTCACCGTGAAGATCTCCTGGTCCTTGTCCGTCTGCCTGCTCGGTTTCGCCTGGGCCAGCTCCGTGCCGCCCTTGAGAATGCGGATCTCGTCGATGTAGTGTTTTTCCTCGTCCTTGACGCTGTGCTCGATGGTCACGGTGAGCGTGGCTGTTCCGGCATCATAGGCAACGGCGATGTCCTTGGGGGGATGGGCCTGCGCGACCGTACCCCACACAAAGAGCGCCGCAAGAAGCACTCCCGAGAAGAGAGAAACGACGTACCGCTTCCGTTCCGTCTGCCGCATCAATTCCGCCTCCTTTCCGGATAGGGCCTGTGCTCCGCCTGAAAACACCGCACGCGGGCCGGCCCTCAAAGCAGGTATCCCCAGAGCACTAAACATGCGTGTGTCGTCGCCACAACAAGAGCGCTGACACCGAGCGCCCTGTGCAGAGGAAAGAGCCTCCACTTCCGCACCCGGCGCTGCAGAAGACCCGTCACCACCGCCAAGGCCACCAATATATAGGCGACAATGCCGAGGGGCACAATCCAGGCGAAGGGATTCATGTCAGCCTCCCGAGTCCACGAACTCGTCGAGGACTGCAAGCACCTTTTCGGCATGTCCGAGGGCTTTCACGTTGTTCCAGATGCGCAGGACCTTCCCCTCGGGATCCAGCAGAAAGGTGGTCCGCACGACGCCGAGGGAGCGCTTTCCATAGAGCACCTTCTCCCGCCACACACCGTAGGTCTCGAGCATAGTCCGGTCGGGATCGCTGAGCAGGCGTACCCGAAGGGCATGCTTGCCGCGAAATGCCTCGTGGCTGGCGCAGGAATCGGGGCTGATCCCCAGCACCACCGCATTCCTCCGGGCAAACTCCTCTTCGAGGGCGGAGAACTCCAGCGCCTCCAGGGTACATCCCTTGGTGTCATCCTTGGGATAGCAATAGAGCACTACCCAGGAACCGGCAAGGGAACCGGGGGATACAATCTCTCCCGGCGCCTCTTCGAGGGCGAAATCCGGAGCCTGCATTCCCACTTCGATCACGACACCTCACCTCCTCTCCGTCGTCCTGGGTCTTCCGGCTCAGGCGTACTGCTTCCGGATGAAGGTTTCCAGATCCTTCATGTCCCGGCGGCGCCGGTACAGAGGAAGGCGATGTTCCCTGTAGGGAGCCAGATGATCCTCGAAAACGGGGCGTTCTCTCCGATAGAGAAGGCCGAGGGGCATCTTCTCCGCCTCGAAGGCCTTCCGCAGCGCCGCTTCCCGGTCCCCGGGATCGTGGGATCCGTCGAGATAATAGGTGTGTTCCTTGTACCACTTGAACGTGTTGATTTTGTTGAAGGAGACGCAGGGCTGAAAAATGTCCACCAGGGCGTATCCCTTGTGGAGGATGGCCTGTTTCATGATCTCCTTCGTCTGCTCCACGTCGCCGGAGAAGGCCCTCGCCACGAAGGAGGCGCCGAGGCAGATCGCGAGCGCCACGGGATTGATGGGTTCGCTGAAGACACCCTCCGGCGAGGTGGGGGTCTTCATGCCCACAAAGCTCGTGGGGGACGCCTGTCCCTTTGTCAGTCCGTAGACGCCGTTGTTGTGGACGAAGTTCTTGACGTTCGGATTGCGGCGGATGGTGTGGAGGAAATGGTTTCCTCCCTCGCCGTACATGTCGCCGTCACCACCCACGGCAAGAACCAGCATGTCCGGGTTCGCCATCTTCATGGCGGTGGCGCAGGAAAGAGCCCGCCCGTGAAGACCGTTGAAGCAGTGGCACTTCATGTAGTGCGGCAGCTTCGCCGCCTGACCGATGCCCGCAGCGACGACCACCTGGTCGGGGGCAATGTCCAGCTCCGCCAGAGCCTTTTTGAGCGCCTCCAGAATCTGGAAATCGCCGCACCCGGGACACCAGGAGAGATCCGCGTGGTCCATGTCGAAGATCCGAGGGTCTTTCACGGAGGTCACCTCCCCACCGTCTTGTCGAGCACGTCCGCGAGGCCGCGGCGAACCTCCTCCACGGAGAACTGCAGCCCCTTCCATGTCCGCACCGACGCGTCCGCACGGCGCCCCGTCTCGCACCGCAGAAGCGTGGCGAGCTGTCCCGTGGCGTTTCCCTCCACGACGAAAACGTACTTCGCCCGGGCGAGCAGCGCTTCCGCCTCGGGCGCGATGGGCCACACCTGGGCGAAATGGAGCACCGCAGTGTCCGTCCTTCCCAGGGATGCCACGGCCTCCTCCACGATGGGGCGGGTGGAGCCCCAGCAGATCACGAGGATGTCCGCATCCTCCGGGCCGATGCGCGTCGGGGGCAGGGCCTCGCGGCGGAGCCCCTCAAACTTTCGGAGCCGGCGGGCGTTCATGCGGGTACGGAGGTCGAAGTCCTCGTACACGTGAGCCTCTTCGTCATGCTCGTGGCTGTCCGCACCGACCAGCCCCGTTCCGAAGCCGGGAACACTCCGGGGCGACACGCCGTCGGGGGACTCCTCGTAGCGGCGGTACTCCGGCCCAGCCTCGACGAGACACCGGTCGGGAGAGGCGTCGGGAAGGTCCGGCAGGGGAATGTCGTAGGATGTGTTGGTGAAATACTGGTCGGTGAGCACGATGGCGGGCGTCTGGTAACGGGCGGCAAGCTCGAAGGCCCTCCGGGTGAGGGAAAAGGCCTCTTCGAGGGTTCCCGGAGCGAAGAGAACCCGCGGGAACTCCCCGTGCCCTGAATAGAGGGCCAGTTCGAGGTCGGCCTGCTCCGTCCGGGTGGCCATGCCCGTGGCGGGACCAGGGCGCTGCGCCAGGTGAACCACCACGGGGGTCTCCATGATCCCCGCCAGGCTCAATCCCTCGGACATGAGGGCGAACCCGCCTCCCGAAGTCGTGCAGAGAGGCAGGGCACCCATGTAGGACGCACCCACGGCCATGTTCATGGCGGCGATTTCGTCCTCCACCTGTTCCACCGCCACGCCGAAACGGTCCGCGTTCTTCACCAGGAACGTGAGCACCCCCGTGGCGGGGGACATGGGATAGCCCGTGCAGAAATCGCAGCCCCCCGCAAGCGCCCCCAGAGCGACCGCCTCGGACCCGTCGAGGACGATCCGTTCCCCCTGGGGCGATGCATGCCCGAGGGAGACGCGGAGTACACCCCTGCGCAAGAGATCTCCCCCCAGGGCGAATCCCTTCTCCGCCACGGCGAGGTTGCCCTTCACCACGTCGGGGCTCTTCGCGCCGAAGCGCTCCGCGAAATAGGTTTCCAGAGCGGCGAAGGGCATTCCGAAGACTGCGGCAAGGCACGCCGCGGCAGCCACGTTGGTGTAGACCCTGTTTCCGCCCTCCCGGGCCGCCCGGAGAAACGGAACGGGCACGAAGCGCTCGCCGAGAGAGGCGAACTCGTCGCCCAGCTCCTCGGGATCCCCGAGCACGAGGGTTTCTTCGTCGATGCGGTCCCGGATGTTCGGGCGGATACCGCCGTTCAGGGCGACGAGCACGTCGATACGGTCCACGAGCCCGCGCACGGGGACGCTTCCGAGACGGATCTCCGTGGAATTGCTCCCCCCCCTCACACGGGACATGTACTCGCTGCTCGCGAAGACATGATATCCCGCTGCTTTGGCGAGCCGCACCATGAGATGTTCCACCGTCTGCACGCCCTGTCCAGCAGCGCCGCAGAGAACAAGAGAAATGTCGCTGGTACCCCTTCGAGGAACGTTCACGAGCCTCATCCCTCCCCGTTTCCCGAAGCCCTCCGGAACCTCTGTGCAACAACCTCCGGAGACCCCGATTTTCATTGATTTCAGTGTAGCACATGGCGAAGTACGAGCCTAGCGCGACCGTTCTTCCGTCCTCCGCCTTCCGGCGGGTTTTTTCTCTCCTTCGTTGCAGAGGGAGTGCTTCTCGACTATACTTGAGACACAAAGACCAATGTACCTTTAGGGGGTATGCAAATGCGCCCATGGCGCTTCCGGTCCAAAACGACTCTCGGTGTGGCCCTGCTTCTCTTCGGAACGGTCAGCCTGCTCGCCGCAGGGCTGGACGTGGCGAAGGACATCCGGGGAATGAACGACGTCGTTCCCCTCGAGGCGACTCCCTGCGCGGCCTCTCCCGAGCGGGGCAACCGCCTTTTCGTCTATGTGCTGCACGGCAACGCCCACTGTCCCACCTGCGAGGAGATCAAGCGTCTCGCGCTGGAAATCGTGACCGGCGACTACGCCTCCCGCCTCGGAAAAGGAGAGCTGCTCTTCCGGGACGTCAATGTGGAGGAGCAGGAAAACGGCTGCTTCATCGAGACGTTCCAGATCTTCACCACCTCGCTCGTGCTCGCCCGGTACGACGCCTCGGGAGCCCTCACGGAGTGGAAAAACCTCTCCGCAGTGTGGGAACTGGCCTCCGACCCTGCCGCATTTCGGACCTACCTGCAGGATGAACTCGATACCATGCTCCGACGGGGGAACGGTTCATGACGCCCTTCCTTCTCGCCCTGGGGGGCGCCCTGTGGCTGGGCATTCTCACCTCGATCAGCCCCTGCCCGCTTGCGACGAACGTGGCCGCCGTGGCCTATCTCGTCCAAGGGGGAGTACAGCGCACGAAACGGGACATGTTCGTCTCCGGCGCAGCCTACGTGGCGGGCAGAACCGCCGTGACGGTTTTCCTCGGCGTGGCGGTCGTCACGGGCATCCTGGCAGTTCCCGGCCTTTCCGGGCTGCTCCAGCGCTCCATGAACAAGCTCGCGGGACCACTCCTGCTCATCGTCGGCGTGTTTCTTCTCGACCTCGTCCCTCTTTCGTTTCCCTGGTCCGGCAAAACGGAATCCCTCCGTTTTTCCCGGAACGCGGGAGGCGCTTTTCTGCTGGGAGTCCTCTTCGGCCTGGCCCTCTGCCCCGTGGCAGCGGCGCTTTTCTTCGGCGCCCTCGTCCCTCTGGCGGTGGAGCATTCCTCGCCGTTTCTCCTGCCCCTCTTCTACGGTGTCGGCACGGGGCTTCCCGTCATCGCCGCAGCGGCCCTGCTCGGCAAGGGCATTCACTCCGCCGCAACGCTCCTCCTCACCTTCTCCTCGGTGGAAAAGCTCTCCCGGGTCGTCACGGGAGGCATTTTCCTCCTCCTTGGCACCTATCTCATCTTCCGCCACGTCTTCCCCCTCCTCTGATCCTTTTTCCCGACAAAGCGGGGGGACTCTTTCCTTCCGGAATTTTCCGCCCTTCTCCAAAAGGGACATTCCGGGCTATACTCATCAGCGTTCGCGGCGCTTCCGTGCTCTTTCCGCCCAGAGAAAAACCTCTCCGCAGGGTACTCTCCGGGGGAAGAGGCGAGGGCGCGCCATCCATTCACTCCGGGGAGGATTTCTTCATGACCGCATTTCTGGAACACATTCCAGCCTTGGGAAGCCTCACGAACGCACTCGCCGTCCTTCTCGGCGGCCTTCTCGGCCTTTCGGCCCATTCCAGACTCCCCGAACGTTTCAGCACCATCACCTTTCAGGCCATCGGACTCTTCACGCTCTTCCTGGGCATCCACATGGCCACTAAAACACAGAACTTCCTCATTCTCATCTTCAGCATCGTGGGCGGCTCCCTGCTGGGCGAACTCTGCGACCTGGACGGCGTGCTCCACCGTCTCGCCGAGGGAGTGAAACGCCGCATCGGTTCCCGGGACGACAAGTTCGTCGAGGGATTCGTCACCACGTCGCTCCTCTTCTGCACGGGCTCCATGGCAATTCTCGGCGCCATCGAAGAAGGACTCGGGGGATTTCCGAACCTCCTCATGGCCAAATCCCTGCTGGACGGCATCGCCTCCATCGCTCTCGCCGCTTCTCTCGGCGCGGGCGTCCTCCTGGCGAGCGTGCCCCTTTTTCTCTACCAGGGAGCGCTCACGCTCTTCGCAGGTGCACTCCAGTCGACCCTCTCGGAACCTCTCATCAACGAGGTAAGTGCCGTGGGAGGCCTGCTGCTGCTCGGGCTCGGTATCTCCATCCTGGAGATCAAGGCGATCCGGGTGGTGAACATGCTCCCCTCGCTCCTCCTCGCCCTGCTTCTCGGCCTGCTTTTTCTCTGATCGCAGACGTTTCAAAGCGCATCGGCGGGCGACGGGGGCTTTTCTTTGCCTCCCGGGAAAGCTATAATTTTTGCGGAAAGACGATTCTGTAACGCGGGGAGGTGACGTGCGGTATGCGGACGTTCCGGTGTATTTCCTGTGGCCACCAGTTCGACGTGGAGGACAAAAAACCGACGGGACTCAAGTGCCCCAAATGCCTGAGCCGTTTTGTGGAACTCGTGTCGGGAACGCCTCTCAAGGGGAAACAGTGGGGAAGCAAATCCTACAGCGTCAAGTAGGGCGCCTTCCTCCACATACCGCCGAATCCGAACGGCAGCGCGAAAAGAGCGACACATTGAAGACAGCGACCGAAGAGACATGCAGAAGAGGGGGAGCCGTGC